>JAAVEB010000009.1:0-88219 GCA_014801525.1 Bacteroides sp.
TCGGAATGCCGCCGTCGCGAAGCGCAATCCGCCAACACGAAGCCGCTGTCATTTCACAACCGGTAAAACGGTTCGGGCGTCACACCCTCCACGGGCGCCTGACACATCATGGAAATCGCTCGGAACGGGCCCTTCCGACGATTCATTCACCAAAATGGAAAAACGCATGTAGTCCGATGGTTGAAGCCCTGTGCTGATACCTCCGGACCATGCGTCGTTGTGTTCCATATCCCCACAGCCGCTACACCGCTACATCCATCGGATGACATCGCACGCGATGTCCCTACTTGGTAAAATTGGGAACTCTTATTTATCTATAAAGCCCCCTTACAGGGAGCGGGTGGGTTCCACGCAATCTCCCAGGGACGGCGCCCTCTACGAGGACTCCGCCCCTGGGCTAACATGAATGCCGCCTACGGCGACAATAGCCCCAGCAATGTTCGCAAGACAAAACGCCCCCATACGGCAACACCATCCCGACGGGATACACAATTTCGAATAGGAGCATAGAAATCAAGCCTGAAAGGCTTGCCTTATGGGTAGCCGGGTACGGCGAATGAAATGAGCCGTGCCCGGGACATGGGCATCATGTGCAATAGCACTCTGGAAGAGTGCCCCCTAAAAATACCCTTGCGATTTGCCCGTCATTTTTTGAACTACACCGCCGCCATAACATCAAACACCTTGATTTAGGGGGCGCTCTTTGCAGAGCGCGGTTTATTATTCAACCTGTACCGGGCAGAGTTCGCTTTCGCTCACTCTACCCGGCTATCCATATGGGGAAGCCTTTTCAGGCTTCGGGATGATGTCATGGTTCTTATTCAACATCTCCGATGCTGGTGGCGTGCCTTATGGATTCCCCGCCGATATCAGGGATGGCGGGTGATTATTGGGGATTGGATTTTTTGGATTGGAGCATTTTTTCTAATTTTGCAGCCGATTTTTGAGAATTGACGTATGAATAAAGGATTGTTAGCTCTTGCATTGGGCACTTTCGCCCTTGGCATATCGGAGTTTTTAATGATGGGAATACTCGGCGATCTCGCCGCCAATATGGGTGTAAGCATCAGTGAAGCAGGACATTTTATTTCGGCATACGCGCTCGGAGTGTGTTGCGGAGCGCCGGCATTATTGTTTTCCCGGAAAATCGCGCTGAAGAAGATTATGCTTATTCTTGCAGCCGTCATCGCCATCGGCAATCTGCTGGCTTCGATGGCTCCGAATTTCTGGACACTTTTTGCAGGGCGTTTCATATCGGGACTCCCCCACGGAGCTTACTTCGGAGTCGGAGCGATAGTGGCTCGGAAGCTCGCGGCTCCGGGCAAAGAAGTGAGCGCGGTTTCCTACATGATTGCGGGAATGACGGTGGCGACGCTTTTAGGTGTTCCGATGGGAACATTTATCAGCAATATGTTCACCTGGAGGATAGCTTTCATTATTGTAGGCGCGACGGGCATACTCACATTTTTAGCTATCCACTCATGGGTGCCGACTGTTCCGGATCTGCCCGACATGGGCTTCAAGGGACAGTTCAGGTTTCTTAAAACTCTGCCGCCGTGGCTAATATTCGGAGGCGTTCTTTTCGGTCAGATAGGAATTTACTGCTGGTACAGCTACATCGATCCACAGCTCACACAGGTGTCGGGCTTTTCGACGGGAGCGCTGACATGGCTGATGGTTCTTGCCGGATTCGGTATGTTTGCCGGAAATCTCATAGCCGGCAAATTGAGCGACCGCTACAAGCCGTCGTGGGTAGCCGCATGGGTTCAGGCATCGGCAATTCCGGTGTTGATTCTTTTCTTTTTCCTGTGTCAGTATCAGATTGCCGCCGTTGCGCTGATGATGCTTGGAACCGCCGCTCTTTTCGGGTCGGGAAGTCCGCTGCAATCATCGATAGTGGGATATTCGCGCGGAGGAGAAATGCTCGGGGCTGCTTGCATCCAGATTGCATATAACGCCGGAAACGCAATAGCGGCATGGATAGGCGGCAAAATTATCGCAGCAGGATATGGCTACACGGCTCCGGCGATAGTGGGTATCCCGATTATTATCGCAGGCTGCACGCTGCTGTTCATTCTTTATGCGAAATATGAGCGTGTCAAAGGCTAAGGACGCTCGACGATGTTTGTAGAATCGAGCGGATATTACAAAACCCCATGTAGACGGTCTACATGGGGTTTTGCTTATTGTAGCTATGTCAAAATTTATATCCCACTGAGAGTGAAAACGTTTGATTGCGATTGGAGAGCAATCCTCCGTTGTCGAAATTGTTGAACTGAATTGAATAGCCTGCCGAGACGAGGTAGCGCTTCATGAACTCAGCTCCAATGCAGATATCCGCGCCAATTTCAAAGCGTTTCATCCAGTCGTCAAACACATTGTCGACTTTTTCGCTTATTGTTGCGGCAGATTCCTTGCCACTTCCCCACAATCCGATTCCGATATATGGACCTACCGCTCCGGTAAGAGCCACATTATCGGTCAACGTGAATCGATAGCCCACATGGATGGGAATATTCAGATAATAAGGAGTCGCCTTTACCGATATTCCTCGTTGACCTTCAATGATTGAGGAATGGTTTATCTCCCACGGTTTTGACTGTAATTTGAGTCCTGCATCGACAAACCATGAACGAGAAAGAAGATATTCAGCCGTAATGCCTATATTGAAACCGCTTTTAGCCTTATCAGTATCAGTTGGCTTCGATAAAGTCCATCCGGCTTCGACATTAAATGACATGGGGGACGCGCTTTGAGCTTTCACTTGAATGTTTGAAATGAGCAAGCCTAAAGCAATGGCAATAATTCTAAATATTTTCATAGCTCTATGAAATAAATTAATTGGTAAAACATTTCATAATCGTTTAATAAATTTTGACTGTGCAAAATTACCTTTAACCGATAATATTGACTCAAAATTTCACTTAAGGAATATTGGTCACATCGACTTACAAATCACTGTTTCTCAACCAATTGCAAGCACATATTATATGCTATTTTTGGTCATGAATTAACTCCTTAATAATCAAAGTATTACGCCTTAATGTATAATAAACTGATTCTCAACAAGTTTCAAATTAACGCCAAAAATAATTCTCTATCAGGAGACTCAGACGATTCTATCCTGGCTTTCAATCTGCGTCTTTTAGTATAGTAGTTAGAATAAGAGAGATTGGATATTAAAGCAACAGCCCGAGGAGACAATCCAGAGAAAATAAGTAATAAAAAAATCATATCAGATTCTTTTAGTTCCGGCATTTGACTTCTCAATTTAATCATGACATCAAAATTGCATTTATTAGTAATTTTTTCAAGTTCCAATAAAGCCTTTTTTTCAGCCATCTTATCAATCTCAGTCTTAATTGAAGAATATATCGATAGTTTTGTCTTAATACTTGTATTGCTTTTTTCAACATACTCACTACACAACATATTAAGCGTATCGAAATGTTGAGAAAACAAATCCTTGACAATCCCATTTAATTCTTGAGCCTTTTGTTCCTGATTATTTAGCTGCTGCTCCTTAATATATAGTTCAGTTTTTACGCCATTTAATTCATTTGACAAATTTTTATTAGATAACAAACTTTCATTTAGATTCTCAGATAAAATATTAACCTCATTTATCCATGATGCTATCTTGTAATTCTTTAATCTAATCTTTTCAACCAGATACAATGATAATATCAATATGATAAATAAAGCAATCCCGACTATCCAACCAGTTCGAATATTTGCCTTTTTTACTCTATTACGTTCTCTCTCTGCTTTCAACTTATGATAATTGCTCTTAGCTTCAACAATAGATTGCTTTAATTCCTTTTCAACCATATTATCTTGATACCTTGCAATCCAAGTGAACTCATCAAGAGCTTTCTCCAATGATTTTTCAGCTTTATAAATAAGGAATTCATTCATTCTCAGTGATAATTCCTTAGCATTTTCATATTCAGCAGCTTTATTAAGATATAATCTTGCGCTATCAAGATTATCCAGAAAGATGTATGCACGACTCAACAAGATATAATCTTCCGCTGATATGGAAGTATTATTAGCCTCGTAAATATCAAAGAATCTATGTTTCAATTCTCCATACTCCCCCATTGAAAGTAATGGGTACAATGAACTTGAAATTATACTATTTCTTAAAACTGAATCCTGAATAGTACTTTCATTTAATCTTTGCAAACTATCTAATAAATTCAACGATTCAATATAATACTCATTCTCATGCTGATTCATCAAAGCCTTTGCTAAATCAAGTAAATGCCAACATAATAACTCCACATTCCCATGTTTTTCATAATATCCAGTAGTTTTTTTCCTATTCTCCAATTCTAATGGCGCATTATATGTATCACTATAAATATCGGCGATTAGTTCGTAGACACGCCCGAGCCAAAGAGGATTATTGAGAATTTTTGCATCCTGTTCCGCATCAAGCGCCGAAATTATGCTATGGGAATAGTTGCCGGCTTGCTCAAGAATGCGAGATTTCAGAAAGTGGGATTTAACACGCTTTTCAATATCATCGCGATGACGATAATAGCGGACGGCAATATTTATGAGCGAATCGTCGGTCTCATCAATGTAATTTTTGTAACGAGCCTGTGTGAGCAACAATGCGTATCTCGCATTGCGCGCGCCCGACAAGCCTTTCGGTTCTATGATTTCCATTATCTTCAGGGCGGAATCGGGAGCCTCCTCCATCAAGAGTTCAGCACGATCCATCGCACTGTCGACTTCATTTCTACATGAAACGAGGACAGAACACGCAGTTATAATCGCAATAAAAAACAATACCATTCTCATAGCGCTCAAAGTTAGTAAAATTTCATTAAGTTCTCCTCTCGGTCATGATATATTATGGCTCGAAAAACTATTAGAATGGATTAGAGGCTGTGTCAAAAATGGTGTGTGATTCCATTTTGACACAGCCTCCAAATCGTGTGATTGTGTGGGCGGGCGGGAATTAGTTTCCTGCTTTGGGATTCCAGCCGTCTTCGCCGCCAAGCACTTTAGAAATTTCGTAGTCTTTGGTATTTTTTAGCTGCTTGCCGAATGACGCTCTCTTTGCCTTATTGGCTCCGGCACCGCGGGAACCGTATTCGGCATAGGTCACGGTTTTTTCATTTTCAGCTTTTCCCCAGTTGTGCCAGCCTTCGGGAGTGATGTGTCGGTCCATGAGGCAATTGATGAACACAGCCTGGGCGTAGGGGCGCCACGGACGTGACAGGTAGACTTTGTTCACGCCAGGATCGGCAGTGATTGAACAGTCGTAGAAGACGTAGCCGTAAGGGGCGCCTTGGGGTGTGGATGGCGCAGTGAGGTAGCCGTCGCGCTTGCTGTGAATGCGGCATCCGTCGAAGACTGCGGTAGAGGATCCGAAAATGAAGTCGACGGTGCCCTCGATGTAGCAGTTTTCGTAATATTGGCGCGACTGCTTGCCATAGGTGTAGAGAGTGTCCTGATTGCCAAGGAAGCGGCAATTTTTGAAATGGGCGCGGTCGCCGCTCACGAAGCATGCCACAGCCTGACCGACGGGACCGGCGGAGTTGTCGAAGGTGATGTTTTCGGCATAGAAATCGGGACCGTAAATGTAGCACGAGGATGAGCCTGAGGTGCCTTTCTCCTCGCCAAACGAGTTGAGAGTGCGGGCATGGTCATCGTAGGTGAGAACGGTTCCTTCCTGACCGATGAGGGCGATGTTGCGCTTGGTTTCGGGAATAACGATTTTTTCTTTATATTCGCCGGGACGCACGAGGATGGTGGTGCGGTTCTTGCGGAAGTCAGGCACGGCGTCGATAGCTTCCTGAACGGTGAAGAAATCGCCGCTGCCGTCCTTGGCGACAACGTAGTCATAGTGACGCACATAGGGCGCAAGCTCGGGAACCGCCTTGGCTATCTCATCGATGGTAAGACCGGCGATGACGCGTCCGCCATGCACGTTAAGATGGGTGTTGTCCTCACGACCTTTGGGAATGGCAGGAACAGTGTTGGGAGCCACCCACATGAAAAGCGCCTTGGAATCTTCAGGTCCCATTCCCTCCACGAGGTCGTGGGTGATTTTGTTCATGTCCACGAAGGGCACGTTGAGCTCGCGAGCCACATTGCGCGGCGATTCGAGATAGGCTCCGTGGGTGTCAATAAGTTTCATTCCTTCCACAGCGGCGGGCTCGGCGGCTGCCGAGGGGTCGCGCTTGGCATCGGGGTTGACGTAGAAGGCATCGTCCTGCTTTACTGCGGCTTGAACAGCATTGGCATCATTGGCGGCGCCGAAATTGCGGCGTATGATGGAGTTGAATAGCACCGGCTTGCCGCCCTTGGCGCGGGTTTCGTTGACAAACTTGCGCAGGTTGTCGTCGAAAGTTGAACCCGGGTCAGTGTGGCGGTCAGCCTTGGGCTTCTCGTCGTTGTGACCGAACTGGATGAACACGTAGTCGCCCGGGCGAATGAGCGAAAGCACTTTGTCCCACCGACCTTCGTCGATGAAACTCTTGCTGCTGCGTCCGTTCACAGCATGATTGTCAACTACAATTTCTTCCGAAAGGAATCCGGGAAGCATCTGTCCCCACCCTCTTTCAGGATTGCCACCGTCAAGCGACTTGTTTGCCATGGTGGAGTCTCCGATCATGAAGATGGTGGTCTTGTGCTGGTCAGCCTTAAATGCCGTCATCACAAGAAACAGACCGATTAACAGGGTTAAATATCGTCTCATGGTTTATAAATTATTAATGATTCAAAATTACTTAATTTTTATGAAAAGAGCAAAACTCATGGCGCCACCGCCACCTCCTTGAACAGGTAGCGACGCTCGGTTCCGCAATCGTCAAGCAAGCAGAGGGTGCCGTCGGGCAACACGTCGGCAATGGAGGCGGAGAACCCGGAGCCTGAAGCGACATCGATGTAATTGTTGCGACGCTTCCGCCACAAGCAGCTTTTATAGGCTGAATGAATCTCGTCAAACGGCATGGCAACGCGGCGATAGATGCAGTCAACCATCATAGTCATGACTTCATCGACCGGGATTTCCCGACCGACAAGATTGTAGATGGAAACGGGATTGGGAGCATCGCTGACAAACTCGCGCTGGTTCACGTTGATGCCCACGCCGATGATGGAGCGCCCGATTTCACCGCCCGATATGCTGTTTTCAATCAGGATGCCACATATTTTTTTGTCGCCTACATATATATCGTTGGGCCACTTGACTGTGACCTGATGATTTGCGCCGAGGTAATGCTTCACGGTGTCGACAATGCCGAGCGAAACCGCCTCGGAAAGGACAAACTGCCGGGAAGCCTTGACAGCTCGCCGGTTGAACATGAGAATGGAGCAAGTGAGATTCAAACCCGGAGCCGCTTCCCACGAGTTGCCGCGCTGTCCCCTGCCGGCGGTCTGCTCGCGCGTCACCACGACGGTGTCGGTCGACAGCGTAGGCGCTATTTCCGACAGGTAGGTGTTGGTAGACCGGCACGAGTCCAATGTCAAAACATCGATCATCGTAAAGGAGAATTTGCAGTGTGACACAAATAGAGCGCCATCGCCAGAATTGCCACACCGATCAGAGCATAAAGCACCCGAGCCACGGAGCGCGACATCTTTCCGGTGAGGAGCTTGACATTGGCGCTATTGAAGAACCATTCCCAACCGAAAAGAGCCGCCGAAAGCGAAAACAACCCTCCGGCGGCGAATATCGCCGCCAGCAAATATGTCGCAGTTAGCAGCGACATGGTTTTAAGGCATGATTACGGTAAGCTCGCGCGAATCGTCGTCAAGAACCTTTAGATTGACCTTGACGGTGTCGTCGGGCAAGATGTCTTCGATGCGTTCAGCCCATTCGAGCAGGCACAGCGCGCCTGAATCGAAGTAGTCTTCAACGCCTATATCAAACGCCTCCTCGAGATTTTCAAGGCGATAGAGGTCGAAGTGATATATGAGTTCAGCCGTGGTGTCGCTGCGATATTCATTGATAATCGAGAATGAGGGGCTGCCGGTGGCATCGCTCTCCACTCCGAGAGCCTTGGAAAGCGCGTTGATAAAAGTGGTCTTGCCGGCTCCCATTTCGCCATAGAAAGCATAGACGGTTTCGTCGCCCATATTCTCGACAAACTCTTGAGCGGCTTTGTCGATTTCGTCCAAAGACTTGATGATGATTTTCTTTTCAGTCATTTTAATCAGATTTATTTTGCTGTCATCGTAATCAACGGAATCAACATTTCTTCAAGGGAGATGCCCCCGTGCTGGAATGTTCCGTCGTAATACTGTACATAATAATTGTAGTTATTGGGATAGGCAAAGAAATCGTGGCCCGACGCGAAGATGTAGGTGGTGGAGACATTTGGCGCGGGGAGCCCGAACGCGGCGGGGCGCTTCATCTCATAGACATTCTTCGCATTATAATTGAGATTCTTGCCAAGTTTATAGCGCAGATTGGTATTGGTGTTTCTGTCGCCGATCACTTTCAAAGGGCTGTCGACCCGGATAGTGCCGTGGTCGGTGGTGAGGACAAGTTTGAATCCCGAGGCGGCAATCTTGCGGAAAAGCTCAAACGCCGGCGAGTGGCGGAACCACGACTCGGTCAAGGAGCGATAGGCGGCGTCGTTAGATGCAAGTTCGCGAATCATCTTGGACTCGGTGCGGGCGTGGGACAACATGTCGACAAAATTTATGACGACGACGTTGAGATCGTTGTCAAGAAGATTTTTGAAATTACGCACAATCTTGTCGGCATGAACCGAATCGTTGATTTTATTGTAGGAGAACCGGGCTTTGCGCCTGAAACGCTCAAACTGGGTTTCAATCAAGGGCGACTCGTTGAGATTTTTCCCCTCCTCCTCATCTTCGTCGATCCATAAATCGGGAAACATTTTTTCAATATCCATCGGCATCAGCCCGGAGAAAATGGCATTTCGGGCATATTGTGTTGCCGTGGGTAGAATCGACGTGTAGAGTTCCTCCTCAAAAGTGAAAAATTCGGAAAGCATGGGGCGTATCATCCTCCACTGGTCAAGGCGGAAATTATCAATGACCACGAAGAAGAGCTTTTCCCCGCCATCGAGCAGCGGAAAGATTTTTTTCTTAAATATATCGGGGCTCATCAAGGGGCGGTCGCTGCCTTCCATCCATGACTCGTAGTTCTTGCGGACAAACTTGAAGAAGGCTCCATTAGCCTCGTCTTTCTGCATCTTGAGCATCTCAGCCATGTTTGAGTCAGCCGACGAGAGTTCAAATTCCCAATAGACTAATTTGGAATAGAGGGCATACCAGTCGTCGATTGTGTGGCAATCGTTTATGAGCATCGAGATGTTGACAAATTCCTGACGGTAGTCACTGGTGGCGCGCTCATTGACAAGCTGCTCGGAGTGAAGATTTTTCTTTATCGAGAGAAGAATCTGGCTCGGATTCACGGGTTTAATGAGATAGTCGGCAATTTTGCTTCCTATCGCCTGATTCATGATGTTTTCCTCCTCGCTCTTGGTGATCATTATGACCGGAGTCAGCGGGGATATCTGCTTTATGCGCGAAAGGGTTTCAAGTCCCGTGAGACCGGGCATATTCTCGTCAAGAATGATAAGGTCAAAAGCCTCCTTCTCGACCATTTCAATAGCATCCCTGCCGCTATTTGCGGTAGTGACGTCATATCCTTTACTTTTAAGGAAGAGTATGTGGGGCTTCAAGAGATCGATTTCGTCATCAGCCCAAAGTAATCGATGTTCACTCATCTCGCTTAGTTATCTAACAAGTCGTCGTCATCATCGCCCTCCGATCCCGAAGGATATTCAGGCAAGGCTCTCTTCTTCGGAGCTACCGGAAGCGGCTTCTTTTCAGGAGCCGCCGGCTTAGCCGGTTTTTCAGCTTTTTCCGGCTGAGGCTCGGTCTTTGCCGGAACAACAGGCTGAGGCTCGGTTTTAGCCGGAGCCGCCACCAGAACTACAGGCACGGTATCCACCGGCGTTTTTTCAATCACCTCCTTGACCGAATCTTCGGCTATCGCCGGCTTCTCGACCGGAGCTATTGCCGGTTCAATCGGCTTGATTGAATCCACACCGCTTTCAATGACCGGCTCAGGCACAGGGGCTTCCTCTTGCGGCTCAACAATCTCATCCTCAGGAATCTCCTCGGGACGGTCACGCACAATCGAAGCGCTGTAATCCTGCTCAATCAATCCCGGTCCACCTTTAACGGGAGCCTCTGCCGCCTGCTCGTCGACATACCTGAAATATTCCTCAAATGTGCGTCCCTGCTGCAACAGCGTGTCGAAATTCTTGACACTGATCATCACGGGGCGAACATTATCGGGCAGTTCCAGTCCTGACGCCATCACAGAACGATAATGCACTAATTCGTCAAAGTTAGCAAATCCTTTCACAAGAAGCAAACCGAGGCGGCCGAAATTCATGGGTTCAAGATCATAATCTTTCACAACGAACGAATTGAAATTGTGGCGCGCCACATCAAAAAGCAGCTGATTGCCCGAAACCTCGTCGGTGGGATAGACAAGCACAAGCAATTGAGGCTCGTCGGGATTGAGATCAAACTCAATCGAATCGGCTCCGGCGGCAATAGAATCATTGCCAAGCCTGAGATCCCACAGCATTCCGCGCGTGTTGGAGACACCGCTGTGAAGTTTCCTGCCCTGCGATAGCCCTCGCATATAGTCGGAAGCAAGGGGCGAAACATCACTCTCGGGATAACGCTCGAGGAGCATTGACAATGCTTCCTTGAACTTGTCCTGATTGTTTTCGGTCACATAGCTCAATGCATCGATAAACAGGAACTTAGGCATCAACTTGCTCAGGGGATATTTCTTCTGCATCATAGCCAATGCATCATGCACCTGGCTGTTACGGTTATTCAGATATGCGTCATACGCCCGCTCATAAATGTCGTTCTGTTCCGAATCCATGCGGCGAAGATTGTCGATGTAATTCGGGTCGCGGAGCGCCATTCCATATTTAGACTCGGGGAACTCGGAGAGAATAAGCGCGCGATAGCGTTCAGCCATATTCTTGTCGCCTATGCGCATATACATGAGATACATATTATAGTATATGTCAAGGCGATAAACATTGTCTGGGTATCGCTTAAGCAATTGCTGCCATTCATCGGCAGCCTCATTATAGGCGTCGAGTTTATCCTTGAGAATGATGCCGATATTGTACATGCCCTCCTGAATCACGTCGTTAGCAGTCATTTTCTCCTGCGGAGTAGACGGAATCTGCCGCAGATAATATTCGGGGAAATGCGGGTCGTTGGGATCGTTTTTCGCCGCTCCGCCATCACCATTTTCAGATGTGTCGGACCGGTCAGACCCTTCTGATTCTTCGGCGGCATCTTCCGAGTCGTTGTTTTCAAATTCGTCAAAACTGAACGACGACTTGTTGCGCCGGCGCCAGTCGTCCTCAAGCTTTCGCGCGCCCCAACGCTTCTGGAAGTCGGTTCTTCCGGCAGCAAGCGTCGCGCTATTGTAGAAGTACCAGGAATCGTCGGTGTTCATCACATAGGTCGCCGGCGCCGATGCGGCATTTCCGGTATTGGAAATCATGCTGCCGTTAGCCTGCTGCCGGGCAAGGTATTCCTCACGTTGTTGCCGTTCAGCTTCCTCCCTCTCCTTTTTCTTTAATTCGTCGATTATTTTATTGACCACAGCAAGCTGCTGCTCATGGGTCATGTCGGAAAGACGCAGGAGCGAGTCGTTGAGATTCACATTCTGGGAATAAATTGCAAGCTCGTCGAGCACGTCGCTTCGCTGACGCAGCAATTCATATTGCGGATAGTCCTCAGGAAGCATCGGGAGCGCCTCGGCATAACATGGCTGAGCCAAGTCATACTGGCGGCGGTCGAAATAAAGATTTCCGAGAGTAATCTGGCAAATCGCTTTATCCACTCCGTTTCTCACTGATTTCTCAACCGAAAGTTCATAGTTTTTTATAGCCTCGGCGGTGTCCTTTCGTGACAGATACAGGTTGCCTATGGCATAATAAATCTGGTCCAGATATTCCTTATTGCGGTCATAGCGAGTCATTCGCTTCAGCGCGTCGACCTCAGGCTTGATATTTTCACCGGCATACACCTCACTCTGCTTGATGCGGGCATTGAACTGGGTGCGATAAGATACCGATGCCGAACCCGCATGCTTAAAAGCCTCATAAGCCAACTGCTTATTACCCTCACGGGCATATAACTGACCGAGCAGAAAATTGAGCCTTGACTTCTGCGCTCCCGAGGAGAGCGATATAAGCTCTTTCACATAGGGAATGGCGCCTTCAGGTTCTATGCCGCGCAGATACAGGGCGGCGTATGCCATGTTATAGAGGCGTTTCAACTCCTTGGTGGTCAATTGGTCCTTTGGAGTTTTGACCAGAATGTTTTCAGCCTCATAGTCCCAGCCCATGTCACAATAAGCCCTCGCCTGCCACAAGCGCGCTTCAGTGACCGTAGCCGGCAACCACGAGAAATGTTTGGCTACGTAATAGAATGTCGACGCCGCTCCAAGAAAATCACCGTTGTTGAACTGTGACTTGCCGAGCATCATCCATGCATTGTGCAAAAAGGGATTGTATTCCTCGCGTCGCAGCCACTCTTTATATTTAGGATCGGAGGAGCGCCCCGGTTTTCTTGCCGGTTTCTTCTTGATGGAGCGCAATTGAATGGCTTTCTGGGCTTTCTCGATTGAACGGGTGAAATCGCCCTGCGGCTGTTGGACCCCTTCCACCCCCTTGGCATCGACGGGATGCACGAAAAGGAGCCGTGAATAATCATCCTCATAGCTCTGTTCAAGCTCTTTCATAGTCTCCTTATAATGCTCATCGCCATTATAATAGATGTTATAACGGGTGATGAACGCTTGGTAATTGCGTGATAAAGCCGTGTTTTTACGCGGTCCGCATCCCACAATGCCAAACGCCACAATCAGGAATACTATAATAGGAATCTTCTTCACCGTTGAATAAACGCTTGATTATAAAACTTTATTGCATCAATTTTCGCAACGACATGTCCTTAACAACCCTAACAATGACATAAACAGCCACCTGAAGGAGCACGATTATAGCAGAACACGGCACGTCGCCAAGCGTCGCGAGCATGAGCCCGGCTGTAGATGTCGCCGCCGAGGTAAGAATCGAAGCAATCATAATACCAGAGAAACGGCGGCACCATGTTTCGGCAATCAATATCGGGAGCGTGAGCATGGCAATGAGGAGCATTATGCCGACGAGGCGTATCGTGAGCACGACACACACCGCCACCAACACGGTCATGACGTAGCTGACCAATCTCACCCTCATCCCTGAAACTTTCGCAAAGTCGCTGTCGAAAGCGCATGCGATCACAAGCTGATTGAAAAAAGCGATGAACAGAATCAATATCACCGTATAGATTGAAAACGCCCATAAATCAGCCGAAGAGATGGTGAGAATGTTGCCAAACAGAAATCCGTTAAGCTCAGGGACATAGCCCGGAGTCATAAAGACAAACAGGATGCCCACCGCCATGCCAAGCGCCCATATCACGGCTATCGCCGAATCCTCGCGCACATGATAGCGATGAGAAATCCACTCAACCCCTAATGATGACGCGACAGCGAAAACCGAAGCCATAGCCACGGGGCTGACCCCAAGATAGTAACCGAGACCAAGCCCGCCGAAGCAAGCGTGGGTCACTCCCCCGGTGATCGAAACGAGACGGCGGGTTATGATATACGTGCCTATAATGCCACCGGCTATACTGATAATGAGTATGCCGAGCAAGGCATTGCGGAAAAAGGCGTATTGAAGATATTCCATAATATACCAGCTATTTTGTTGAAGCGCTACGGGCTTCAGCGACAATCATGAGCAATTCATCCCTTACTGATGCCGGCAGTTCTATGCCTCTCAATTGAACGCTGCGTCCCCAACCGGCGATATCCTGAGGCAGCAACGTGAGCAACACGTCACGGAACTGTTCAATCTCCTGATCGTTGTATTCATCGGCGCCGCGCCCCTTGAACGCATCAAGCTCCTCATCGTCATAGTACACGATTTCCCGGCTTACCGACGCAAGCAACGAGTCTTTTTCACAAGTTATGTGCATTCCGCAACAAGCCTCTTCAGGCTCATTGTATGCCGGCTCGGCGTCGGGGGATTTCAATCGCTGACGGCGATCGAAGAGATAGAGCAGGATGCCGGTGACGACCAATGCTCCAATAATTATCAGACTGACTTCCATAATTATGCCGCTATTTTTAGTCCTGACTCACATCCTGTATAGTAAATCCGGCTTTGCGCATATCATCCCAAAATTCAGGATAAGACTTTGTCACCACCCCGGCATCCTTTATAATCAAGCCGGGAAGGAAAAACGCCACCGGAGCAAACGCCATCGCCATGCGGTGGTCCTTATAGGTGTCAATCGCCACCTCTTCGGCCGTGACGGGAACCCTCTGCCCAGTCCATGACAGTTCCGAGTCATTCTCGCACTCTATGAGGAATGACAATTTCCGCAACTCGTCACAAAGAGCGCTAAGCCTATCGGTCTCCTTTATCTTAAGGGTAGCCAACCCGGTTATGTGAAACGGGATATTCAACGCGCAACAGGTGACGACTAAAGTCTGGGCAAGATCGGGCTGCTCGGACAAATCGGCGATGAAACGCGGAGTTATGTCAGGCGAAGCGACAAGCTCCAACCCTTCGGCATCATCCCACTCAGCCTCAATTCCAAAATTTCCGAACAGCTTCGCCACACGGCTGTCGCCCTGAAGGCTCTTCGGCTTCAGTCCGTCGAGCTTTATGTCGCCAAATGAAAACGCAGCGATTTCAAACCAGTAGGATGCCGCCGACCAGTCAGCCTCCACGCTATACTCAATCGGGACGTAGCGGGAATCAGGCACTTTGAAAGTGGTTCCGTCAACCTCGCTGTCTACCCCCCACTCTTTCATCAATGACAGGGTCATGTCGATATATGGACGAGACACCACGTCACCTTCCAATGTCAAGGCAAGCCCCGACTCCATGCATGGGGCGACCATCAGAAGAGCCGAAACATATTGCGAACTGATGGAGCCGTCGAGAGTGATCGCGCCACCTTTAAGACGTCGTCCTTCAATTTTCAATGGAGGATATCCTTCCGCGCCAAGATAGGAGATTGACGCGCCACATGAATTCAACGCGTCAACAAGCGCCTTTATGGGACGCTGACGCATTCTTTCCGAGCCGTCCAATATCACGACACGCCCCTCTGACACGGCAAAATAAGCTGTGAGGAAACGCATAGCCGTCCCTGCCGCTCCTATATTTATCGTTTCGTCAGATGATGAAAGCGCCGCTTTCATAGCATCGGTATCATCACACTGCGCCACGCTTTTTATCGTGCCTTTATTTCCGGCAAGAGCGTTTATGAGCAGCACTCGATTAGAGATGCTCTTAGATAGAGGCAATTTGATCTCGGCTTGAATTTCTTCGGGAGGGAATATCTGATAATCCATAACAAATTAAAGTTTTCATTAAAATTAAAAAGTAGAGGCGCCCATCCATTTCAACCACTCTTCGCGCGTTCCGTTGAACGTGTTCAGGTCGACTTTAGAGTCACACCCTTCAGCCCAACCCAGATGACTGTACTGCCATATGGACCACCTGTCATCATCGGCATCATCAAGCGGAGGATTGGAAAACGAGCATATCCACAACGGATAGTCATTGAACCTGTCTTTAAGAAAACGGTTATAACCGTCCTTATTAGTGTAGAACATCACATTATGCCCGTTCTGCTCCAGGTAGCCGATAAGCGCCTCAAGCCGTGCAACAATGTCAGATGTAGAAATCCTGCCGGGATTACCCCACTCTTCTATGTCGATCACAGCGGGAAGATCCAAAGTCTTTCCATGCAAACTGTTCAAAAAATTCATAGCCTGCATCTCTCCGTCAGTGTCAAACCGGAAGAAGTGGTAGGCGCCCACCGCCTTGATTCCCGCATCGCGAGCACTATTGTAGTTGCGATGAAAATTCGGGTCCTGGAAAGTTGTCCCCTCAGTAGCCTTGAGCATAACGAAATCAATCGAATCAGCGGCAAGACGCCGAAAATCAATAATCCCGTTATGAGCCGACAAATCAAGTCCTTTCACCGGATAGACCGAAGAATCAAGCTCCACGGAAAAGTGCTGTGACGATCGCCATGAACAGTATTCGACTCCAGCCAAAAGGGCAAGCAGCGTGAGCGCTGAAACAAATGTCCACAAATACCTTCTCATATTTTTACAAAGGTAACATTTTTTTTCGTATGAAACGAATATATTCGAATGGCGGCAATTGAATTCAACCTAATTTAAAACCAATTGTCGCAATCTATATCTTTCATCGGTCAAATTTAAGACTGTTACATTTGGCTAATAATCTTTTTTTATATAATTTTGTAAACATTTTATTTTGCTATACAAATCCAAAAATTCAATATGACATAAAATATGGAGGACTCAAGGACTCTTTATATATACACCCATAAACCACAATTCTCGCATTTCGAAAAAGATATGAGGGTTAGCTTGTATTTTGTAAAAACACACACAGAGGTTACTTTCATCTAAAAATCACACAACTGTTTCATCATGACATTCTGGATCATCAACTCAATTTCCGCATTCCTTTTAAGCGTGTTTTTCTCAGGGATTATGATTCCTCAGATTCTTTTGATTGCATTCAAACGAAGGCTTTTTGACGAGCAGGATCCGCGAAAAATCCACAAAGGCTTGGTGCCCCGTCTTGGAGGAATCGCGTTTACACCGGTGGTATGTTTCACTATTTCATTGCTACTCGGAATCAGCTCACTTACAGGCAGACCGTATATGCTTGATGAAATGATTCCCAACGCAACAAACATCGCATTCGGATTCTGCGCTCTGTTCACTTTATATCTTACCGGACTTGCCGATGACCTTGTCGGAGTGCGTTATCTCGCAAAATTTGTGGTTCAGATTCTGTGCTCCATTCTTCTAATCTCCGCAGGACTATGGTTCAGCAATTTACACAATCTCTTTTTCATAAACGCGCTCCCATGGTGGCTCGGAATGCCCTTGACAATGATAGTGGTTGTGTTTATAATTAATGCGATTAACCTTATTGACGGCATTGACGGACTTGCATCAGGACTCTCGTTTGCAGCATTGATTATTTACGGCACGGCGTTTTTCTTTATGAAGGCTTACATATTCGCCGTTATATCATTTGCAGTAGTGGGAGTGCTGATACCGTTTTTCTATTATAATGTGTTTGGCGACGCAAAAAAGCGCAAAAAGATATTCATGGGCGACACCGGAAGCTTGACGATCGGATTGATTCTCGCCTATCTAAGCCTTGAGCTCTACTGCATTTCAATGGTCTATGGTTCAGAGCTAAGAGCCAATCCGTTTATCGTGGCTTTCTGTCCGCTATTGATTCCCTGTCTTGACGTGGTGAGAGTGTTCATGGGACGCATACGCCGCCACAATAATCCGTTCCTGCCTGACAAGACCCACATCCACCACAAGCTGCTTGCCATCGGCATTCCGCCGAGACTGTGCATGGTAACTATTGTCACCGTTGCCTTATTCACGAGCACATTGAACATCTATCTATCTCAGTACATTGATGTTAACATTCTTGTGCTGCTTGATATCGGGGGATGGACCGCAGGGAATATATTGTTGTCGAAACGGATAAATAAAATAAACGCAAATTCAAATTAAATTCGAAATATAAAGGATAATGAAACAGCAGCTGAAGCTATGGATAATCGCTTGCCTAATTGGAGCTTGCGCAGTCACCATCTACGCTCGTATGACTGATGAGGAGGTTGTCACTTATATCAAGGAAGCTACCGCCCAGGGCAAAAATAAGCAGCAAATAGGTCGGGAACTTCTCGCTAAAGGCGTTACTCAAGAGCAAATCGAAAGGCTCAAGGACCGTTATGATGATGAACAGAACGATGATAGCAAGAAATCATCACAGAATGACCGGTCGAAACGCATCGAACGCAGATCATCGGAAAAAAACAAGGAGAATACGTCGCTAAAAAACCAGTCCAAATCAAAAAAGAAAACTGACTATGATGATGAGGAGGACGAGGAAAAAGATAGCGATTACTATGACGAAAGTTATGACAAGGAGAACAATAAAACTCCCAAACGAAAAGTTTTCGGAAACGATGTGTTCAAGAATGACGCGCTGTCTTTCGAACCAAACGAGAACTTAGCCACCCCCAAGAATTATATTCTCGGTCCCGGCGATGAAATAATGATCGACATCTGGGGCGCTAACGAAGACCATATCCGCCAGACCATCACTCCGGAAGGCAACATCATGATTTCCCAGATAGGTCCGGTGTATCTGAGCGGCATGACAATAAACGAGGCTAATTCCTATATTAAAAATAAATTTGCGTCAAAATATGCCGGAGTCAGCGGAGAAGACCCCGACTCGGAAATAAATCTCACCCTCGGGCAGATCAGGACTATCCAGGTGGACATCCTCGGGCAAGTCAATATCCCCGGAACATATCGCCTGTCACCGTTCTCCAACGTGTTTCACGCACTTTACCAAGCAGGCGGTATCAACGAAATAGGTACACTGCGCAATGTTTACGTTCTCCGAAACGGGAAACGCATCAAGAGCGTCGATTTATATGATTATCTCTTTGACGGCACCCAAACCGGCAACATACGCCTTCAGGAAGGCGATGCGATAATCGTGCCTGACTACGTTGAGCTCGTCAATATCGACGGTAATGTAAAGCGTCCCATGTATTATGAAATGAAAGAGGGCGAAACTCTTGCCGACCTCATCAAATATGCCGGCGGTTTTACCGGCGACGCTTACACTGACCAAGTAAGACTGGCACGTCAGACAGGAAAAGAGAACGAGTTATTCAACATAATCAACGGAGATTTCAACTCTTACAAACTGAAGGACGGCGATATTGTAACCGTAGGCAGCATTCTTGACCGCTATGCCAACAGAGTTGAGCTTAAGGGATCAGTGTTCCGCCCGGGAATGTATGCCCTCTCGACCGACGTGCGCACCGTTGGCGATCTTATCAAAAAAGCTGACGGACTCACTGAAGACGCCTTTACCAACCGAGCTCTCCTATATAGAGAACGTGACGATTTATCTTTAGAAATTATACCTGTAGATATCGAGGGCATAATTGCGGGCACACGTCCCGACATCACACTTAAGCGCAACGATATTTTGGACATCCCCAATATTAATGAAATTGAAGATCGCGGATTTCTGACTATATCAGGCATGGTGACAAACCCCGGAGACTATCCGTATGCCGCCAACATGACTATCGAGGACCTTATTCTCGAAGCGGGCGGTTTGCGATTAGGAGCGTCAACGGCAAAGATAGACGTTTCACGCCGTATTGTGGATCCTGCCAGTTTAAAGCCCACCAATGATCTCGCTAAAATCTATACGCTCTCGCTAAAAGACGGTTTTGTTGTCGACGGAAAAAGCGAGTTCACCCTGCATCCTTATGATATGGTTGAGGTGAGAACCAGTCCCGGATACGCGCCGCAGCAACAAATAAAAATCACCGGCGAAGTTGCTTTTGAAGGCAATTATACACTTGAAAAGCGTAATGAAAGAGTCAGTGATGTCGTAAACCGAGCAGGCGGAATCATTTCGTCGGCCTATGTGAAGGGCGCTCACATCTTGCGCAAGATGACCGAATCGGAAATCGAAACACGAAACGAAACAATGCGTCTTGCCGGACTGATGCAAGCCGGCGGCGACTCAATCGCAGTTGAACGATTGATGCTCTCTGACACATATAATGTTGCGCTGGATCTTCAAAACGCCCTTGATCATCCCCAGTCAAACTATGACCTCATCATGAAAGACGGCGACGTGCTGATTATTCCTGAAAGAGTGAACACCGTGAAAATTTCAGGCGACGTTATGTTCCCCAACACAGTCACTTACGTCGAGGGTAAAAACAAGAAATATTACGTGGACAAAGCCGGAGGATATGGTCAGACAGCAAACAAGGGAAAAGCGTTCGTAGTATATGCCAACGGCGACGTGGCTCGAATGAAGGGCAATGTAAAAATCGAACCCGGATGCCAGATAATCGTTCCGTCAAAGCACAAGACCGAAGGCTTCAACTGGTCAGCGCTGCTGTCGATCGCCACCGCTACCGGTTCAATCGCTACAATGGCGGCGGCTATTGCAACAATGTTTAAACGATAACACAATGCAGGACGAAAAAGAATTCAACAACACTGACAATGAGCAGGAAATCGATTTGATTGAACTTGCCAAAAAGCTGTGGAGCAATCGAAAGACCCTGCTTAAATGGGCTGGTATCGGAGCGATTGCGGGATTGATTATCGCATTCAGCATTCCGAAAGAATATACCACCACCATCAAACTCGCTCCTGAATTTTCCAATTCAAAAAGCGGGAGCAGTCTCGGAGCTCTTGCTTCACTTGCCGGAATATCGACGGGAGGAGACAGCGGAGCCGATGCGGTCAATCCGAACCTCTATCCCGATGTTGTGCAGTCGGTGCCTTTCGTCGTGGAATTGTTTGACACAAAGGTCACCGAGGCTGACGGCAAACTGACCACAACAGTATATGACTACCTGGCGGAACACACCTCCTCCCCTTGGTGGAGCACAGTGATGTCACTTCCAGGGAAGGCAATCGGCGGCATCATATCTCTGTTCAAATCTCAGGAAGAAGACACCACAACCGTCACCGATCCTTTCCGTCTCACCGTTGATGAAAGCGCCATTGTGAATGCCATAAACGCCCGAGTGGGAGCCAATGTCGACACAAAGACCATGGTCATCTCTATCTCGGCAACAATGCAGGACCCCTTAGTGTCGGCGATGCTTGCCGACACAGTGGCTGAAAACCTGAAAGAATATGTGACTAATTACCGCACCAACAAGGCGCGTAAGGATCTCGAATATGCCGAAAAATTGAACAACGAGGCTAAGAAAGAATATTATGACGCTCAGCAACGCTATGCCGAATATGTAGACAAGAATCAAGGGATCGCGCTCAATTCGAAACGCATCGAAGAAAAGCGTCTTGAAAATGAGGTAGCACTGACTTATAACCTATATACCTCGACCCAGCAGCGAGTTCAGGCAGCTAAAGCCAAGGTTCAGGAAACCACTCCTGTCTATGCCGTGGTTCAACCTGCCACGGTTCCAATCAGAGCGTCAAAACCGTCAAAGCCGCTCATTCTGGCAGGTTGCGTGTTCCTTGCGATAGTAGCCGCAGCGGCATGGGTTCTTTTCGGGAAAGACCTCATCGCAAGTTTCAAACAACAACACTAAGCCATCACTTAACTCTGATATAAACCTAAGCCCTCCGATTTTATCGGGGGGCTTAAACATAATATTACACCGTCCATTGTCGTTAATTAATATAGGCAAGAAGCATAGACAATGCAAAAATTATTACAATACATATCAGTCGCCTTCTTCGTGGCGATATTATCGGGCTGCGGAAGCGCAAAACTCTCCGTTGCCGACGAGCAGATGGCAAGAGGAGAATATTATGACGCGTCGCGCACCTACCGCAAAGTCTATAACAACCTGACGAAAAAGGAGGAAAGGCAGCAACGAGGAGTCGTGGCATTCCGAATGGCGGAGTGCTACCGTCATCTCAACATGAGCGCCCGCGCGTCGGCAGCTTATCAAAACGCAATCCGATATGGTTATCCTGACTCGATGGCTTATTTCCACCTCGGAAAGTCGCTTCAGGCTGAAGGGAAATATCAGCCTGCAATAAAGGCTTACGAAGAATTTCTCGCCACTGACCCTAAGGGAGCCGAAGCGGCACGCACAGGAATAGCAGGATGCCGCATAGCCCAAGAAATGAAAAAATCGCCCACACGCTACGTGGTGAAAAACGCAAAGCTGTTCAACTCCCGACGGTCGGATTTCGCTCCGATGTTCCTGGACAAGTCACTTGACGCGCTATATTTCACCACCACAAATGAAAAAGTCACCGGAGCGCACAGGAGCGAAATAACCGGAATGAAAAAAAGCGACATCTGGGTGTCGCGTAAAAATGAACGCGGCGAATGGCAGCGACCCGAAAGCGCGGAAGGCGATCTTAATACCGAGCACGACGAAGGAATAATATCATTCTCCCCCGACGGACAAACGATGTACCTCACCCGCGCACGACGCGAACCAAACTCCGACACCGGGGTCGAAATCTATACCTCGCAACGAAGCGACGCCCGATGGAGCACTCCGGTGAAATATGAAATCACCGCCGATACGTTGTCAAACTACGGACATCCGGCTGTGTCGCCCGACGGCGAATGGCTTTATTTCACTTCCGACATGCCCGGAGGCTTCGGAGGGAAAGACATATGGCGCATCACCCTCCACTCTCCCATCGGAACGCTTGAAAATCTCGGCGAATTTATAAACACGCCGGGCGATGAAGTGTTCCCCTATATGCGTGAAGACAGTCTGCTGTATTTTTCCAGCGACGGACATGCCGGACTCGGCGGTCTCGACATCTTCAAAGCGCGTCTTCAGCCCTCGGGCGGTTGGAGCGTAGTCAATATGGGCGTTCCCGTCAACTCGTCGGCTGACGATTTCGGCATCACATTCGGTGAAGGCGAAAGCGGCTATTTCAGTTCAAACCGCAATGACGGCAGAGGATATGACCACCTGTATTCATTCGTGCTCCCCGACTTGAAAATCACAATATCGGGAATGGTGCTTGACAAGGACGAAGAGCCGGTGCCAAACGCCATCATCAGAATCATCGGCAACGACGGCTCCAACCAGAAAGCGTCGGGAAAACTTGACGGTTCTTTCTCATTCCCGTTGCAACGCGGAGTCAGATACGTGATGCTCGCAGGAGCGCGCGGCTACCTCAACGCAAAGCAGGAATTTACATCAGACACCGCCGAAGTCGACGCCGACTATAACGTGGATTTCATTCTTGCCTCGATAACGAAGCCCAATGTTGTCGACAACATTTTCTATGACTTCGACAAAGCCACTCTTCGCCCTGAATCGTGCGTAGCGCTCGACTCCATCGTGCAGGTGCTCCATGACAATCCTAATGTGACAATCGAAATGGCATCTCACACCGATCGCTGGGGGTCGGAGGAATACAACATCAATCTGTCGCAGCGCCGAGCCCAGTCAGTAATCGATTATCTGATAAGCAAAGGCATCAGAAAAGACCGTTTGCAACCGCAAGGTTATGGAAAATCACGCCCGAAGACTATCACCAAGCGTCTTGCGCGAGAGTTTCCGCAATTCAAGGAGGGAGATGTGCTGAACGAAGAGTTTGTCTCACAACTTCCCGAGGAGTTGCAGGAAATAGCCGACCAGATAAACCGCCGCACTGAGTTTCAAGTGCTTTCCACTGATTATAAAATGTATTGACATGGAACAGTTCCGCACCCCCGTAGCTCCTTTAAGCGGCTACAAAGGATTAATCACCCACAGGAAGCCGGTCGTCATGCTCGGCTCATGCTTCACCGACAATATCGGGGCTAAGCTGACCGACAGCCTCGTGGACTGCGCCATAAATCCGATGGGAACGCTGTATAACCCGGCGAGCATAGCGGTGGCGATGTTTGACCTCCTTTACGAACGTGATTACACCGCCGGAGAACTATTCGAGCACAACGGACTGTGGCACAGCTGGAGCCATCATTCACGATTCTCCTGTTCCGACCCCGACAAAGCGGTTGAAAAGATGAATCGGGAGGCGGCTGAGACAAGAGGTATGCTTAAAAACGCGTCAGCGCTTATCATCACATTCGGCACTTCCTACATTTTCAGGCTAAAAGAAGGGCGCAACGTAGTTGCCAACTGCCACAAAATGCCCGGCACGATGTTTGACCGCGAGTTTCTCACATCGACAATGACGTTAGGGCTTTGGAAAAAGATTATGCGTGAAATCTCGGCACGCTATCCCGAGCTAAAGGTGATTTTCACCGTGAGCCCCATCCGCCACCTTTCCGACGGCGCCCACGGCAATCAGTTGAGTAAGGCGGCGCTCCTCACTGCGATCGACAAGCTTGTTGCCGAGTATCCGGGTCAAGCCATCTATTTCCCCTCTTATGAAATAATGCTTGACGATCTGCGCGATTATCGCTTCTATGCCCCCGACATGGTTCACCCCTCACAAGTGGCAATCGACTACATCTATTCCATATTCCGCAATTCTTTCATGACCGACGACGATATAAAACTGAGCGAAGATGGTGAAAAACTGACAAAACGCCTGCGTCACCGACCGATAACTGAAGCAACGGAATCAGACAACCGGTTTCAATCGGGGACCGAGCAGATTGAAAAACAGCTCATCGCACAGCATCCTTACCTGAAATCAGCCATCGAGAGGGTAAAAAATCGGCTCTGAGCCTATCTTAGGCTCCATTTTTATCAGCAAACCGCTTCAATTGTCAAACTTTTTTGTTAAGTTTGTATTTGATATATTGTCTTAAGAGGCAGTCAACGGAACACTCAACCTATAATCCAAATGGAAGAAGTCAAAAAACTCACTCCTGAAGAGGAAGATAGAATCATAGAAGCCGAATTTAAGGACGTGCTTGACGGATATCTTGCCAGCAACCACCGCAAGAAAGTAGAGATTATCGAACGCGCCTATCGGTTTGCGAAAGAAGCCCATAAGGGAATACGCCGCCGATCGGGAGAACCTTATATACTCCACCCCATAGCCGTGGCAAAGATCGCAAGCCAGGAAATAGGGCTCGGCTCTACGTCAATATGCGCCGCGCTGCTTCATGATGTGGTTGAAGACACCGAATACACCGTTGAAGACATTGAGCAGCATTTCGGCAAAAAAATCGCCCAGCTTGTTGCCGGACTCACAAAGATTTCCGGCGGTATTTTCGGCGACAAAGCTTCGGCTCAGGCTGAAAACTTCCGCAAGCTGCTCCTCACGATGAGCGAAGACATCAGGGTGGTGCTGATAAAAATGGCGGACCGCCTTCACAACATGCGCACCCTCGGGTCCATGGCTCCCAACAAGCAATATAAAATCGCCGGTGAAACGCTCTACATTTATGCCCCTCTCGCCCACCGACTCGGGCTTTTCGCCATCAAGACCGAACTTGAAGACCTGAGTTTCAAATATGAGCATCCCGCCGCCTATGCGAGAATCCAGGAACAAATCAAAGCCACCGAGCTGCATCGTTCATCGGTCTACAATGACTTCTCCCAGCCGATATATGAGAAATTAAATGAGCTCGGAATAAAGTTTGACGCAAAAGCGCGCCTGAAATCAGTGTATTCGATATGGCGCAAAATGCAAACGAAAAATATTCCCTTTGAAGAGGTCTATGACCTATATGCCATGCGCATCATCTTTGACTGCGACGACATTTCAAAGGAAAAGGCTATCTGCTGGCAAATCTACTCAGCCATCACCGATATTTACCGACTCCATCCCGAGCGCACGCGCGACTGGATCAGCGTGCCTAAAGCCAACGGCTATCAGGCGCTGCACCTCACCGTGATGGGTCCCGACGGAAACTGGATCGAGGTTCAGATACGCTCCCGCAGAATGGACGAGATAGCCGAACTCGGATTTGCCGCCCACTGGAAATATAAAATCGGCGAGGGCGACGAGGAAAGCGAGCTTAACGCATGGCTGTCAACAATCAAGGATATTCTCGACAATCCCGAGCCAAATGCCATCGACTTCCTTGACACTCTCAAGCTGAATCTGTTTGCATCGGAAATAGTCGTTTTCACTCCGAAAGGCGAGCTCCTCACCCTGCCAAACAATTCATCGGTGCTCGACGTGGCTTTTGAGCTTCACTCCCAGATAGGCATACACTGCATTGCCGGAAAAGTGAACCACAAACTGGTTCCCCTGAGCCACAAACTCAATTCAGGCGACCAGGTGGAAGTGCTCACCTCTCAATCACAGACACCGAAACCCGAGTGGATAAACTTCCTCGCCACCGCAAAAGGCAAAACACGCCTCAGAGCGGCTTTGCGCAAAGAGCTTCAGCCCGTGGTGGAAGAGGGAAAAAAAATCTACGAGGCATTCCTTGCTGAAAACGGCATCATAGAGAACAACGAGGTTGTCACCAAAATACTCGGCGCGCTCCACGTGCAGAACAAAGACCAGCTCTTCACCATTCTCGGCAAAAAGGAGGCGACTCTGCCCGCATATCTGATAAAGACCCTTAAGCCGACCAACCCGTCGCTGTTCTCCAAAATACTGCGTCCGCTCACAGGAAGAAAAGCCAATGATAAAAACAACGCTGCCGACAAAACGTCAAAGAAACCCATAAACATGAAAGAGACCTATGTGCTTAGGTCTGACGCTCAGGGCTCCAACTTCAAACTCTCGGACTGTTGCCAGCCTATCCCGGGCGACGACGTGATGGGTTGGGTCAATGACGACGGAGAGGTGGAACTCCACTCACTGTCATGTCCGAGAGCCCAAGTGCTCAAAGCAAGTTTCGGCAAGCGAATACTTAACACGGAATGGGCTCCGCAAGTGGGAATGTTCCATGCCAACGTGCGCATAGAAGGTATTGACCGTTTCGGCATACTTCAAGAAATCATTCAAATGATTTCAACTCACCTCGCCATCAACATCAGAAAACTGGATATCGAGGCTGACAACGAAGTGTTCCATTGTGACCTCGGCGTACTTGTCAACGACGCCAAAGTGGTTTCGGATTTATGTTCAAAACTCCGAACCATCAAGGGTGTCCAACGAGCCAACCGCATAAACTAAACCGACATGAACAAATTGTTTTCAAAAGACAATATTATAAGGACACTGCTTTTTATCGGAGCCGCCCTGCTCATCGTGTGGCTGCTTCCGCGCAAACACGGAAACGCCTATCATTATGAAATGGGGAAACCGTGGTCCTATTCGCTGCTGACGGCTCCCTCTGACATGCCTATCTATCTCGACACGATACGCGCGCAACATCGCCGCGACAGCATCACCCGAAATTTCGTTCCGGTATATGTGCGCGACGTAACCTCTGAGAAATCAACCGTTTCAGCCTATGCCGCGCGACTGAACACCACCCAAGGTCTGGAACTGTCGCCTGCTGAAAGAAATCAACTGATAAACGCGCTGAGAAATATTATTGAAAACGGAATTGTCGATCAAACCACCTATCAGGATGTCCGCGCAGGGAAACTGACCGAAGTGAGATTCATTCACGATAACACGGCAATATCCATCCCGACGCGCAATTTCCTGTCGGCACGCGCAGCCTATTCGAGTCTCGACAGCATCTTCGGCGAGAATCGTTTCCGCAAGGCAATAGAGCAGACTGCCATGTCCAAGTTCTTGATTCCCACCATATACCTCGACACTGCCGCCACGCAAAAACTGTTTGAAGAAGCGATGCAAAAGGCGATGGCTCCGGTGGGTGTCATACAGCAGGGAGAGCGCATCATCGACAAGGGCGATATCGTCACTCCCGAACTTTACACTCTGCTCAAGACCTACGACCGGATATCAAAAACGAAATCAGCACACCAGGTAGATCGCCATCACTATCCCATTTTAGGACAATTTCTGTATGTGACCATTCTTTTAGGGTGTCTCTACATGTTCCTCTCCCTGTTCAGATGGAGAACATTCGGCAACATCCGCCAGATGGTGTTTATCATGGCGCTTATAACGGCATTTGTCCTGTTTGCCTACGGCATGTCAGAATCGTTCCGCAACGGTCTCTACATGGTTCCATTCACAGTCGTGGCAATCATGATGGTGGTCTTCTTCGACAGCCGCACCGCATATTTCGTCTATCTTATCCTGGTGTTGCTATGCGCCATCATCTCCACCTCCCCCATGGAGTTCCTGTTTCTCCAGATTGTTGCCGGCATAGTCGCCATAGGCTCGCTCAAAGAGCTTGACAAGCGCAGCCAACTCGTCAGAGCGGCGCTGTTCATATTCATCGCCTACTGCCTTGCCTATGTCGCTATCGAGGTCATGCAGACCGGCACGCTCGACAAACTGAATCCGCGCATGTTCGGCTATCTCGGCATCAATGCCGTTCTCATCTCGTTTGCCTACGTTCTTGTATTTGTCATTGAAAAACTCTTTGGGTTCACATCGTCGGTGACGCTTGTCGAACTGTCGGACGTCAACAACCCTATCCTGAGAGAGCTGTCGGAGAATTGTCCCGGCACATTCCAGCACTCGGTCCAGGTGAGCAGTCTCGCATCGGAAGCCGCCCACCGCATCGGCGCCAATGTGCAACTCGTCAGGACCGGCGCGCTCTACCATGACATTGGCAAAATCAACAATCCCGCATTTTTCACTGAAAATCAGCACGGAGTCAATCCTCACGACGCGCTCAACGCCGTGCAGAGCGCGCGAATAGTCATCAATCACATAAACGACGGCGTGCGTCGCGCCGACAAAGCTAAACTCCCCTCGATAATAAAAGACTTCATACGCCAGCACCATGGCGCGGGCAAAGCCAAATATTTCTATAACACCTATAGCAACGAGCATCCCGACGAGGTGGTCGACGCAGCGCCGTTCACCTACCCCGGTCCAAATCCGCAGACTCGCGAAACGTCGCTGCTGATGATGGCTGATGCGGTCGAGGCAGCCTCGCGATCGCTGAAAGAGCATACGCCTGAAGCGATAGCCGAGCTGGTGAACCGACTGATCGACTCACAGATTGCCGACGGACTTCACAACGAGTCGCCGATATCTTTCCGTGACGTGAAAATCATAAAAGAAGCGTTTATCGAACGACTGCGCACCATGTATCATGCCCGCATAAGTTATCCAGAGTTAAAAAACGCAGAAAGCGACGAAACGAAATAAGATTCGGCAACAATTCTGCGTTAGAATTATAGTAACCACGTAACCTGACTGAACAATGAAACATATTTTCACCGCCATCTTGATGACAATACTCCTGTCATTCACTCTTGACGCCGCTTCGCCGAAAAATGAGAAAAAACAGTCTTGGGAGAAGCCCGACATGGAAGCTATACGCAAGGAGGTCAACAACCCTTCCTCAAAATACTATTACCCGAAGCTGTTCAAAATGTTTGTCCACAACGACACGGCAATGAACCTTAAGCAATTCCGCCACCTCTATTTGGGATATGTGTTTCAGGAAGACTATAACCCTTACCGCCGCAGCGAATATTCGTCGATGGTAGAAGACCTGTATTATCGTGGCAAACACACCGCAGCAGAATGTGACACAATCATAAAATATGCTGAACTGTCATTAAAGGACGACCCGTTTGATCTGCGTCAAATGACATTCCTAATCTACGCCTACCGCGAGAAACACAAGAATCATCTCGCCTCGATATGGCAATACAAACTCAACCACATTCTTGAGGCAATAATCTCTACCGGCACAGGATTAACTACTGAAAACGCATGGATTGTCACCAATCCGCAGCATGAATATAATCTGATAAACTTTCATGACTATATCGCCGAATCGCACGAGGACGCGCCACCCCACTATGACTACATCAGCATAAAGCCTAAGAACGACAAGAGTCCAAAGGGGTTCTATTTTGACGTGTTCTATGTGCTGAGCGAGTATAACCGCAAGTTTCCCGACGAGCCTGAAGCAACAGGCGACGATGACGCCGACGCGGATAGCGACGACGATATTATTGATGCCGAGCAGGAAGAAGCAGAGGAAACTCAAGAGTAGCAGTCAGCTGCTACTATTCCTCGATAGAGTAGTTGAGAAAATCGACAAATGGCTTCATCCTGTGGTAAATTTCAGCGGCTTTCTCCGGCCATGACGGATCGTTGAAAAACTTTTCATCGAGCATCACAGCCTTGCCATAATCCTTCATTCTCAAATATTCAAGGTTAGGATGATCCTTTGCCCAGCCCTGAGGCGCGGTTTTCAGACTGTCGCCACACCACTCGGCGCCTTCAACAGCCGACACTTCCTCAAACTCCTCGATATTGTCCACAACAGCGTGGCGGAGCTTCTTCAACACAGCCGATTCAGGATGCCATATACCGGCATACAATCCCGTTTCACCGGGGCGAATGTCCATGTGAAGATAATAGCAAGCACGCTCGGCATGGCGTCCATAGGCACTTATCGATGCCGAGAAATAAACCTTAAACGGTGTTTTATCTTGGGAAAAGCGGGTATCGCGATAAATGCGATAAGCTGACTGCGATGCCGAAAAACGCGCCAACCCCGGCTCCCATTGAGCCATGCAGTCAATCATGCACTGAAGATCGGCAAGCCACAGGGCGCGCAACTCGTCATATTCCGCTTTATGCTCTTTAAACCACTCTCTATTATTATTTTTTGACAGTTTGCGAAGAAAAGCAAACAGTCGGGGCATATAATATGTCATCGATTATCACTTTATTTCAATCCATTCGGCATCACTCACCTGCTCTTCCGTCTCATAACGGACCTCCTCGCCCGATTCCGAGGCGCGGAAAGTTGTCGTTTCCTCTATAATCTCTTCAAATTCCACATACTCGCCGTCATTGCGGTCGAAAACCTTCTTCTTCCGTTTCGGCTCAGTTTGAGAAGCTGACTGAGAGTTGCGGCGATACCTTTCACCACCGAAGAAGCCGGAAGAATCAGACGGACGGCGACGGAAAAGATTGAAAATGCCGCCAAACAGTTTGCTCAGCAACACTACCGGAAAAACAATGAATATGATTATAAGGAAAAGAAGAAAATATGCCATGTTGTGTATTGATTATAGTAGAAAGACAGATGATTCCCCCTGATTCTAAGCCTCGCGCTGTTCAGGAAGCAGAGAAAGGAGAATATAGAAAATAATACTCAGCGAAAAGCCCGCTACCCCGAAAAATGCCACAAACAACACCGCTCCCAAGAGCACGGCGTAACGACGCATATTCTCCTTGAGCCTGAAGTTTTTGAACTTAAGGGAAAACATCTTGAAGCGGGTAAGCACCATCAGCAACGAGATTATCACGATTGCCGCAACCATCACCGCATCGCCGGGATAGCCGTAGGTGGAGATAAAAGAGCACGCGCCAATCCAGAAAATAGCGTTTGCCGGAATAGGCATTCCGAGAAAATATGTGGTCTGGCGGTCGTCAATATTGAATTTGGCAAGGCGAATCTCTCCAAACACCGGTATAAGCAAAGCTATCAGTGGAAGGCATCCGCCGGTATAGATGCTCATCACATTAAACATCAACAGACCCGGAGCCACTCCGAAGCTCACGAGATCGCTCAACGAATCAAGCTGCTTTCCGAGATTGGAATAAGCGTGAAGCAATCGAGCGAGAGCGCCGTCAAGAAAATCACACAACGCCGCAATACCGATAAGCGCGCACGCCCATTGAAAATTCTCCTCAAACGAAGCTATAATAGCGAGAGCCCCACACACGAGGCTGAGACAGGTTATCGTATTTGGTATATTGGAAATTATTCTTTTCAGCATGATTCACTATTTTAAGCGGGCAACTTCAGTGACACCACCCGTGGTCCTATCGCCCAGTTTCACATAAATCTCAGTTCCCAGCGGAAGATATAAATCCACGCGCGAGCCAAACTTGATAAATCCCATGTGGTCATGAATCGACGCTTCGTCGCCCGGGCAAGCGTAGGTCACGATTCGACGCGCCACGGCTCCGGCAATCTGCCTCATCAACACAAGCTGACCGTTTTTCGCTTTTATGACCACGGTAGAGCGTTCATTCTCCGTGCTGGCTTTCGGCAGATACGCCGAAAGGAACCTGCCGCTGTGATGCTTCACATATACCACCTCTCCGTCGACCGGAAACCAGTTGGCATGAACATTGACTACCGACATGAATATCGACAACTGAATGCAGCGGCAATGAAGATATTCGTCCTCAAAAGTCTCCTCCAGCGCCACCACTTTACCATCGGCTGAGGCAACCACCACATTTTCAGTGTTTCCCTTAAAATTTCGGCGTGGCGATCTGAAGAAATTCAGAACGAGAAGATAGATAATCAATGATATGGACGAGAAGAGAATGGGAATCCATTCAGGGCGTATGAAGAGCCATGCCGGAATGTTGATTACCAGCAATATACCAAACAGCAAAAACAATATGTTCAGTCCTTCTTGGTGAATTTTGACCCTCATCGTTTTCAAATAATGATGCAAAGGTAAGATTTTTGCAGTGATTTAACAAAAAATATATGTGGAAATATTGTCTTGCGGAACTACAATGTGGAAATCTCGATTAGACACAATATTATTTTGGTTCATTCACGTTGCATTCAATATTTTTTATTACTTTTGTGAATAATTTTTAAAATTCAAGTGGCATATTATTTTTCCAGTTATTGCATAAACAATTATTAACATTTCTAACCAAGTCATTATTATGATTAAGAGACTCCTTCTCTTAGCCGGTTCCATCTGGCTTATGTGTCTTGCCGCAGTGGCAGCACCGGGAGACATTAAGTGTAGTGGCACGGTCGTTGACGACCAAGGTGAGCCGATTGTCGGCGCAACCATTTCAGTGCCCGGCACATCGCTTGCAACAGCAACCGATATTGACGGTCGATTCTCACTGAATGTCCCCGCTAAAAAATCTATCCGTGTAAACTACATCGGATTCCGCCCGGTAACTCTCGAAGCTAAAGAAGCAATGGGTGACATCCAAATGGAGACTGAATCTCAGATGCTAAAGGATGTCGTGGTAGAGCAGTCAATAGCTAAAACACGACTCACACCGGTCGCAGTTTCTACTGTCGGAGCTCAGACTATCGATTTGAAGCTCGGAAACCAGGAACTCCCCGAAGTATTGAAAACCACTCCAGGCGTGTGGGTCACTCGTGACGGAGGAGGCTTCGGCGACTCCAAGATCAACATGCGAGGATTCCAGTCCAAGAACACAGCCGTCATGGTAAACGGTATTCCCATCAACGACATGGAATGGGGCGGCGTTTACAACAGCAACTGGGCAGGACTCGGCGACATCATCGCCAACATCCAGACTCAGCGCGGACTTGGCGCCACAATCGTTTCAACCCCGTCAATCGGCGGTACAATCAACTACACCACCCGCACTATCGATGTTGAAAAGGGCGGTCGTGTTTGGTATGGAATGGGTAACGACGGTTACAACCAGTATGGCGTGAAACTCTCAACCGGACTAATGAAAAACGGCTGGGCGTTCACCGTCCTCGGAGCTCGCAAATGGGGCGACGGATATATCCAGGGCACTCAATTCAACAGCTTCAACTATTTCGTAAACATTTCAAAGCGCATCAACGATCAGCATCAGCTCTCTCTAACCGCAACCGGAGCTCCTCAAACCCACGACCAGCGTTCATCTCAGAACGGTCTTTCAATCATGGGCTATCAGACCTACGGAAAGCGCTTCATGAACGGTGAAAGCATGTATCGCTACAACCCCACATTCGGTTATGACAACCAGGGTCGTATGCGCAACTCAAGCCGCAACTTCTACCACAAACCCCACATCTCGTTGAACCACATCTGGCAAATCGATGAAACATCATCGTTGTCATCGGCAATCTACGCTTCAATCGGAAGCGGCGGCGGTTACAGCGGTCAGGGTAACGGCATCGACGGATATACTTACAGCAAATGGTATGGAGCAAGCAACGGCGTGCTCAACATGGAGTTCCGCGCAGCCGACGGAACATTTGACTACGGCGCTATCCAGGACCTCAACGCAGAGTCGACCGTAGGTTCTTATCTGGTAATGTCGAAATCAATCAACGCCCACCAGTGGTATGGTCTCGTTTCTTCTTATAAAAAGGAGATTGAGCAGAGCAACGGCAACCGCCTCAACATCACCGGCGGTCTTGACCTTCGCTACTACATGGGTAAGCACACAAATGAAATCAGCGACCTCTATGACGGTGAATACTTCATGGACTATTCTTCACGTAAAAATGTGAAACCCGAACTCAACGCTGCCGCAGCCGACCCCAACTGGCAATATGAAAAGTTAGGCATCGGCGACATCGTTTACCGCAACTACCGCGGATACATCGTTCAGGAAGGCGTCTATGCTCAGGGCGAGTACACCATGCTCGAAAACCGTCTCAACATCGTTCTTTCAGGAGCTCTCAACAACAACACCTACTGGCGTAAAGACTTCTTCTATTATGACAAGGAGCACGCCAAGTCAGCTACAACCAACTTCATCGGCGGAACAATCAAGGGCGGAGCCAACTATAACATCGACGAGCACAACAACGTGTTTGTAAACCTCGGTTACATCAGCCGCGCTCCTTACTTCTCAGGCGGTGTGTTCCTTCAGGCAACCACCTCAAACGCCATCAACAAGAAGGCTGTAAACGAAAAGGTAATGTCTTATGAGATTGGCTACGGTTACAAATCACGCTCATTCTCTTTGCTTGCCAACGCATACTACACCCGCTGGATGGACCGCACCACTACCCGTGGCGACGAATTTTCTGACGGTTCAGGCAGATATTACATCAACCTTCAGGGCGTAGACGCCCGTCACACCGGTATCGAAGTGAACTTCAACTGGGTTCCCACCCGCTGGTTGAACATCGAGGGTATGGTGTCATGGGGCGACTGGATCTGGGACAGCAACGCTTCAGGTTACTTCTACAACGGACAGGGACAGCCTCTTAAGAACCTGAGCGGCGAAATCGCTTCAGGAATCGGAGCAGAAGACCACGCATCGGCTACCGTCAACCAGAAGGGTGTTAAAGTGGGCGGCTCCGCTCAGACCACCGGTTCACTTTCTGCCACATTCATCCCCTTCAAGGGCTTCCGCATCGGAGCCGACTGGCTCGTCAGCGCCCGCAACTACAGCGACTTTGAAGTCAAAGCCACTCAGCTCGGAGCCAACACAGTCATCAATGTTGCCGATCCTTGGAGAATTCCCTGGGGACAGCAGGTTGACCTCCACGCAAGCTACCGTTTCAACATCGCCGGCGTGAAAGCAACCCTCTATGGCAACGTAAACAACCTTTTCAACTACAACTACGTGGTTGACGCTTACACTGACAACACTACCCGCGGAACATGGGAGAACGCTTACCGTGTGTTCTATTCGTTCGGCCGCACTTACTCAGTACGTATGCAAATCAACTTCTAATCAATAAATCGCGAAACAAATTATGAAATACAATATTTTCAAAGGTCTGCTCGCGTGTGGTGCAATAGCTACTTTGGCAAGTTGCTCGGAAAACTCATGGAACAATGAGTATCTTGATGACTTCAAGGCTCCCGATGTATATACCAAAGTTGAAACTGTCAACTACACCCTCACTGAGTCGGATTTCAAAGCCATTGGAAGTCTAAGCTCTGCGATCAAGCAGGCAGAGGCCGACGGCTTCACAAAGTCGCAACTTGAAAGCTGGGCTAAACTCGGTTACTTCACAGCCGATTTCCCCGCCAACAAGTATCTACCCATATACTTCAACTCGTCATCGTTCCCCTACTTTGCCGCCAACGACGGCTCTACCGTCACCGCAACCTATAAGGAACAGACCGCGGGCAACGAAGTTATCAACGCCATTTATAGCGCGAAAGTCTATACCCTCACCACTCAGAACTACATCTCGGCATGGGGTTCGACAAGCACCTTCACCGATGCGTTCACCCCGTCGACCACTGCAGCGTCGAAGCTTCCGGCAATTCTTGCCGCCACCTACCCCGACGCTGAAGCCGGCGAATATGTGCTGGTCAACTTCAATCAGGCTGACACAGATCCCAGCTTTGAATCAGTGGTTATCACCGATATCAACAAAGTAGCAGTAGGCACTTCATGCACTCTGTATGGAACAGTGACCGGCATCTGCGCTCAGGGATATATCCTTACCGACGCAACCGGAAGCCTGCTCGTTTATTACGGTTCAAGCTTCAATGCCGATGACTACAAAATCGGTATGGAAATCCAGATCAGCGGTAAGGGCTCTCAGTACAACGGAGGTCTTCAGCTCTCGCCCGAAGCCGGTAAAGAGAACATCGTGGCAAGCGAGCCTTACACCTATCCCTCCCCCATCGCTATGGACGGAGCGAAAATGGACGAGCTTCGTGACGCTGTCATGACCAACTATGATCTCGACACCAAAAAGTGGGTCGGAGGAACAATGCCCGTGTATGTTGAATTTAACGCAACCGTCACCTCAACCGGAAACTATGTGAACTTCACCGTTGCCGGAGGAAGCACCACCGGAAGCGCATATCAGCCTACCGCCAAAGTGAAAGAGCTCTTCGTGAAGGGCGAGACTATCGGAGTGAAAGGCTACCTTCTGTCAGTCAACACCAACAGCTCAACCGGCGCGCCCACCTATGTGAACTTCGTGGTTACCGAAGCAAACGGCACCGCTATCGCAGAAATGGCTCCGAGCAATCCGTTTACCCCGGCTCCCGCCCCCATTGAATCTTACGCAGCAAACGCTCTGTACACTTTCAACGGAACCGCATGGGCTCAGGCAACAACAATCAGCACTCTCGTAAGCCCCGCTCAGTTGAATGCAATGGGTATCACTCAGGGATATATCTCTAATGCTGACGCCGCCGCCAACATCCCGGTATTGCTCAAGCAACTCTATCCCTATGCTAAAGCTGATGACACAAAACTGGTGGCTTATCAGTCAGGAGCAAAATATGCCAACGCCGCTCAGTTCAACTATGATGGCAGCGTGTGGACGAAGTTTGACAATCTTGAAACCAAGACCGGACAGTATGCCCGCGTGAACGGCGGATGGATATTCAACCCCGATGTCACTCTCGTCATTCCCAACGTGCGTCAGTCAGAACCGGGTCTCTCATTCTATCAGGTGGCAGTCGACTGGGTTAAGGATAACAAAGGCGCTGAATACATTGACCGCGGCAACGCTGAGTTCTATTCAGGCTGCTCAGCTTTTTACTGCAATATCAACCATGACACGTCGCAAGCGAGAAAATATGCTCAATCTGCATGGGAAAATTATACCGACAACGAGATTGTTCCATTGATGCGTGAACGCTTCCTTAATGAAGTGATGCCCGCAACATTGAAAGCATATTATCCCAACGCTAATCTCATCGACGGCTACACAAGCCCGATTATCTATGAGATTGATTATGTGACCTACTACGGCAGCACAACATTCGAGGGTAACACCGGAAATGTGAACGATACCGTCAAGTATGAGGTTACCGGTCCCGGCGAGTTCAAGCTTGTCTACTCGACATGGCTCGGCGGCGAAGTAAATGACGCTGAATAATCATTCAACCCGCTAATTCAAATGGGCGCTCGATCGAGCGCCCATTTTTTATTTAAGCCCCAAGGATAGGACGGAGCAGAACGACGAGGATATGTCTTTCTGCGCTCACATCGCTCTGCCCGCAGTGACGGGGTAATGGCAATCCTACTTCATGGCTTGCAGGATAGGCTAAGAGAACGACAATCCTGATAAGGAGAATCCGTTTATATTATAATGTATATAGCCAAGATGGGAAGGAGCGCACGCAGAGTAGAAAAGAATGGGACTCTCTTGCTGAGCCTACATTAATAAGATGACGAATGGGAAAAAGAAGCGGTGCCATTTCAATGGCACCGCTTTTATATGACAGCCGAATTATGGCTGAAAATTTGAGCTATAATTATTTTTCATCCTTCAACCAGCGGTCAAGCCAACGGAAGAATACGCGCTGCCACAAGACTGCATTCTGCGGCTGGAGAATCCAGTGGTTTTCATCGGGGAATACCAACATTTCGGCAGGGATGCCGCGAAGTTTAGCTGCGTTGAACGCCATCATTCCCTGAGAAGCGAGGATGCGATAGTCAAGCTCACCGTGAGTAATGAGGATAGGAGTGTCCCACTTGTCAACAAAACGATGGGGCGAGTTGGCAAACGAGCGTTGAGCCACGGCGTTGCTCTTATCCCAGAAAGGACCGCCAAGATCCCAGTTGGCAAACCACATTTCTTCGGTTTCGAGATACTGAGACTCGGTGTTGAAGATTCCGGCATGGGCAATGAGGCAAGCAAAGCGCTTGTCATGATTTCCGGCAAGCCAATATACCGAGAAGCCGCCATAGCTTGCGCCAACGGCACCGATGCGAGCTGAGTCAACATAGGGACGCGCCTTCATGTAGTCGACAGCGCTGAGATAGTCTTTCATGTTCTGACCGCCGTAGTCACCCGAAATCTGCTCGTTCCATTCGGTTCCGAAGCCCGGAAGTCCGCGACGGTTGGGCGCAATCACGATGTAGCCCTGCGAAGCCATGAGCATGAGATTCCAACGATAGCTCCAGAACTGGCTTACCGCCTGCTGGGGTCCGCCCTGACAGTATAGAATTGCGGGATACTGCTTGGTCTCGTCGAAATTGGGAGGAAGTACCACCCAGGTAGTCATGAGCTTTCCGTCGGTAGTGGGAACCATTTCCTTTACCACCTGAGGCATGCTCAGCTGATCCATGATGTCCTTATTAACATCGGTGAGCTGAGCCACTTCCCCACCCTTCACTGAGTAGATGTCGTTTGCGGCAAGCATGGAGTGGCGCATGGTGATGAGTGTCGAAGCATCGACAGGAGCCAGAGCGGCATAGTCGCAAACGCCTTCGGCAACGGTGTCGATGCGATGAGACTGAACGTCGATATTAAATATAGGTGTAACGCCCATGTAAGGAGCAAGGAAATAGAGCGACTTAGAATCGGTGTTCCACGCGATGGCGTCGGCAGTGAAATCCCAGTCGGCAGTCAAGTCGGTCTTTTCGCCTGAAGCGCGGTTCATCACGAAAATGCGGTTTTTATCGCTTTCATATCCGTCATGCTCCATGCTCAGCCATGCGATATAATTGCCGTCGGGAGAGAATGCGGGAGCAGTGTCGTAGCCCATCATGCCTTCGGTGATGTTGGAAGTAGATTTTGATTCAACATCATATAAATAAAGGTCGGAATTGGTCGAAACGGCATATTCCATACCGGTCTTTTTGCGGCTCACGTAGACAAGCTGCTTGCTGTCGGGCGACCATGCGAATGATTCAATTCCGCCAAAGGGCTTCATCGGCGATTCATAAGGCTCGCCCTCCATGATGTCGACAACATTGTCTACAGCCGAGCCGTCGAAATCGGCAAGGAAAGGATGGGGCACTTCAGTCACCCATTCGTCCCAGTGCTTATACATGAGGTCGTCAATGATTCTGCCCGAAGCCTTGGGGAGATCGGGATAAACATCCTGGGCTGTGCGGGCATATTTCACATTTGAAACAATCAGCACTTTTTTCTCGTCGGGAGAAAACTTGAAACCGAACACGCCTGATTCGACGCTGCTGACACACTTGCGGTTGGAGCCGTCGGCATCCATCACCCAAATCTGGTTTTTATCCCCGTCGGGATACATGAACGCGATTTTCTTTCCTCCGTCGATCCACACGGCGTTGTTTTCGGACTTTGGAGTGCGAGTGATGCGCGCCTGGTCAGTTCCGTCGACATTCATCACATAGAGGTCACGGTTGCTGCGGTTCTCTTCAACGCTTTCATAAGCGATTCCATAAAGGATTTTAGACCCGTCGGGAGAAACCACCGGGTCGGTGACGCGTCCGAGAGCCTCAAGAGCCTCCACTGAGAAGATGCCGTTTTCAACCTTGACATCCTTCTTGTCGATCACAGTCTCTTCAGCCTGCTTTTGGGAACAGGAAGCCGCAGTGACAAGCAAAGCCGACATACATAACGGTTTTAGATAATGATTCATAAAAATTTGATATTTAATGTGATTCAGTAATCTGAATTTTGAACTGCAAAATTACAAAATTATTCCCAATGTTTATTTCTTGTCGAAGAGTTGTGGATAATAAATAACCTTATCAGAGCGTTTTTATGGGCGAAATCATTAAATTTGCAACATAAACACAATCATAATGGACGAAAAACCTCAATCATATACCCGCCGCCAATCCAAGAAACCTGACCAAGCCTATGAGACTATAGGAAAAATCATGCCTCAGGATAAGGATGTGGAAGAGGCGGTGCTCGGCGCCCTCATGCTCGAAAAGGACGCTTATACAACCGTGTGCGACATTCTGAAACCGGCAAGCTTCTATGAGCCGAAACATCAGCGCATCTATGAGGCTATACAATCGCTCGGAGTAGCCCAGCAGCCTATCGACATGCTCACGGTGGTGGAGCAGCTAAGACGCAACAACACTCTTGAGGAGGTGGGAGGACCGGTGGTCATATCGGAACTCACATCGAGAGTTGCCTCGGGAGCCAACGTGGAATTTCACGCCCGCATCGTGGCACAGAAATATCTTGCCCGCGAGCTGATTTCTTTCGCAGCGGCAATCGAGGGAAAAGCCTTTGACGAGAGCAATGACATCGATGACCTTCTGCAGGAGGCTGAGGGGAAACTCTTTGAGATCTCCCAGCGAAACGTCAAAAAGGAGGTGACTCAGATTGACCCCGTCATCGGTCAGGCGATCGAGCAGATTCAGGTAGCCGCCAACCGCAAGTCGGGATTGAGCGGACTCGAATCGGGCTTCCATGAGCTTGACAAGCTGACATCGGGATGGCAAAGTTCCGACCTTATCATCATCGCCGCCCGTCCGGCAATGGGAAAGACCGCATTCGTGCTTTCGATGGCAAAGAACATGGCGGTGACCTACAATACTCCCGTGGCGATATTCTCGCTTGAAATGTCAAATCTTCAGTTGGTGAACCGTCTTATAAGCAACGTGTGCGAGCTGGAGAGCCAGAAAATCAAATCAGGACAGCTCACTGACATTGAATGGGACCAGTTGATGTCGCGCGTGAAGCACCTTTACAGCGCACCCCTGTTTATCGACGACACCCCTTCACTTTCCATTCTCGAGCTTCGAACCAAGGCGCGACGTCTCGTCAGAGAACATCAGGTCAAGTTCATAATCATCGACTACCTTCAGCTGATGAATGCCGCCGGAATGAAATTCGGCAGCCGCGAGCAGGAGGTGAGTATGATATCACGTTCGCTCAAGCAGCTTGCCAAGGAGCTCAATATTCCTATAGTGGCGTTGTCGCAGCTGAACCGCTCGGTAGAATCGCGCCAGGGCAGCGACGGAAAACGTCCGCAACTGAGCGACCTCCGCGAGTCGGGAGCGATCGAGCAGGACGCCGACATCGTTTGCTTCATCCACCGTCCCGAATATTACACCCGCTCATCGGAGGACGCCAACGGGAATGACATCAGGGGACTCGCCGAGTTCATCGTGGCAAAACACCGAAGCGGTTCGGTCGACGATGTCAAGCTTCGCTTCAAGGCTAAATTCGCTCGCTTCGAGAACTGGACCGACGACGATCTAAAATCGACTCCCGGCACCATGGGTTCGCGCATGAACAGCCTGAGCGACATGGAGATGGGAAGTCCTCAATTCTCGGGCGGGACAGCCGATATTCTGGGCGGTCCCGACGACAGCGTGGCACCTTTCTAACACCTATTGATTATAGTTTTTTGATTTCAAATAAAAATTTTTTCATAAAATTGCAATTGTAATAAACTTTTTATAATTTAGCATTGTTCTAAGTGTATAAAACGATTAAATAACAAACTCAACTATTACTTAATGTTTATGAAAAAGGCTTTATTAATGATTGCCATCATGCTAGGTAGCGTGAGCGCTTTCGCACAGATCAACAAAAACGAGGTGAAAAAGCTTCAGGAATTCTTGGCTCAACCTGCTGAAAACGGGGGAACTAACGCTTCTAAACTTAAAATCACCGACCTCAAGTCGCCCGCATCATGGGAAGGCGTTACAACTGCAAACGGTCATGTAACCGCTATCGAGTGGAAAGACAAGCATCTTGCAGGTTCACTTGACCTTTCAGGATTCACCGCTCTTACCAAGGTAGACGTTTCACGTAACGCGCTTACTTCTCTTTCAGTTGACAGCGACGCCGCTCTTGTAGAACTTAACGCATCTCGCAACAAACTCGCTACTCTTGACCTTGACGGAACTTCAGCATTGACTACATTGACAATCTATCGCAACCGTCTTACTGACATCAACGTAGCATCTTCTCCGCTGATTCAGAACATCAACTGCTCAAACAACCTGTTTGTTGAACTTAGCGTAGCTAACGCAACTACTCTTAAGACTCTTAACTGCCAGGGCTGCCACCTCGAAGCATTGAACGTTCAGGGCTGCTCTAACCTTAAGAACCTCTACTGTGGTTACAACAAGCTTACAAGCATCAACCTCTTCGGTGTTGAAAATCTTCAGAACCTCAACGTTGACGACAACGAGATTCAGAACATGATCATCTCAGGTCTTCCCTCACTTGCAACATTCATCTGCAGCGATAACCGCATGGCAACTCTTGCGCTCCGCGACTGCAACGCTCTTCTCGACATCGTTTGCTCTTACAACGACCTTACCAGCTTCACTGTTGAGAACTGCCCGAATGTTCAATATGTAGACTGCTCTTACAACGACCTTACCCAGTTGACTTTGAGCAACCAGACTTTCCTTCAGAGACTTATCTGTAACAACAACCAGTTGACCATGCTTGATGTATCATTCGACCAGGCTCTTACTTACATCAACTGCCGTTACAACTTCATCAATGACTTCCGTACTATCGCTTGCGACAACTTGAGAATGGTTGCTTGCCAGTGGAACTACTAATCCAAAGTCATTAATTGATAAAATGCATTGCAGCGGGGGTGCCGGAAGGCATCCCCGCTCATTTTATTGGCAAACCGTCTCTTATAAGTCAAATTGTTTTTGTAATTTTGCGCTATGAAAAATATCCGCAACTTCTGTATTATCGCACATATCGACCACGGCAAGAGCACCCTTGCCGACCGTCTGCTTGAATTCACCGGCACAATAGCGCCTAAAGACCTTCAGGCGCAGGTGCTCGACGACATGGACCTTGAGAGAGAGCGCGGCATCACAATCAAGAGCCACGCTATCCAGATGCTTTACAAACTGAACAGCGAGGAGTATACGCTCAATCTCATCGACACTCCGGGACACGTCGACTTCTCTTATGAAGTGTCGCGCTCAATCGCCGCTTGCGAAGGCGCGCTTCTCATCGTGGACGCATCACAGGGTATTCAGGCACAGACCATCAGTAACCTGTATATGGCTATCGACAACAATCTTGAAATCATTCCGGTGATAAACAAGGTTGACCTCGACAGCGCAAAGCCCGACGAAGTTGAGGATCAAATCGTGGATCTGCTCGGATGCAAGCCTGAGGAGATTATCAGGGCTTCGGGAAAGACCGGTATAGGAGTTCCGGAAATACTTCAGGCTATTGTTGAGCGCGTTCCCGCCCCGGTTGGTGATCCCAAAGCACCCTTGCAGGCATTGATTTTTGACTCGGTGTTCAATCCGTTTCGCGGAATCATCGCCTATTACAAGATTGTCAACGGAACGATCAGAAAGAACGATTTTGTAAAATTCGTAGCAACCGGAAAAGAGTATCACGCCGACGAAATCGGAGTGTTGAAACTCGACATGTCGCCTCGCGAAGAGCTTTCAGCCGGAAATGTAGGCTACATCATTTCGGGCATAAAAACCTCGAAGGAAGTAAAGGTGGGCGACACGATAACCCACGTGGAGAATCCATGCAGCAATTCGATAGAGGGATTTCAGGAGGTGAAGCCGATGGTGTTTGCCGGCGTCTACCCCATCGAGACCGAAGATTTCGAGAATCTGCGCTCGTCGCTGGAGAAACTTCAGCTGAATGACGCTTCGCTCACTTTCAGCCCTGAATCGTCAATGGCACTCGGATTCGGATTCCGTTGCGGCTTCCTTGGACTTCTCCACATGGAGATTATCCAGGAGCGTCTCGGCAGGGAATTTGACATGGATGTCATCACGACTGTGCCCAACGTGTCCTATCGCGTATATGACAAAAAGGGGAACATGACCGAGGTCCACAATCCTTCGGGATTGCCCGACGCGACCATGATCGACCATATCGAGGAGCCATATATCAGAGCTTCGATAATAACCGCCGCCGACTTCATCGGTCCGATAATGACGCTTTGCCTGAGCAAGCGCGGCGAACTGATAAAGCAGGAGTATATCTCGGGCAACCGCATGGAGATGATTTTTGACATGCCTCTCGGCGAAATCGTGATTGACTTCTATGACAAGCTTAAATCGATTTCAAAGGGATATGCTTCATTTGACTATCATATCCATGACTTCCGCGAGTCGAAACTGGTGAAGCTCGACATTTTGCTTAACGGCGAGAGCGTTGACGCGCTGAGCACGCTGACCCATGTTGACAACGCAGTGACTTTCGGACGCCGCATGTGTGAAAAGCTTAAAGAGCTCATTCCGCGCCAGCAGTTTGACATTGCGATCCAGGCGGCTATCGGTGCGAAAATCATTGCTCGCGAAACAATCAAGGCAGTGCGTAAGGACGTGACAGCCAAGTGTTATGGCGGCGATATTTCCCGTAAGAGAAAACTGCTTGAGAAACAGAAGAAGGGAAAGAAGCGCATGAAGCAGATAGGCTCAGTGGAAGTTCCGCAGAAAGCTTTCCTTGCTGTTCTGAAACTTGATTGACGTTCCGGTTGTTATAATAGGGTAAGAACTATTTATTTTACCCTATTTATGACCGATAAAGTTTTTAATGCCGGAAACGGGGCATCCGACAACGTATTTTTTACAGCCAAGCACACTTTAAAGCGCTATGCCTCGGGGGGAAACGTGCTTATAGCCACTACCGTACTGGCTCTTATCGTAGCAAATCTGCCGGGAGTCAATGAACTGTATTCCGATTTCTGGAATCAGGAGATAAGACTTCAGGTGGGCTCGTTCAACATATTCAGCCATGCCGGGCATCCGATGACGATGCTCCAGTTCATCAACGACGCGCTGATGGCACTATTTTTCTTCACAATCGGACTGGAGATAAAGCGCGAAGTGCTCGTGGGCGAACTCAGTTCAATCAAGCAGGCGCTTCTTCCAATCATCGCCGCCGTGGGCGGTATGCTTGTTCCGGTCGGAATCTACATGGCGCTTGCCAACGGAACTGACTACATGGGCGGAGCGGCAATTCCAATGGCGACCGACATCGCCTTCACTCTCGGAATACTCGGAATGCTCGGAAGCCGAGTGCCTGTGTCGTTAAAGATATTTCTCACCACCCTTGCCGTGGTCGATGACATTGGCGGCATCATTGTAATCGCCGCATTTTATTCCGATCACATCGAGGTGAGCCTGTTGCTGTGCGCCATCGGACTCCTTGGGCTTCTTTTCCTCGGCTCCAAGCTGATGATTCAGAGCAAAATCTTTTATCTCGTGATCGGCACAGCCGTGTGGTATCTGTTCCTCAACTCAGGCATCCATCCGACAATAGCTGGCGTGCTTGTGGCGTTCTGCATCCCGTCGACTCCGGTGCTTCCTCCTAAGAATTACATCAAGACCATACGTTCTCAGATAGCCTACTTCAATGCCGCCGACGATGAATCGCTCAGCCAGCAGTCAATGCTTACAAAGGCTCAGATGGACCACTTGAAAGAGATTGAATCGGCATCGGACAAGGTTATCTCTCCTCTTCAGGATCTTGAGGACTCGCTCCACCCTATCGTGAACTACATCATTATTCCGGTTTTCGCCTTTGCCAATGCCGGTATAACGCTCTGGGGCTTCGAGCCGTCGGCTCTGTTCAGCGGCATCGGTCTGGCTGTCATCATCGGTCTGGTCGTAGGCAAGTTCCTCGGCATATTCCTGTTCTCATGGGGCGCAATCAAATTGAACATCGCGCCAATGCCCGACCGCACCGATTTCAAGATGCTTGCCGGCGTGGCAGTTTTAGGCGGAATCGGTTTCACGGTGTCGCTCTTCATCGCCAACCTTACATTTGACGACGCAGGAGCTGCCGGACTCGTATTGCTCAACAATGCCAAGCTCGGAATTATCGCCGGATCTCTGCTTGCAGGAATCATCGGCTATCTAATTCTGCGCGCCACACTCCCCTCGCCCGAGAAAGAGTGACGAGCAAGGGATGGGGGCTTTAAGGTCGTTAAGAACCTTAACGACGGAGATGATTGCGGCAATGTTTTTAATGCTGAGCTATGTTAACATTTATTGTAGATGCGTAGGTTGCTATCGGGAATTAAATGACTACCTTTGTAGCCGATTTATGATGGTTTCCATACTTAACATCACATTAATATGATTGACATCAAAGCACTTAAAACAAAGATCCTTTCAGGTGACACACTTACCGCGGAGGAAGCATTGTCGCTTTCGGATATTGAGGTTTCTCAGCAGGAGGAGTTGTGGAGTGCCGCCGAAGAGATAACCGGAGCATTGTGCGACAAAACATTTGACTCATGCTCCATCGTAAACGCTCGTTCAGGAAAATGTCCCGAAAACTGCAAATGGTGCGCTCAATCGGCACATCATAAGACAAATATCGACACTTATCCGCTGATAAGCCGTGAAGAGTGCATGAATGCCGCCGAAATGAACCGCAAGGCGGGCATACGCCGCTTTTCAATGGTGACAAGCGGGCGGAAGATGCAGGGGAAAGACCTTGACACTGTGTGTGATTACTATAAGGAGCTGAATCACAAGGGTGGATTGCACTTGTGCGCATCAATGGGACTGCTTGACCGTGACGAACTTCAGAAGCTGTATGATTCAGGAGTGACTCGCTATCATTGTAACCTTGAAGCCGCACCGTCGTTTTTCTCGCAGCTATGCAGCACCCACACTGTGGAGGATAAAATAAACACGATTCTCATGGCTCGCGAAATAGGGTTTGAAGTGTGCAGCGGCGGCATAATCGGGATGGGCGAAACAAGACGCCAGCGCATAGAACTGGCTCTTGAGCTGAGACGCGTCGATCCCCACTCCATTCCCATAAACCTGCTGTGCCCTATTCCCGGGACACCGCTCGAAAATCAGAAACCGCTCACTGAGGATGAAGTTTTAAACACCATCAGCTTTTTCAGATTTATACATCCCACTAAGGTGTTGCGCTTTGCGGGCGGAAGAGCGCAACTCGAAAAAGACGCTCAACTCCGCGCGCTGAAAATAGGCATGAACGGAGGGATAATGGGAGACCTACTGACCACCATAGGCTCAAAAGTGGAGGAAGACAAGCGCCTTATAGCCGAGGGCGGATATGAATATTAGAATATGCCGACAGATATGAAAGGGCAAACTATTGTCAGCATAATCGCAAGCCTGTTGTTTTGCGGCAACGGCATAATGGCTCAGGAAACCACCGACTCCCTCAATCATGAGCTTGAGGAAGTAGTGGTGAGAATGCCGAGAGGTCTTCGGAAAATGACGGGAGCAATCAATGGCGATATTATTTCAGCGACCGAGCTTAAGCGCGCGGCATGCTGCAATCTGGGAGAAAGCTTCACAACCAACCCGTCGGTCGATGTAAACTACACCGACGCGGCTACCGGGGTGCGTCAAATCAGGCTGCTCGGACTTTCAGGCTCATACGTGCAGATGCTCACGGAGAATATACCCAATTTCCGTGGCGCCGCCGCTCCCTACGGGCTTGGCTATATCCCCGGACCATGGATGCAGTCGATACAGGTTTCCAAAGGCGCTTCATCGGTCAAAAACGGATATGAGTCCATCACGGGGCAAATCAATGTCGAGATGAAAAAACCTCAACTCGACCCGTCAGTGTCGGTCAATGCCTACTATGACATGATGAACAAACTTGAACTTAACGCTGACGGCAATATGCACTTCGGTGAGAACTGGAGCGGAGGAGCGCTTGCTCATTTTGAAAACGGGTTCAGCAGCCATGACGCCAATGACGACGGTTTTTCCGACATGCCACGCATCAGACAATTCTCCATCATGCCGCGAGTGGCTTACTTAGGCACAAAATATGTGTTTCAAGCATCGGCAAAGTTTCTTACAGAAAGACGCCTGAGCGGTCAGGACACACATCATGCCACGGAAACTCACTCCTCCCCTCTCTATAAAATCAGGATAGACACGCGCCGATGGGAGGCGATGACTAAAAACGCCTATATGTTTGACCGAGTAAATGACGGCAACGTGGCGCTGATAGTCGCCGCTTCGGGACACTACCAGGACGCACTGTATGGACTAAGGGTGTGTGACATCGACCAAAACGAGGTGTATGCGTCATTGATGTTTGAACGCAAATGGAGCGACCTCCACGCCCTGAGCACCGGGCTGTCGATGAACTATGACCATTTCAACAACCGCTATCGGTTTATTGCCGACGAGTCATTGCCAACAGACCATGACGGATATAACGAACTCGTCGCAGGCGCATATGCCCAATATACGCTAAATCTAAATGACTTATTGGTAGTGATGGCAGGAGTGAGATATGACCGCAGCAACCGTTACGGAAATATGTTCACGCCGAGAATGCACCTACGCTATAATCCGTTGACAAATCTCTCGCTCCACGCATCGGCAGGACGAGGCTTCAGGTCGCCACATCCGCTGGCTGAGTATTCCTACATGCTCGCATCCTCAAGAACTATCGAGATCGCGCCGAAACTGAGTCAGGAATCGGCATGGAACTTCGGCACGGGCGGCAACTTCACCTGTTATCCCGGAGGGCGAAAATTAGACTTCGCGGTCGAATATTATTACACTACGTTCACCAATCAGCTAATGCTGAATCTTGACCGAGATCCTCACGCGGCATACATTTATTCGTCCACGGGAAAATCCTATTCCCACGCTCTGCAAACCGAAATCACGTTTGAGCCGATTAATGAACTCACGTTGACGGCGGCATGGCGACTGACCGACGTCAAAGCAGAATATGACGGACACGGACTTCAACAGAAACCGCTCACCTCACGGCATAAGGGACTGTTCACAGCCGGATATGCGCCCGGCATGGGACTGTGGCAATTTGACGTTTCATGCGCCATTAACGGAGGCGGCAGAATGCCTACGCCCTATAAATTGTCGTCGGGAGAAATGTCATGGAAATCCCGCTATTCCTCTTTCGTGCAGCTAAACGCGCAGATAACACGCAATTTCCGTCACTGGGCACTATATATCGGAGGAGAGAATCTAACAAATTTCCGACAGCCCAACCCTATCATCGGAGCTTCAAACCCGTGGGGTCCTGAATTTGACGCTACGATGATCTACGGTCCTCTTCAGGGCGCGATGGTATATGCAGGTTTCAGATTCAATTTCACAAAATATCTCTAAATAAACACCAATTATGAAAAAAGCGATTACACTGATGGCTCTGCTTGTCATGATGATGAGTTTCGCCATGCCGATGTCGGCAAAGGGACCGACAAAATCAGAAACACTTGTTCTTTCGGTAAATCCACAGATGTCATGTCAAAACTGCGAGAACAAAATCAAGTCCAACTTGCGTTTTGAGAAAGGCGTAACCAACATTGCTACAAGCCTTGAAAACCAGAGCGTGACAATAACATTCAATCCTGAAAAGACAGATAAAGCCAAGATTATAGCCGCATTCAAAAAAATAGGATACACGGCTACTGAAAAAGCCGGCAATGAGACCCCGACTTGCGGAGGGAAATCGTATTGCTCGGAAAATGGCGACAAGAAGTGCTGCGGCGGAGCCGAAAAGCCGGAACCGACCAAGTGCCACTAAAAAGAAACATTAAAAACGGAGGTCAGAGCGTCACTACTATTTTGCCGATCTGACCTCTTTTTTCTGCCAGTTTATGAGCCTCGGCTATTTGAGCAAATTCAAACCGCCTCGCTATAACCGGACGTATTCCGCGTTGCCCCATGAGCCTCACATTCTATTTTTTGAGGGAGACTGAAATGAGGAGTTCCCTGCCACGGAGCCGGCGCTGGCTCTCGAATGACGTAAGTTGATTATAGGATGTGTAATTGTAGGAACGGCGGTTAAAGAGGTTGTTGATCACTGCCGAGAGTTCGACACGTTTATTCAATTTAAAAATAGCTTTTGCGTCGAGCAGAAACACATTCTTGAATTTGTCGGCAGTCAGCTCATTCCGATAATGTTCGCCGGCAATGTTCCACTGCCACTTTTTGTGGGGTGTCAAATTGATAAGCAGCTCGTTCTGAATATCCTGAAGCCACGATGCTTTTGCCGCATTCATTGCCAAGCGGCTGGATGACAAGCTGATTTTATAGTCAAACCCGAGCCATCGCAGCGGCGCTCCGCTAATCTTAAATGCCGTCGACCATGACGTGGTGACCGAATTCACATCCCGGTTCTCGGAAATCAAGCGCGACTCACTGCGGCTGAAGCTGCCGAGGATATTAAAACTTCCTCGAATGAAGTCGAGGGTCTTGCCGATATTTCCATTTGCCATAAACATTTCGGAGTCGCTATTTGCCGAGGTGTAGGAGTAGACGATGTAATCGCCATAAAGCTGTTGAGCCAGAGTATAAGGGCGATGACTCCACGACTGCATGACAAAAGCATTGGCAAACAACCCGCGGCGGGTGTGCTTGTAAGAGAGATTAGCCGACAGGTTGCGTGATGTAGAGTTGTAGAAGTCATCGACGCCGCGGCGGAAGGAGCGGTAGTCGGTCATCACATATCCTGGCTGTATGAGCGCCAAATCCATGGGTGAGCGCCCTATGCCTCCGCGCATACTTATCGACAGGCGATTGTTGGGTTTCCAGTTCATTGACAGCGACGGGGAGAAATAGCCCTCGCTGTGATTGGCGAGCGCTTTGTCAAACGTGTAACGCGCAAAGCTGACCGGAGCGCTTAGAGTGAAGTTGACACGCTTCACCCAATACTCGAATTTGGGCGTGGCATATACCGTGAGATAATTTGTGTTCAGTACATTTGTCGTCTCTTCGCCGAGGAGCTCAACGGGGAGGTCAGGCAGCCGAGTGTTGAGCGAGCGGAAATATCCCTTGACACCACCTTCGAGGCTGACGGTGACACCTTTCAGCGAGAAGGCGTAGGAGGCGCTCTCGTTGGTGTAGAAGGCATGGTCTTTTACACGCTGACGGATGAAATTCCCATCCATCGACACGGAAAGCGATTGGGGCATCGACTCCCATTCATTCTTGCTGAGGAAGGTGACAAGGTGGCTCTTGGTCGGCGATGACGAGCTGTTAAAACGCTTGATGAGCTTGAAATCGTTGCTCACATAGTAATCAGGCAGCGATGCCGCCTGGTCATTAGGCAGAGATCCGGTCACGCCGAGACTCACATCGTCCCAATTAATATTGGCGCTAAGAGTGTTGTTGATGAACGCTGTCTTTTGATTCAATTCATAGATGAATTTGCCCGACAAGGCATGGGAGCGGTCTACGCCCTTGCGATTTTCGGTGACGACACGGTCGCCGTCATTCAGAAAATAGGTAGTTACGTTAGTCGCCGTTGCGGTGACACGGTTGAATGAATAGTCTATCTGTGTTTTCAGTTCTCCCCGTCCAAACTTCCACAGGGAGTTGGTCGATACGAGCGCCGAGCGGTTGAACATGGTTCGCTTGCGGCTAAGATCAGGCACTCCAGGGAGGGACACGTTGACGTAACCGCTCAGGTCAGTTCCGCGGCGTGAAGCGAAAAAGTCGGTGGTCTGCGCCGAGAGGTCTTTACCGATATTGTTGGTTTTGAAAGTAGTTATATTCTGAAAATCGGGCATGACCGCCATGGCAAATAGTTCGCCGTCCCATATCGCTCCTTCAGGCTGCCACGCATATCCCCCGGCGGCATCTCCGTGGAAAGCCCATGTCGCTTTAGCCTTGTTTTTCAATTTTAGATTTATTGCAGCTTTGTCGGAAAAAGATATGCCTGAAAGCACTTGCATAGGCTGATGATTTTCCATCACTTCAACGGCGCCGACATCTTCATGACTGATGCCGTTGGTGGCTATGCCATATTTTCCGCCAAGAAGATCGGAGCCTTCAATATAAAACTTGTTGATGTCCTCACCCTGATATTTGATTTTGCCTGAATTTTCGACGTCGATGCCCGGCATACGCTTGAGAACGTCGCCGATGGAACGGTCTTGCGATTGCGCGAAGCTGCCTACATTATAGGTAATGGTATCGCCCTGCTCCCTTATGCGGTCGGCTTTAACAGCCACCTCTTTTAGCTTGATTGCAGAGACTGCCATAGTTACCGTGACGGGAAACTGCACGCTGTCAAGCGCGACGGTTTGCTTTGCAAATCCCATCATCGACACGTCGAGGGTGTAGCCCTTAATATCTGGCGACGAGATGGAGAACTTACCGGCAGCATCGGAAGAAGCATATTTCTTTATTTTTCCTTCGGCATTACGCAGGATCACTGAAGCGCCTGTAAGCGGCTCGTCAGTGCCCTCTTCCACTACGATACCGGTCACGTTGACCTGAGCCACGCTCGCCAACGCGATTAACACATATATCAATATGAGCGACAATCGAGTCATAAATCATGGGGATAATCGATTTCTTCCTTGTCGTAATTCACGACTTTAGGTTCATTATCTTGAGGCGTGGCTTTGGGACCGACACCGTANGCAGCTCTAATCTTTGCACCAAAATTGGAATGTTTAAATTTCCACCAGTTATTAAAGAANGTGTCGCGNGTCACGTCGAAATAGTCGTCGGATTTTCGTTTCATACAGAATCCCACATCACCCAGTCCGTTCTGCATAAGTCCGCAACATTCAAAGACATAATCACGATTCACATCGTATGCCTCAAGAATAAGCCCCGGCAGTCCACACAGTTTCCAGGGTCCTTCCTGGAGAGGCAGTTCAGGAGCAAACCAAGCCACCCATTTTCTGCCCCGATAATCAGTCACCGCCTNGACGCATTCATAACCGACTATCTCCTTTGTTTCATCAGTTATTTCCCATTCCGGTTTCACCCACTCTTCCGTGTAGCGCCAGGGGGTCATGTCGAAATAGTCGTATTCAATGATTTGATTTGCCGAGNAATCTTTGTATAGGAATGATTTTTTATGTCCTTCAAGAGTCGCAAAAACATNGGGATTGCCTTTATCCATCTCGGCTTTCATCAAGCCCCAATAAGCGTCGGGGTTAGCATTGGCAAGAGAATCCTGATAGAATCGCTTCACATTGCAAAACATCGACTTGCTTTTTCCAACCCTNAGCATCATTTCATCCTTAAAGAACAAGGAGTCGCGATAAAGGGTGTCATACACCTCCGTGCGATTATAGCGAATTTCAAGAATAGCCGGCTCGGCATCCTTGATAAAATCATTTGCCCTTAAGAGAATGGCAGCTGAAGCTAAAAACAGATATATCAACAATTTTTTCATCGATTCATGCGCTTAATGGTAATCGGTTTCGAGAAAATCGATTTTTCGGATGTTAGCCTTTTGCGGGTTAGGAGCNGNCATCTCAATTTTACTACCGCCGGGCGTGTCCATTATCATGGCTCTTGAATAGGAGCCGATGTTCTCGCAGTAAGCGGCATAAGCTTTGAGCATATCAATGCGGTTCATTTTGTCATATTTCTCGGCGTTATAGACAGGATACATCTCTTGGTCGCTCTTCTCAATGCCGGTCGCAATGAAACTATGCTGTCCTGTGGAATCGACGGCTTCAAGGATGAGCCCCGGAAGCCCGGACAGTTTCCACGGACCATCCTGCAACGATATTTCAGGCGCGAACCATGCCGTCCAGTGGCGACCATGGTAGTCGGTTTCAGCCATGACGCAATCATATCCGAGCAAATTTTTAGTCGAATCAGCGATTACCCATTCAATTTCCGAGAACGGCTCGTCATAATAACCTTGTTCGCCAAGACCATAGGTGTCATAAACAGTGGTAATGCCATCTTTCAGCGACTTGAAAACATAGACTTTACCCTTATAGCGGGGAATTGCCGAGTCATCGCCGTTTTTAAGATATTGCTCAACTCCGATGGTCATAAGCTGATTATGCAGTTTCCGTCCTTGCGGAGTGGATTCGAGCGAGTCGAGATATTCATTATTATGACTGTAATATTTTGAGCATTCAGGATTAGCCAGCAACAGATAGTCATAGTCATGCACCGTGATTTCTCCGTCATTACGCATACCGAGATNATGGTAATTGTAGCCCACCTTTATTAAGGCGCGAGGATATTCCCGGTTCTTCTTCGCGCTTGCTCCGACGGCAATGCAAAGAATAGAGACAATCATAATCAATCGATTCATTTTCATACTCACTTCCATTTATAACATCTATCGGTTCTCAGCCAACAATTCGGCAGAAAATCACGCCAAAAATAGTGAAAATAATTGACACTGCAACATAAACCGCTGAAAAAAAAACATTTACACTTCATTAAATAAAAATAAGGGCAGATTCCTATTGGAACCTACCCTTTCTATTTAATAGCAAAGTTATGAAACGAACTTATTTTTCCACCTTATTATANCGAGCGTTAAGCCCTTTGATAATCTCGTCGGTTATATCGAGTTCAGGATTGAAATATACGCCTGCCGCCTTGTAGAGGATAGCGTCATATTTCTTATCGGCATTGTACTGCTTGATAAATGACTCGATAGAATCAGTGAGCTGCATTTGCTGCTGAACCATCTCCTGCTGAGCTTCACGCTGAAGGCTTGCAATATAATTTTCAGCATCAGACTGCTTTTTGTTGAGGTTCTTGACATCTTCCTCATAGCTTGTTTGAGAAAGATATCCGTTATTGTTCATCTTCTGCTGGATAGAATTGGCAAGTTTCTGAAGTTCAGCGCCGCGAGAACGCTGGGCATTGTCAATTTTGCTTATAGAGCGTAGCTGCGCTTCATTGAAGTCTTTTGCTAAATTGTAGTGAGCCGCAATTGAATCAGCATCAATGTAACGGATGTTTAAAGTTGCTTTAGCAGCGGCATTCTCAGCCGGAGCCACGGATGTCGATTGTTCATTGTTGGCGCAAGAAGCGGCTACAAGAGCCATCATAAGCATCATTGCCTTGGCACTAAGCGCTAATTTCTTCATTTTTTTATGTGATATGAGTAATTTAATTATTCTTGTTTTTACGCACTCCCGCAATGTCATGAGCATGCCCGATTTTGAATGTTCCACCTTTTACAAACAGGATTTTCACACCCATCAAAAGAACGGCAACCGCCAGCAACATTATAGTCAGAAACACGATTTTCACTGCATTCATGCTATTTTTCAGTGCAAATATAAGAAAGCTAAATCAATTTTGGTAATATCTAAATTTTATTTTGTAACTTAGAGTGCGAAAAGTTAATATTTTAACATTTTTACACAGTTTAGCGCGACTTTTAAACAAGTAATATTATCATAAATAACAATTACAGAATATGACAATCAAAGATCTCCAACCATCGCTGATCTGGACGATTTTCGATGAAATCACCCGGATTCCCCGCCCTTCCAAAAAGGAAGAGAAAATACGTCAATATCTATTGGATTTTGCAGCAAAACATAATATCGCTGTCAAGACCGACACTGTAGGAAACGTGGTCATGAGCAAACCGGCAACTCCGGGACACGAAGACGCTCCGACTGTAATAATGCAGGGACACATGGACATGGTGTGTGAATCCAACCATCCATTTGACTTCGANAATAACCCCATCACTACAATAATCGACGGCGAATGGGTGCATGCCGACGGCACAACCCTCGGAGCTGACAACGGTATCGGAATGGCGGCTTCACTTGCCGTGATGGCTGACGACAGNCTTGTTCACGGTCCTATCGAAGCGCTCTTCACCGTTGACGAGGAGACCGGAATGACCGGAGCCAACAATCTTGGCGAAGACATGATGAACGGCACAATCCTTCTCAATCTCGACTCGGAGGACGATGGCGAAATCTTTATAGGCTGTGCCGGCGGTATCGACACAACCATCACATTTGATTACAAGCGTGAAATGGCTCCCGCCGACAAACATTGGTTCAACATCGAACTTGCCAACCTCAGCGGCGGACACTCAGGTGGAGATATTCATGAAGGCAGAGCAAACTCCAACAAGCTCCTCGCCCGNTTNATTTTCAACCTGTCGCGAGACGTGAAAGTGTCGCTCAGTGAAATTTCAGGAGGNAACCTCAGAAATGCAATCCCCCGCGCGGCAAAGGCGCTCTTTGGTGTCCCCAAAGCCAACAAGGAGGAAGTGGTTGTGGCGTTCAACGAATTCGTAGCCGCAGTTGAGAAAGAGTATTCTCACACTGATCCCAACATGAAGATAACTCTCGATTCAGCCGAGAAACCCGAATATGCTATTGACGGCGATACCGCAACACGCCTCATCCGCTCACTGTATGCATGTCCTCACGGAGTAATTTCAATGAGNCACGATCTTGAGGGACTGGTAGAGACTTCAACCAACCTCGCATCGGTAAAAATGCTGCCCGACTCTCAGATTCTTATCACTACCAGCCAACGCAGCTCGGTTGAATCACGCAAGATCGACATCGCNCGCCAGCTTGAAGCGCTATTCCTNCTTGCAGGAGCAAAAGTGACTCATGGCGACGGATATCCCGGATGGACTCCNAACATGAACTCGCCGATAATGAAAATAGCAAGCGACGCTTATGAAGAACTTTATGGCGTAAAACCGGCTATCAAGGCTATTCATGCAGGACTCGAATGCGGACTATTCCTGACGAAATATCCTCATCTCGACATGGTGTCGTTCGGTCCCACTTTGCGCGGCGTGCATTCTCCTTCAGAGAAAATGCATATTCCCGCCGTTGAAAAATTCTGGAACCAGCTCACGCTTATCCTCAAGAAGGTTGCCGATATAAAGAAATAACCGGCATAGCGACAGCTTAAGTTTTCACTAAATAAGGGGACGCGCCTGCAAGAGGCACATCACTTGCCGCCCAAAAAGCGCGTCCCCNTTATTTTTAAATCATAACCATAATTCTAACGCCAAAAATCAGCCTATGAATCTGCGTCATCTCTTGATTACCGGTACAGCAATGGTATGCGTACTCTCTACCGCAAAATCGGCAACTGACAATGAAAACAGCGACTCAACGCTCCTCCAATTGTCAGAACCTGTAAACATCACGCAGAAACCTGACTCACTTATAATCGACCGATTAACCGAGAAAGACTACAAGCACGCGGCAAAAGATCTCGGAATAGATGTAGCCGCAATAAAAGCCGTGGTTCAGATTGAAGCGGGACACAATCTTAACGGATTTCACGCTCCAAGAGTGCCGCTCATAAATTTCGATCTTACAATGTTCATGAGATCGGCGCGAAAGAGAGGCATCAATCTGGTATCGGCAAGGAAGACTCACCCAATTGTCTTCGCTAAACCAAACGTAAGACGATATGGCTCCTATCAGGAGGCGCAACACGCACGATTGACATCGGCAATGACCATCGATTCAATCGCCGCGATAGAGGGAACATTCTGGGGAATGTTTCAGATAGGAGGATTCAANTGGGACAAGTGCGGCGCATCATCCCATTTTGATTTCGTAGAGCGAATGTCACGCTCGGAAGCAGAGCAACTGAATATGTTCGCATCATTCATCAAGGCGAACAAACTCGACAAGTATTTAAAACAAAAAGACTGGGAAACATTTGCCAGAATATACAACGGTCCGTCATACAAACAGCGCAACTATCATACNCGCATGGCAGAAGCCTATAGGAAATTCTCAAAATAGCGAGACCTACTCCTCTATCCGACGCTTCATATAAAACAATCGCGTAAACAGTAGAAACAAGGCTGTCCCNGACGCCTGGACTAATGCGGCAAACCAAAATGCCGCCTCAAAACTCACATACTCGGCAATCACTCCGCCGACAAGTATTCCTATACCCATTCCCAAATCCCATGATATGAGGATGGAGGAGTTAGCCGTGCCNCGCTGGTCATGACGAGCCACTTTNATGAACATGTTCAAAAAGGCGGGATACATTCTGCCATTGCCAAGCCCTATCAACAATGCCGACAAGTAATAAGTCCACTCATTAATAGCCAATGCAAAAGTCACGAAACCGACAAGCGACAGCATGACTCCGATCGAACAGCTTTGAGTGATACGCCCGGCTCTAAGCGCGTTATGCCCGCTTAGCCGCGACAACACCAATCCCAATGAGAGAAGAGCGAAAAAGATTCCGGTGCCGTCAGTAATGCCAAGCTCTTTCTGTCCATATAACGCCACATAGTTGCTCAACATTCCCCAGCATAATCCAAACAGACACACATTAATCGCCATCAACCATGCTCTCGAAAGGAAAAAATGGTCAAGATCGAGTTTAGGTTTATTCTTTTTCAACTCACGCTTCGGAATCTTCACCGTGGTAGAGCAAATGAATCCAAGGAAGGCGAGAACCAACGACAGCCAGAACAGGAGCTGAAAATCATCGGTAGCGCTATAAATGTATAACCCCGCCGACGGCGCCACCGCCATTGCAAGATTATTGCTCAAGCCATAATAACCGATGCCTTCATTGCGGCGCGAAGCAGGAAGCACGTCAATCGCAACGGTGGAGTTTGCCACCGTTGCCGCTCCAAACGGAATGCCATGCAGTGTTCTCACGATGGCAAACATGAGCAGAGTGCCCGCCCCTATATAACCNGTGAAACAGATAAAAAACGAAAGGAAGCAGATAACGAGCACAGTCTTGCGNTTAAAGCTGTCGACAAAAAATCCACTGAACGGGCGCACGAGAAAAGTGGCAATCACATAGCCTGACAAAACTATGCCGATGGTGTCTTTATCGGCGGCAAACTGACGGTCGAGATAAAGNGGAAGAAGCGGAGTNAGCAGATAAAACGCAAAAAAGAGCAAGAAATTGGATATCATAACTTTCCAATATTCCGAATTCCAAAGACGCTCATCGCGCAACGGCGCATCAATCATCCTATTATTCATTTTTCCGTTTTTTACAATCATTACGTCAACCCATTGATGATGAATCGACGCGCAAAAATACAAAAAAGCACGGACTCATAAAAGGTCCGCGCTTTTAACTCAGTTTTCAAGCCAACACAATGTCAACGTCTTCTTCCGCCACCGAATCCGCCAGGTCCGCCGGGACCGCGGCGCTCATTACGGTCAACGGGCTGATTNCCNTTTCCGAATGTGTTGAACTTATATGAGAATGTAGCCATGAAATAGCGGGTGAGAGAGTTATAACGGGTGTCATCGATATAATTTGCCGTCACATTGCGCGATATGCTCTTGCGCTGTTGCAAAATATCATATCCTGAAATTGTGAATGTCGCAGCCTTGCCCTTGAGGAACTGATAGGAAATAGACGCATTCCACATCCACTGATCTTCATTATATCCCGCCGCATAACCTTGAGTGCCGCTAAACACAAGACTTGAATTAAGGACAAGTCCGAACGGAGCATACCATGACGCGTCAAACATTCCTCCGTAAGTATGGACATTCTTATCGGATGTCTTTGTCAAAGTGTTGTGAGTGGTTTCCAACGAGTAACGCGGACGAATNGTGAAGTCGAAATTATCGGGGCGGAAAGATATGGAGAAACTCGGTGCCACCACGAGTGATCCGCTTCGGTTGCGGCTACCGTTATTNAAGCCGATGGTCTGATTGTAACGCGCCCACAGATTTCCGTTGAATGACCACACCTTATTGCGGAACGGAAATGAAATCATGGTAAACAGGTTGGCGTTCCAATTACCGTTTACATTTTCATAAGTGGTAAGCTGACCGCCGGTCTCGCTATTATAAGTGGTCTTGGACACAATACTGTTTCTAACTACCTGAGCGCTCAAATTAGCCATTATGGATCTCTGCGCGTCAGGGTTGAAATCAGAGAAACGCATCCTCAAATTGTGAGTGAACGAAGGATCAAGGTCAGGGTTACCGACTACGATACGCAATGGATTGCTCATGTCGGCAANCGGCTGCAGCTGCTTGATTGAAGGCTGGCTGTTGTTGCCTCGATAATCGACATTGAAACTGCGGGTGCGATTCATTCTATATCGATAGCGCAGATAGGGGGCGACGTTCCACACCCAGCGTTCCGGAATATTGCGGTCGCTGTTAATCAAATCTTCGCTTTTCGACATCGCAGGCGTAAGAGCGATACCCAAGTCCAATGTAGAGATTTTGCTCACTTTCTTAAATCCTATCTGGAATCTCTGATTAAAGAAATCATTGCGGAAGCGGTTGCTCAGTGTCTGATTAAGTTCCATATCGTCGGCANTCTCCGATAGAATCTCATCATTCNCCGGGAAAAGACGATCATAGACAAGTTTATCGGCATTGTTCCAACGATAGTTCGCACGATAGCTCACTGTGAGGAAACGNCCATTCTTCACGTCGCCGATAGGCTCGGTCCATGTCAATCGGGCGCCAAGAGTATTACTCCAGGTGTGATTGTTGGTGAACTGGTCATACTCGTCTATCGAGTCATTCAAGAGGAAGAACTGGTTGAAGCTATAGCTGTCCTCCTTCTCTCTCGTATCGCTAATCGCATAATTCAACGACACCGAGAATGAGCGTCCNGGACGGGAACGGAATTTATGATTGAACCATAGGTCACCTGAAGTGCTGAACGCATGTCCGTCAGAGCTACCGATATTCAAACTCTTTGTCACCAAAGATCTCATAGCGTCACCGGCATAGGTCATCGACGAGTCAGCGCTTGCCGACTTGTTATAGTTCAATTCTATTCGCGGACGGAACTCCAATGTGGAGAATGAATCGATCTCCCATTTCAGCCTAAAGTTACCCTGGAAGTTATGGCCTTTGTCGCGTGACGCGCTCTTGCTGTTATAGTAAGAGGTGGAATCAGTGAACAGATACTGGCGTTCGCGGGAGATGCGGGTATTTTCATCAGTGTGGGAATAGAGCACATCGCCTCCNACACGGAAAGAGTCGTCGGCTTTTCCGACATTGAAATTCAAGCCGAACGCCTGAGTGGTAGTGATGCCTCGACCTCCGCCAAAGCGGTTGAAACGGTTACCGTTGTTGTCAGTAAAACCTTTTTTGTTAAGATTGTTGAAGTTACCCAAAAGAGTTATCTGGTTACTGTTCCAGAAGCGGTTCACGTTGAAGTCGACCGCATAACGGTCATCAGTGCCATAACCGGCTGACGCCACACCGAAATAACCGTTTTTCATTCCGGGTTTAATAGTAAGGTTAATCACAGTCTCCTCCTCTCCGTCATCGACTCCGGTGAGTCGGGCAAGATCGCTCTTACGCTCCACGACCTGAAGCTTGTCAACCATATCGACAGGAAGATTCTTTGATGCCACCTGGGGGTCATCAGAGAAAAACTCTTTACCGTCGACAAGAATCTTGGTGACTTTCTTACCTCCCGCAGTAATCGAGCCGTCGGTATCCACGTCGACTCCGGGCAGTTTTTTAAGCAAGTCCTCGACCACGGCATTGGGTTGAGTTTTATATGAATCGGCATTATACTCGATAGTGTCTTCCTTTACTGTAATCTCAGTCTTCACCGCAGTCACGACAGCCTCTTTAAGCATAATGCTCGACTCCTTCATCACAATCGGGTCAAGTCGTTTATTCCCCGATTCAACCGAAAAGTCACGATAAGCGGTCTCATAACCAATATATGAAACCGACAGGATATATTTACCTCGGTTCACTCCGTTCAATGTAAAATTTCCATTGATGTCGGTAGTGGNGCCTTTAACAAAGGCACTGTCTTTAGCTGCAATCAGTCTTACGGTAGCCTCAATCATCGGCTCTCCGGCAGCATCTTTCACACTTCCTCTGACAGTAGCCGCAGAAANAGCTCCGGCTGTCAAAAGGAGAAACAGAAGGATTAAAAGGGATTTTCTGAGATAAGAACTCATTTCGGTAGTCTGTAAATATAGATTGTTAGAATGTATTCACAATCCTTTAGACTATCTAACGAAAAAAGGTTTAATCAGTTTTGAAAATTTTTATTCAAATTCGGAAAAAGCCAACGGAAGAAGCGATTTTATCGACGGAAGCACATATATGGCGTCCTCCCCGACAAGAATAACTTTCACATTTTCACCGGCAATGGTNTCATATTCGAGAAGAGCCTGCCTACAAGCTCCGCATGGAGAAATGGGGTTGACCGTATANTTTCCCGACGTGTCGCGAGCAGCGATCGCNATTGCCTTAAAATTAGCCTGGGGATAACGAGCATGAGCATAGAATGCCGCCGAACGCTCCGCGCAAGTTCCTGACGGATATGCCGCATTCTCTTGATTCGCTCCGGTAACAATCTCTCCGTTTGATAATAAGATAGCCGCCCCGACAGAAAATTTGCTATAAGGGGCATAGGAATTGTAAGTCATTTTACGAGCCTCGTCAACGAGCTGACGCTCAGAAGCGTCAAGCTCGTCATAAGAGGTGATCGTTATAGGAATAACCAGTTCTCGGGTATTCATGNGAAGAGAGGGTGTNTGCGGGTTTATAAATCCCAAATGATATAGATGGCGCCCCAGGTGAAGCCTGCGCCAAACGCAGTCAAAATAATGCGGTCGCCTTTCTTCAATTTGTCTTTATACTCATCCAGGCACAATGGAATCGAAGCAGCNGATGTGTTGCCATAATGCTCNATGTTGACCAGCACCTTTTCAGGGCTGATTCCCGAACGTTCGGCAACGGCTTCGATGATGCGCAGATTAGCCTGATGAGGCACAAGCCAATCAACATCTTCAACGCTGAGTCCATTGCGCTCCATAACNGAAAGCGATGATGTGAGCATATCGGTTACCGCATGCTTATACACGGCTCTACCTTCCTGATAAACGAAATGTTCGCGAGCNTCAACGGTTTCATGAGAAGCGGGCAAAACCGAGCCTCCAGCCTTCATCAACAAGTGAGGAAGTCCTGTTCCGTCGATGTGGAACACTCCATCAATTATACCTACTTTTTCATCTGACGGCTCAATGAGCATACATCCGGCTCCATCGCCGAAGAGCGGACAAGTAGTGCGATCTTCATAATTTGTCATCGACGACATCTTTTCAGCTGCGACAACGACAATTTTCTTATACATTCCTCCGCGTATATAAGCAGCGGCATCCTGCAAAGCAACCAAAAAACCGGCACATGCAGCTTGAATATCGTAAGCATAAGCATTTGTCATCTTACATTCATGAGCTATGATTGAGCCGGTCGACGGGAAGCGGTAGTCAGGATTAGATGTAGCGCATATTAATAAATCAACTTCTTCAGGAGTAGTGCCGGTAGATTCAAGAAGTTTGTTCACCGCCTTGATTCCAAGATATGATGAACCTGCTCCCTCTTTCTTAAGGATGCGACGTTCCTTTATNCCAACGCGTGTGGTGATCCACTCGTCATTGGTATCCACCATCTGAGAAAGCATCTCGTTGTCAAGAATGTCTTCGGGGGCATACGAAGCGATACCGGTTATTCTCGGATATTGCATGATATGACTATTTATTTATTATTAAAAAAATATCTTCATGCCGGAACTCTTGACGGGCTCCGGCGATGAAGTAATCGAAGAAGAGAGAATCAAAAAATTTAGATTGCAGCAGGCTTTTCGATAGCAACTTTACCACGATAGTATCCGCAAGTGGGGCATACAGTGTGATAAATGTGCCAAGAACCGCAGTGAGAGCAGATTGCCAATGTGGGTTCTAAAGCCTTGTCATGAGTTCTACGCTTTGCAGTACGAGTCTTTGATTGTCTACGTTTAGGATGTGCCATTTTCTCTTATGTTTAATTATATTTATTCGTTATTATCTTGATTCTTAATCTTTTTCAAGTCATTCCATCGAGGATCTACCGGAGCGTCATCAACACCGCTGTCAATGTCGTCAATGGAATCCATCATCTCTTCCATCATTTCGCTGTCATCCCCTTCAAGATTAGACACAGGCGAGCGATGCTTACGAAGCAATGTGCTCATCGCNCGGTTGCATTTACCCATCGGGTGAACATGCTTGATAGGTATTGTCAATGCGACGGTGTCATACAATATATATGATATATTCAGGAAATTATCGCTTTCCGGAATCACCAACAGATTATCCGCTTCATCGTTGTAATCTTCGCCATACTTCACAAANACCTTNTATTCAGTGTCGACAGGCCAAGGAAGTTCGTCAAGACAGCGGTCGCAGATAAGAGTAAGTTCTCCGGTCACTTTAAGCGAAAGCTCGTATACGTCACCTTTTACATTCACAAGGACATTAACCTTCAGGTGAGCGTCGCGTATATCGGCNCTCTCCATATCCTCAAAGAACTGCTTGCCGAGTTCATATTCAAACTCGTGACTTCCAGAGGGTAGTGATTTTAATGGTAGCTTATAAGCTGAAAACTTTCCCACTTTATATTTATGTTATTGTACAAAAATCGCCGCAAAGTTAAGGCTTTTCGCCCAATTAAGCAACTTTTACTCAATTTTTTCGCTTNACATCCAAGCAATACACACATTTTAACTCCNATTCAATCGGCAAAAACAAGGAGACACTAAATTTTAAATAAATCAGTTCAGTTGCCCCACAGCAATATGCGGTCAAGCGTCACGCCGTCAGTAATAGGCACAAAACCCAGCCTGTGCGGCAATCCGTCATTTCGAACCGCAAATGAACGCACCGCCTGGTTTCTAAGCACGTTGCACTTCCATTCCTCACTACGTCCGCGAGTGGAATAGACCACATTTTCCACAAGCGGAGAGCCATCCAGCATCAGGCTGAAACGCAAATCTCCGTCATCCATCGGATGAGTGGGCAAAAGCCGGACATCCACCAGCAGAGAATCACATCCATTAAACGCCGGCAAAGAAAACAGCACAGTATCGTTTCGCGCNATGTCAACAGCCCCGCCATTATAGCCCAATCCGGGACACGCAGAAACAGCGCCGTCGCCGCTAACACCGTCGAATACCGCCAACGGCTTGGTCATTCGTTGAGAACGGGGCAAATGCGTTTCATAAGAAACCCGGTTAAAAACCGGCAGCCTGCGGGGCGCCATGTCCATAATGCCGCTCCATTTTCCGCCATTGTTGATTCCTGNATTGTANATCGCAGTCAATGCCGCGATGCTGTCATAGGCTGCGTCGCTCCTTCCTTCAGGCACAAGACCNTCACCCGCAAGTTGCGCGTCGATAAACTTGAAATTCATCTGAGCGGCAGCTTGCACAGGATATTTCACAAGCTGAAAATAGCAGTCGCTTAAACGTGGCGGAATGCAAGCCGCCACACTCTCCACGCTGTCGGAAAGATTGGCATATTCGGCTCGTCTGGTCAACAAAGAGTCAATGCTCCAGCAGTCTTCCCTCATAGTGCTGTAATACTCCCGACGCGACTCCTCCACCCGCGTGTTGGCGAGAAATTCAGGCTTNTTTATATAAGAAAGCCTGTGGTATTCAATCATAACCGGCAGCAGACTCGCNGCCGCNTTNTCACCAAATTCCCTTGAAAGGAATCCGAGCAAATGATTTTCAACGCCGTTAGCCCTTACTTGGTCCATATTCCAAGCCATATCCATGAACAGCTCTATCTGATATTCCGACGGCTTGATGTCTCCAACATTAAGAATCCACATTTTGTCAACGCCACGGTCATAAGCCGCCGACATCTGGTGGAAAAGCAGATAAGGACTGAATGAGCCGAGCCACAGATAGTCATGAGGACGCCCCCAGTAGGACACATGGTAATATATGCCNTTGCCGCCTTTGCGTGAACGCTCGGCGTCAGATGGAAAATGCCTTATGTAGCCATAATTGTCATCACACCACATCAGCGTCACATCATCGGGCACATCAAGACCGGCGTTGTAAATGTCGAGNACCTCTTTGTAAGGGATGAAAACTTGAGGAATGGATGTTATATCCTTACTAACATATCGGCTCAACATGTCCCGCTGTTCCGAAATAACGCGTTCGAGAACATTTTTGCGGTCTTGAACTTTTTTCGCTCCTTTCATAGCNCCGTCGTGGACTCCGCGCATACCCAACGTGTACAAAATTTCCTGCGAAGACACTTCTTTGACCCTATCTTCCCAAAAGCGATAAACCTCATCACGATTATTTACATAGTCATATTCGCCCACTCCCCTTCTCGTCCACTCGCCGGCAGCGTTGCAAGCCATCGGCTCACAATGGGAGCCGCCTATGTATATACCATATTTCTTGGCGACCTCCCTATTGCCTTCAGTCAAGAAGAAGGGAAGGACGCACTCGTGCATAGCCGGCCAGCACGTGTTGGCGCGAAGCCTGAGCAACAATTCAAATATACGCGAATAGGTTTTGGGACCTATCACNCCNTCGCCATTTTCAGGCTCATAAACCCGACTGCTCCAAGGCATCAATCCCCAGTCCTCATCATTAATAAATATGCCTCGATATTCTACCGACGGACTCTGNAAATCACAATANCCNNCNGGGAGGNTAAACATGGCAAGAGAGTCGGGGCGAGCATCAGCCCACCACTCCCATGGAGACACACCCATCAATCGGCTCATTTCCATTAGCCCATAAGCAGCNCCNTGAGNATCGCTACCGGCGATNACAAGCCTGCCGTCGGCANCCACTTTCAAAGCGAAAGCCTCTTTCCGACCCTCTAACGAGTCAAGCAAAGCTTCAATACCGTCAACACTCCCACGAAGAGAGTCAATCGAGCCAATGACAACATCACCCCCATGCGTCACTTTTTCCACCGATGNNTCAAGCACTTTATCGGCATCGGAGGCAAAGAGTTCAAACGCAGAATCCAACACCGGAGCCGACNCGCCATGAAACTCGACAAGAAGACGAGCCCCACGCTTGATATTGAAATCAGAGGCAGAGGCAACCGACGACACGCACAGCAGTGCCATTAAGCCAACGGCAGCNTTACGAATCCNCCCGGCAAGGGCATGCTTCACATTATATAAATTCATAAACCTGACGAGATAATCCAGGGAATCAAAATCAAAAACAGTTTAAATCCCCATTAAATCACGAAAAATGTCAAGAGCGTTACGAATCTCGTCATCACCGGGATATTGATTTATTTCTATTTTCCCGGGANCTGATAAAAGCGTGAAATTAATCTTTCCTCCTGAATTTTTCTTATCGTGCCTCATGTAATCCAGCAACACATCATAATCCCGGCATTCGATATGAGGAGCGCCATAATTCTCCCTTACAAAACGAGCCACTCTATGGAGCAACGCTGACGNNAAGCCAAGTTCGAGATGGCTCAGAACGAGTTCGACCANACATCCCCATGCCACAGCATAACCGTGGGGTATGGGCGATTTGCGTTCCAACGCCAGACTTTCAAAAGCATGCCCCGCCGTATGNCCGAGATTCAAAGCNTTCCTTATTCCCTTTTCAAACGGGTCTTCGANAACAACGCGACGCTTCACGTTGACCGATTCCTCAAGCATCACAAGCANCTTGTCAGTGTCAAGAGCGCTGATATCATAGTCAAGAAGGCGGTCAAGCGATTCGGCTCCTTCCAAAAGTCCGTGCTTAAGCATCTCGGCATAACCTGACTTCACNTCCTCAAGCGGAAGTGTCTTAAAAAAGCGAGTGGATATCACTACCGCATCCGCCTCTTTAAAAACGCCTATCTCATTTTTGAATCCGTTGAAGTTTATTCCCGTTTTACCGCCGACAGCCGCATCGACAGCCGACAAAAGAGTTGTGGGNACATTCACGAATCTGACACCGCGTTTAAATGTAGCGGCAGCGAATCCGCCCATATCGGTGATCACTCCCCCTCCCATATTGATTATTATGGAATGTCGGTCAGCTCCACCCTGTTGCANTCCGTTCCAAATTCCAACCAATGAAGCGATATCCTTGTTTTCATCTCCGACAGGTGTCGCAATCACGTGAGCGGAGGCTATGCGAGAGGACTCTTGCGCAACAATGGGAAGCACTTTTTCAACAGTATTTTCATCNCATATTATAAAGACTTTCCCATCAAATCCTGAAAGGAGATTGTCAAGTTCAAGNCCNACATTGTTAGTAAAAATTATCTCCTGATGTTCCATCAATTCAATTCACAATTAAATGTTTCTATTAATAACGGCAACCTCTCNGCCAACTCCGGCATAGAGGAGTAAACAATGTCGGCACCCGCTTNCATCAATACATTTTCAGGAATAGGACCGGTGACAACACCTATCGTAAACGCTCCCGACGCAGCGCCAGCTTGCACTCCTATCGGAGCATTATCGATAGCTATGGAAGTCTCGGGAACAGACCCGATTTTTTCCATGGCGAGCAAAAACGGTTCAGGGTGAGGNTTACCNTGAATCACGTCGCGCGACGTCACACGCCTGTCACGAGGAAACGCGCCCGGGAAATCAGCATCAAGCCGGTTTAAAAGCGTGTTCTGCCCCGACCCGGTGACAAGCACCGTTTCAAGCCCGGCTTGTCTCAATCCGGCAATAACTTCAGCAGCTCCGGGCATAGGGCTCACTTGAGNAAGCGCGCAAAACAGTTCCGTTTTCCGCTTATACAACTCAGCGGCTTGTTCAGGAGCAGCGTCATGACCATAGGCACGATTGAACAACAGGTTGATTGTTGACGCTCCGGTTCTACCCTCATACAAGAAAAATTCATCAAGCGAGCATTCTATCCCTATTCCGGTCATCAGTTCATGCCACGCCTTGGCATGATTGGGCATTGAGTCATACAATGTTCCATCCATNTCGACAAGCGCCCCAACCGGGAGAAAGCGCCTTAATCCATGCGTTGCCGCATACTTCAAAACTGCATCTCTTTCTTTTGTCATTTCAACAATTCTTGACGTAATGTATCAGGCGCTTCAATAAGCCCCTCCTTTATAAACAAGATCGAATCAGCACGAGAAATAGTGTCATCGGGAGCGTCGAGGTCAACCGCCGCCGACTGATTTTTGACTTTAAGATTACCTAAGCGCGCATTTCTCGCCCCACTCCGGAACACATGGTCAATCTCCCTGAGCAGNTTAACTCTCGCTGTGTCGACAATGGCTATAGTCTCGACCGATTTACCCGGCTTATATTTGGCTCCGCCAAGCCTGATTTTCATTTTATCGGCATTTCCCGACAGATTTATTCCAAACTTAAACGGTATGGGCGACTTCAGGACCGACAGATGATATTTAAAGTTCAACGCAAGGTCATTAGACCCCATCACNGCAAGCCGATAACGGTCGAAATCAAACACAAACGGAAATATCTCGACCTGTGAATTCTTTATNAGCATCTCAGCCTCCATGTGAGGTATCACGTTCTGTTCCTTATTTTTGAACAGCAACCATTTCGACACGGTGCGGAATGTTTCAGCGTCGAGAAGCACAAGGCTATCGCCTGAAAGTTTCACAGCCGCNTCCANAGTGGGAATAANGAGATTCATGGTTGAATCCACATCAGTNGTTGCNGCTATNTCGGCATTGATTTTNCCTTGGAATGAGTCAAGCAAAGGCATCAGGGAGTCCACGGCAGGCATCATGTNGATGAACTGCTTGACATCTATGCGGTCAAGGAGNAATCCGAACCCGAAACGGATGTTACGCTTATCAGGAGCCGAATAAAGTGCTGTCATCTTAGCNCTTCCCATCTTCGATTCAGCCGACAGGTTATGGAGATTTATCGAGCCGTTGCCCATCAGCAATTCACCGTTGAAATTGTGCATCAGCAAATCTGAATAGACGATGTTACGCGCATCCATCACAAACTTGGCGTCGACATTCACAGGGACAAGCAATGCTGCCGTCTCATCGGTTTCCGCAGCTCGATTCACGAGACTGTCAAGCCCAGCAGTGTTCTCGACCTGCGCCATCTTTACAGAGCCGTCCATGACACGCTCGGCGAAGGCGGCGCCTTTATATGAAGCCTCCACAAGTTCATTCACGTTNATAGAATCACTGACAAGATGAATGTCGGCTTTCAAAGGGAAGTTCATCGTCAATGCCCTGCGTATATTCTTTATCGCTCCATTAATCAGAAAATCGGAATNCCCCACTTTATAATGCACATCCTTGAAAACGACACTATCAGACGAGAACGCCACATTAAAATTAGACAGACGGTTACGCAGCGGGAAATATGGAGAAAANAGTCCNCCATGCTCNGCTTTNANATNNCCNGANACATTCCATTTCAANANCATTCTNTTNGTGGAGTTGTCNAGNCCGAAATCCATTATCTCCTCCTCCGGGCTGNCTTGGCGCCTTCTGTTGAAACTCTTTTTATATAATGCGATCAATGAATCCTGCGATAAATCNGGATGNGNCGCCGCAATCGAATCATAACGCTGCTTAAGGCGTTTTTCCAATTTCCCGATTGGGCGCAGATGAGCTGTCACATCAAAACTGCCGTTGTTCAGCATAAGGCGATTGAGNTTGTCGGCATAAAACGCNCTTTTCATACCNGCCTGNAAGCNGAACAAGGGAACATGCCGTTCGCCATTAAACCGGCGGAGCGTGGCAAAGGCATAAGTGTCGCGCAANCGCACTATCGAAGAATCTTCGCTGCTATAAGCAAGCTCCTTGGCTTGCAACGTAGCGCCAAGAGGAATAACAGTCAAAGTATCTTTAGGAAGCCCCTTGTTGGAACAACCGACTCCCGCACGGATATCCTTGCCTGAGACAGCCATTCCCGAAGTACTGAAAGAGATGGTGTCAATCTTAAGNGAAGCGGTCAACAATGAATCTATGCGGCTTGCGTCAGACACGAATTTATTGTTTGTGCCCAAATCGACCAAAGTGTTTCGNGTAAATAACTCTATATCAAAAACAGGAATCGACACGTCGAGATTCTTCAATTCCAAACTTCCGTCAAGAAATATTTTATGAAATCCGTTGAGCGACAAATCACGCTGATGAAACCGTGCCACGGCATCAAGCAATATAGACCCTTTGACAGTGCCCGGAATATCGGCACGAATATTCGCGGGCAAATCCGACAGCACAGCCTGAGCCTTGACCTTACCATTGACATAGGGATTGTCCAACAACGAGGTCGCTGTCCCCTCGGCATCCAAGCCGACACCATCAATCTCTGCATGAAATTTAGAAACTTCAACCTCTGATTTATTCAAATCTCTGCCATTTACCGCAGCNGTCAAGTTCAATGCAAGTTCATTTACTTTGTAGGAATCGACCGTCAATGAGCAAGAAGGAATATCAACGGCAAGTTCCAGCATAGGCAAAAAAGTGTCAACCAAACAATAAGGCTCCGTCAACCGAGCTGATACCGATACAAGCATATCCGATTTAAACGCAGGCAAGGACGCCTTCATGTCGTCGGGGAGCATCTGAATCACGTCGGTAGGAGAGAATGGGTTTACCTTTATATTAAAATCAGTCAACCGTGAAGGATCGGCGAAATCAACATTTCCCGAAAATAACGCCGAAACAGCACCCACGTTCAGCCAAAAATTCTCAAACCTCATTTTCATAGGCTCATCNTGTCGCCAACCGAGCTCTCCGCCAAGACCNACNGCNATAGAGTCAAGCGATANTTCAGGCGGCAAAAGCGCCTCCAATGAACTGTTGAGNGCCAATTTATAACCGGGAACATTCTCGGTCAAAACATCGGAGGGCTCAAGTGAAAGCTGAACGTCCAAAGAATCAGATAGCGAAAAATAACGCATCGGAAATATATCGGCTATCCTGAAACGATTAAGTGAGATATCGGGAATAGNCACTTNGGCAGCTTCNTCCTTGTCAGGCTCACTTGCCGGGAAAATATCATAGTTGCACATATTCCCGTCATACGAAACGACATTGACGGCAGCNCCGTCAAGCATCACGTCAGACAATTTGATTTTTCCGACAAAGAGCGACGGGATGTTTACTGATCCTGAAAAATTTCTTATATACAATAATGTGTCACTTCCTGNCGGAAGTTTGGCATACTCTTCGGCAGGCAATTTCTTGAACACATTGTTTACAACAGCAAGAGAGTCTAACTCCAATTTAAGATGAGGGAAAGTGCTCCACACCGACAGCTCGGCTTTCCCAAGTGAAAAATCAGCTTCGATATTCTCATTTACCGTTTTCTCGATAAGCGGAGTAAGGCGCTCGGGAGTAAGCACCCACGCAATAACGCAGAACAGAACGGCAACAAGCCCCAAAAAGATTCCAGCCACCCACAGGAGTACCTTAANAACAATCTTCATAGNGCCATTTCGCTTTCCCCCGCTCTGCTCCGGGTTTATATCTTTTTTCTCACCAGAATTTTCCATTCCAAAAACTTTATTTACGAGCGGTTATATGAAAACAGCCTTGCTTACGCTCAAATTTCACATAGCACTTGCCATCTTCGCGCACATCTTTAAGAATTTCGCCCAACAGATTTTTCAAATCCTCCTGCGAGCGTTCAACAGTGACAGTGTCGCTAAAGAATCTGACATAGCTTATGTCAAATGTGGTTCCATAGCGATGCGCCGAATTTGAAGTGGCATTAATGTTGCGGCGGCGCAGTCTATTGACCGCCCCTTCCGTTCTCAAAACGCTTGTCACCTTCAGCTTNTAGCTNCCNCCTCCGCGCGCCTCGAGAGAGTCGTTGAANCGTCGNCCTATCTCGGTCAGCAAATTTGCCGCTTCAGGCACAAGATATGGAACCGAATGGGTTAAATCCTCCACATAATATTCGTCACAATTCTCCACTTTGACAATAGGACGCGATAGGCGCCAAGCATCTTTCGGNCCGGTTATAGGCTTGATGCCAAGGGCTTCAGCAGCNGGAAGCTGAACNCTGTTTATATCATTGAACACCGCACCGAGACTGCCTCCAATGGGATTAACCTTAAGTTTCACATAAGCCGGCGACGGTACAGTGTCGACGACAATTTCTACTGAATCAGAATCATTCTCCACAGCATCACCTGAAGATGAACATCCCGACACAGAAATCCACATTAATATTCCGGCAACCAATGGCGCCGCACAGGCAAAANATTTCATTTTTTTAATAACAGCTTAAAAATCATGTAAAATTACGCATTAATTTAATCATGTACAAAAAACCGGCAACAATACTTTCGGCGATTACAACGCCGTCACCCACACAGCACANTCNCCCCGGGCTAAANACCAATGAATGATTTTGAANAAATATTAATGAAATTTTTCCTTAATACTTGTAACCGTGCATTATTTATCGTAAATTTGCGCTACAATAGCCGACAACACAACAAACATTTATTAATATTAATTTCAAATTTCAACACAACTATGTGGTTAACAAGCTCATCTATAGGGCGTAAATTGGTGATGGCGATTACCGGCATCTGCCTCGTCCTATTTGTAACTTTTCACTGCTTGATGAACGCAATAGCTATCGTGTATCCGTCAGCTTACAATGTAATCTGTGAGTTCCTGGGTGCAAACTGGTATGCCTTGGTTGCGTCTATCGGACTGGCNGTACTGTTCATTCTGCACATCTGCTATGCCGTGTGGTTAACACTACAAAACCGCAAAGCTCGCGGAAATGACCGTTATGCCATTTCCAAGAAACCCGCAGGCGTGGAATGGTCTTCTCAGAACATGCTTGTGCTCGGTATCGTAATCCTTGCATTCCTTGTCGTTCACATGATTCAGTTCTGGGCAAAAATGCAGCTTCAGGAGATTCGTGGCGTTGAAGGAGCTATTCCTCCGTCAATGGGCACACTGTTCATTCAGGAAGCATTCTCATGCGCATGGACTCCCATCATTTACATCATCGGCTTCATAGCCCTCTGGTTCCACATGAACCACGGTTTCTGGTCAATGTTCCAGTCAATCGGTTGGGACAACAACACCTGGCTGCCGCGCTTGAAAACCATCGCTTGCTGGTGGACCTCAATCGTCGTTGCTCTGTTTATCGCCCAGGCNATTGTTTTCACCGTAAACGCTCATAACAACTTCTACAAAACCAACCCCGATCTTCGCGAGCAATATAAAAACGTGATGGGCGACATGGTTGGAATTCCTGTAGACCGTTACAAATATGACAACTTCTCATCAGCTCTGCGCAATCAGGAACAGCAGCTCAAAGCAATTCTTGAAAACCCCGCGCAAATGATGCAGATGGGATTCACTCCCGAAATGGTTCAGGCGGAACTTGACAACATCGAACCCGCAATGAAATTCCTTAACTATCTTGAAGGAGAAAACGCTGACTCTGAAGTTGCTCCTATGGTACAACCCGAAAATTAATTAGCGATATGGAAACTACTAAAGAAAACGTAAAAGTGATGAATCCGGCTGATTCTAAAATCCCGGAAGGTCCTATCGCTGAGAAATGGACCAACTATAAGGCTCATCAAAAACTCGTGAACCCTGCTAACAAGCGCCGTCTTGACATCATCGTTGTCGGAACCGGTCTTGCAGGAGCGTCTGCAGCATCATCACTTGCAGAAATGGGATTCAACGTGCTCAATTTCTGTATTCAGGACTCACCCCGCCGCGCGCACTCAATCGCCGCTCAGGGAGGTATCAACGCTGCTAAAAACTATCAGAATGACGGTGACTCAGTGTATCGTCTTTTCTATGACACAGTGAAAGGCGGCGACTATCGCGCTCGCGAAGCCAATGTATACCGTCTTGCCGAGGTATCAAATAACATCATCGACCAGTGTGTGGCTCAAGGCGTTCCTTTCGCTCGCGAATACGGAGGTCTTCTTGCCAACCGCTCATTCGGCGGCGCGCAGGTGTCACGCACATTCTATGCCAAAGGTCAAACAGGTCAGCAATTGCTCCTTGGCGCATACTCTTCTTTGAACCGCCAAATCAACCTTGGCAAAGTGAAGAGCTACAATCGCTACGAAATGCACGACGTGGTGATGATCGACGGCCGCGCTCGCGGTATTATCGCCAAGAACCTCGTGACCGGTAAATTCGAACGTTTCGCCGCTCATGCCGTTGTTATCGCAACCGGCGGATATGGAAACGCCTACTTCCTCTCGACAAACGCAATGGGATGTAACTGTAGCGCGGCGATGGCTTGCTACCGTAAAGGCGCATATTTCGCTAACCCGGCTTATGTTCAGATTCACCCCACTTGTATTCCCGTTCACGGCGACCAGCAGTCTAAACTGACCCTAATGTCAGAGTCGCTTCGTAACGACGGCCGCATCTGGGTTCCCAAAAAGATTGAGGATGCCAAGAAGCTTCAGGCGGGAGAAATCAAGGGTTCACAGATTCCCGAAGAGGATCGCGACTATTACTTGGAGCGCCGCTATCCCGCATTCGGTAACCTCGTGCCCCGCGACGTTGCGTCACGCGCTGCAAAAGAGCGCTGCGACAAGGGCTTCGGCGTTAACAATACCGGTCTCGCAGTATTCCTCGACTTCAGCGACGCAATCAACCGCCTCGGTATCGACGTGGTTCGCCAGCGTTATGGCAACCTCTTCGACATGTATGAGGAAATCACCGACGTTAACCCCGGCGAAGTCGGAACCGAAATCAACGGCGAGGTTTACTATAACCCGATGATGATTTTCCCCGCTATCCACTATACAATGGGTGGTATCTGGGTAGACTATGAATTGCAGACTTCGTTGAAAGGTCTGTTTGCAATCGGTGAATGCAACTTCTCTGACCACGGAGCAAACCGCCTCGGCGCTTCAGCGCTCATGCAAGGTCTTGCCGACGGATATTTCGTTCTCCCCTACACTATCCAGAATTATCTGTCAGATCAGATCACCGTTCCTCGTTTCTCTACCGACACCAAGGAATTTGACGAAGCAGAAGCCAAGTGTATCGCCGCTCAGGACGCGCTTCTCAAAATCCAAGGAAAACGCTCGGTTGACTCAATCCACAAGGAACTCGGACACATCATGTGGGAATATGTCGGTATGGGCAGAACCAAAGAGGGTCTTACAACAGCTTTGGAAAAGCTGAAAGAGATACGCAAGGAATTCCAGACCAATCTATATGTGCCCGGCACTGCCGAAGGCATGAACATCGAGCTTGACAAGGCATTCCGTCTTAATGACTTTATCACTATGGGCGAGCTCATCGCCTACGATGCCCTTAANCGCAACGAAAGCTGCGGAGGTCATTTCCGTGAAGAGTACCAGACTGAAGAGGGTGAAGCTAAGCGTGACGACCAGAACTATTTCTACGTGGCATGCTGGGATTATCAGGGAAGCGACGACAAGNCTCCCGAGCTAATCAAGGAACCGCTTCACTATGAGGCTATCAAGGTTCAAACCCGTAACTATAAGTCATAATCCTCAATTTTTTTTAGAAAGTAAACTCAAATGGCAAATATAACTGTTCAACTTAAAGTTTGGCGTCAAGCCGGACCAAAGGAAAAAGGCGAGTTCAAGACTTATACCGTTGAGACCGATACCGACACCTCTTTCCTTGAAACACTCGATATCCTCAATGAGCAACTCGTTGCTAACCATGAGGAGCCTATCGCATTTGATCATGACTGCCGCGAAGGTATCTGCGGTATGTGCTCTCTGTATATCAACGGACATCCCCACGGTCCTGCAACCGGAGCAACAACATGTCAGCTCTATATGCGTCGATTCAGCGACGGCGAAACCATTACTGTGGAGCCNTGGCGCTCAGCAGCGTTCCCGGTGATAAAAGACCTCATGGTAGACCGCAACGCATTTGATAAAATCCAGCAGGCAGGCGGATACGTTTCATTCAACTGCGGCGGAGCCCAGGATGCCAACTGTCTTCCCATCTCTAAGGTCAACGCCGACCTCGCAATGGATGCAGCGTCATGCATTGGCTGCGGAGCTTGCGTTGCCGCTTGCAAAAACGGCTCAGCAATGCTGTTCGTATCAGCCAAGGTAAGCCAGTTCGCACTGCTTCCTCAAGGTCAGGTAGAACGCGCTCGACGTGCCCGCGCAATGGTCAATAAGATGGACGAACTTGGATTTGGTAACTGCACCAATACCGGAGCTTGCGCTGCGGAATGCCCCAAATGCATTTCGCTAAGCAACATCGCCCGTTTGAACCGCGAATTTATCAAGGCAAAGTGCCAAGACTGATAAACATCTTTAGATAACGGAAAGGGAAAGCCTGAAACATTTCAAGCTTTCCCTTTCTTTTTAAGTATAGACGACAAGATTTATTCAAATGAAGTTTGCGCAATCGAATGACTTTGGGTAACTTTAAACATCGCCACACGCTAAATAAAAAAAATAATTTATGATAGATAAACTGATGCAAAATTTGCAGGACGGGAAATGGGTTTACGGTATTCACCCGGAGNTNTCGAGCAATCTGATGNAAACCGCCGACGCGTGTCACGAACTGAACGGGCTGCCGCCGTCGCATACTGTTGAACGCGAATGTCTGCTCCGCGGCTTACTCGGCTCGATGGGAAAAGGCGTTACAATAAACCCTCCTTTCAGGTGTGATTTCGGCAATAATATCTTTATTGGCGACAACGTGACTGTCAATTTCGGCATGACTGTGCTCGACGAGGCGAAAGTAAGCATCGGCAACAGGGTGTTTATCGGTCCGAATGTCAGCATATACACCATCATCCATGCTCTCGACGCTCCACAACGCTATGCCGGNGTTATGCGCGCCGAGCCTGTAATTATCGAAGATGACGTTTGGATATGCGGTGATGTAAAAATATTGCCCGGAGTTACAATTGGCAAGGGCNCGGTTATCGGAGCCGGCAGCGTGGTAACGCGTTCAGTTCCGCCTATGACTTTGGCAGCCGGCAATCCCTGTCGCCCGCTGCGCAGTATCGACGCTAATGACATCATCGAGCCCNACATGATCTTCGGAGTTCCAAAGGCTGAATCCTGATGCAATTCTCAACTCNGGCATGGATCATAGANTGATTAATCGCCTATGTCGAAATTTCCGCTCCTGATGTNTTCATATTTTGCCATNTAGTTAAACTTTTTTTAATAAATTTGCAGCATCAATCATAATCCACATGAAGCTAACAGGCAAATCATTCATTTTATCTTCCAAGGACTATTTGTTCATAATACTCGGTCTTTTGTGCTATGCATTCGGCTTCACCGCCTTTGTTCTTCCTGAAAAAGTCGTAATCGGCGGACTGACAGGTTTAGGCTCGCTCATATATTTCATCACCGGTATTCCGGTTGCAATATCTTCCTATGCCCTTAACCTGACTCTGCTCGCCATCGCCTACCGCATAGTAGGAAAGCAGTTCGTATTCCGCACAATATTCGGAGCCACATTCCTGTCACTCTTCATAGGTATTCTACAGCCATTGTTTCCTGAACCGCTTATCCAGCAGCAGACGTTTATGAACATCCTTTTAGGAGGTATCCTGTGCGGCGTTGGAATCGGGCTTGTGTTCATCCACAACGGAAGCACGGGAGGTACCGACATTATCGCAGCAATGGTTTCAAAGAAAAGCAATGTGTCAATCGGGCGAATGATGATTTATTGCGACTTCACGATTATATCGTCAAGCTTNTTCCTGTTCCACCAAATTGACAAAGTCATATATGGATTCGTGGTCACATTCCTTGCCTCATTCATGTGTGACCAAATCATCAACAGCAACCGACAAGCGGTGCAATTCACAATCATTTCAAACAAATGGGAAGAAATAGCCGATGCAATCAACAACGTAGCNCATCGAGGTTGCACAGTGCTCAACGGCATGGGATGGTACACCAAGCATGAAGTAAAGGTGCTCTTAGTCATGTGCCGCAAAATCGAATCGGTCAATATATTCCGAATAATAAAGGCAATTGACAAAGACGCATTCATCACTCAAGGCAACGTCAACGGAGTGTATGGCAGAGGATTCGATGAAGTCAAGCTAAAAATCAAGACCCAACACACTCCATCGGAAGAGGAAATGAAACGGCAAGATACTGAAAAATTCATAAACAGTTAAAAAGTTGAAACGGGGCTTCGTTTATTAATTATTGTTGAAGAATTATTACATTTTTTTAGTAACTTTGCAGCCTGCATTTTAATAAGGATATAATATCCTGTTGAAATTTACATCGCAACAACAGAAAACGCTATTGAATATATTATGAAGCTATTACAAGCTAAATTGGACAAGTACCAGGAACCTCAGAAAGCTAAAGCTGCAGGAGTATACCCCTACTTCCGCGCTATTTCAAGCGAACAAGACCCTGAGGTTATCATCAATGGAAAAAAAGTTCTTATGTTCGGTTCAAACTGCTACACCGGATTGGTCAACCATCCAAAGGTGAAAGAAGCAGCGATAGCGGCTATTAAGAAATATGGAACCGGTTGCGCCGGATCTCCGTTCCTTAACGGCACACTTGACATCCACAAAGAACTCGAAGCTCGCTTGGCTGCCTATGTTGGAAAAGAAGACGCCATGATTTACTCAACCGGATTCGGAGTAAACCTCGGCGTTGTCTCAACTCTCACCGGTCGCGAAGACTACATCCTTCTTGACGAACAAGATCACGCCTCAATTATCGAAGGCCGCCGCCTTTCATTCTCACAATATCTTAAATATAAGCACAACGACATGGAGTCGTTGGAAGCGCAACTTAAGAAATGCGACCCCGACAAAGTGAAATTGATTGCTACCGACAGCGTGTTTTCTATGGAAGGCGATGTTGCGAATCTTCCTGAAATAGTTCGCCTCGCAAAGAAATACAATGCCACGGTAATGGTTGATGAAGCTCACGGAATAGGCGTTTTCGGAAAAGGTGGACGCGGCGTATGCGACCACTTCGGGGTTTCTGATGACGTGGATTTGATTATGGGCACATTCAGCAAGTCATTCGCCTCTCTCGGCGGATTCATTGCCACTGACAAAGAAATCACTAATTTNCTTCGCCATCACTCACGCTCTTACATTTTCACCGCGTCTATCACCCCTGCATCCACAGCAGCGGTTATGGCAGCGCTTGACATCATGGAGAGCGAACCCGAAATCCAGGAAAACCTGTGGAAAGTCACCAATTTCGCTCTTGACGGATTCCGCCAGATGGGATGCGAAATCGGCAACACCTCCACCCCTATCATCCCGTTGTACATTCGCGACAATTTCAAAACATTCAAAATCACCCGCGATCTTTTCGACGAAGGCGTGTTCGTAAATCCTGTCGTTTCTCCGGCAGTAGCGCCCCACGACACTTTGATTCGCTTCTCTCTCATGGCTACACATACTCAAGAACAGGTAGCACAGGGATTGGAAAAAATCGAAAAAGTGTTCCGCAACAACGGAATCTTGGGCTAAGAGCTGAAAATTCCAATTAACAATACAAAGCGCAGACGTCAGACAATGATGTCTGCGCTTTTATTATACCCATAGCCAATCCGAACTTATGCGAATTCACAGGCGTTTAAATAGTATTATAATTGACACAACTCGCCTATGGATACCAATAAACTATTTGATTTAACCGGAAAAGTCGCCGTCATAACCGGCGCGGGAGACGGCATCGGAAAAGCTTCGGCATTGATACTCGCCGCAGCAGGAGNCGCCGTAGTAGCAAGCGACATTTCTATCGAGAAAGCCCGGGAGACCGCAAAAGAGATTATAGATGCAGGCGGAAAAGCCTCGGCGGTAGAGTGCAACGCACTTATTGAGGATGACCTGAAAAACCTCATCAATAGAGCCGTCCATACCTATGGGACAATAAATATACTGGTAAATAATGCCGGGCTTGGAGGTGGAGGTCGAGAGAACCCGTTCAAAATTGACCGCAGCTACGTTGAGCGCATATATGCTATAAATGTGTTTGCTCCATGGCAATTAAGCAAGCTTGCGGCTCCATACATGCAAGAATCGGGCTACGGAAGNATCATCAACATAACGTCAATGAGCAGNATTAACAATGATCCTGANATGGCAATATACGGCTCATCAAAAGCCGCTCTTAACCANCTGGCATCAAACCTCGCCTACGACTACGGACCGATGGGAATACGAGTCAACAACATCGGACCGGGNGCNACAAAAACACGGGCTCTCGCATCAGTATTGACCCNGGANATTGAAGAGAAAATGCTTGCCCACACTCCGCTGAAACGTCTGGGTGAAGTTTCTGACATCGCAGGCGCCGTTCTATATTTCGCCGCGCCAATATCCGCCTGGGTNAGCGGTCAAACGCTGATGGTAAATGGCGGCGGCGTGCAGACCCTTGACTAAGCATGCAATAGTAAACAAAAAAGTCGCTGTCAATTGACAGCGACTTTTTTGTTGTTTATATGCGAAATTCTATTTATTCAGCATATTTCTTTACGATAATGCTTGCATTGTGACCGCCGAAACCAAATGTGTTGGAAAGAGCGGCATTTACAGTGCGTTTTTGAGCCTTATCAAATGTAAAGTTAAGATTGTAGTCAATTTCCTCATCCATATCCTCCGGATCATGATTGATGGTGGGAGGCACGATATCCTCTTGTACCGACTTAACGCAGAAGAGAGCCTCAAGAGCTCCGGTCGCGCCAAGAAGGTGTCCGGTCATTGACTTGGTAGAACTGATGTTCATGTCATAAGCATGGTCACCAAATACTTCCTTAATCGCTTTAACCTCCGAAAGGTCTCCAACAGGAGTAGATGTGCCATGAGCATTCACGTAATCAATCTCTTCCGGTTTCATTCCTGCATCNTCAAGCGCGTTCTTCATCACAAGCTTGGCTCCCAAACCTTCGGGATGGGTTGCAGTCAAGTGATAAGCATCAGCCGACATACCTCCGCCGACAACTTCGGCATAGATTTTCGCGCCACGCGCTTTGGCATGCTCCAGTTCTTCGAGCACCAACACCGCAGAACCTTCACCCATCACAAATCCGTCACGGGACTTGCTGAAAGGACGAGATGCAGTCTCAGGACTGTCGTTGCGAGTTGATAGAGCGTGCATTGAATTGAAGCCACCCACTCCGGCAGGATATATNGCCGCTTCAGCGCCACCGGCAACTATAGCGTCAGCCTTTCCTAAACGAATNAGGTTAAATGCGTCAATCAATGCGTTGGTAGACGATGCACAAGCTGAAACCACACCGAAATTAGGACCATGATAACCATATTTCATAGATACATGACCCGATGCGATATCAGCAATCATCTTAGGAATGAAGAAAGGATTGTATTTTGGTCCAGCTTCCTGATGGAGCGCATAGTAGCCAGCCTCTTCTTCAAATGTGTGAAGACCACCGATACCGGCAGCGATCACTACACCAACACGATCCTTGTTAAGGTTTTCGTCTTCCTCCAATTTTGAGTCGGCAACCGCCTGCTCGGCAGCGTCAAGCGCATATTGAGCATAAAGGTCAAGCTGACGTAGCTTTTTACGGTCTCCAATCTTTTCAGGATTAAAACCCTTAACCTCACACGCAAACTGTGTTTTGAATTTAGAGGCATCGAAATGCGTAATAGGAGCAGCTCCGCTCACTCCGTCGACGGCATTCTTCCATGTAGTTTCTACATCGTTGCCAAGCGGAGTGATGGCGCCAAGACCTGTTACTACAACTCTCTTTAATTCCATTTAAATAAAAAGAATATTCGAAAATTTAAACTTAAGCTTTAGCAGCTTCGATATAAGCTACTGCATCTTTCACTGTAGTGATGCCTTCAGCCTTATCATCGGGAATAGTGATTTCAAATTCCTTCTCGAATTCCATGATAAGCTCTACNGTATCGAGGCTATCAGCGCCAAGATCCTTAGTGAATTCTGCTGCGTCGGTTACTTCGTTTTCATCAACATTGAGCTTGTCGGCGATNATAGCCTTTACTCGAGATGCAATTTCTGACATAATTTTAAAGGTATTAATTAATAATAATGATTATCAAATTTTGCTGCAAAGTAAGCACTTTTATCTGAGATAATAAAACTTTTCAGCTGCAAATATTAGTTTTTAGCCNAAAAATAGCCTTTATGTCGTATTTTTTATCCNATTATACCTGTATAGATTCCCTTAACATCCCCATTATTGGTAAAATGGCATTTATTTCACGCAAAAATCTACATTTTTTCAAATTTGTTTAAACTTTATTTCACTTCCGTGTGTTATACTCAAAAATTCACNACAAACAGTCATATTTATGAGATTCGAACAAGCACCGCTTCTTATCATCGGAGCATTAGCAGCAGGAAGCATCGTTTGCGGTATCGCATGCAGCAGTCCAACATCTGAGACTAACAATCCGATCAATCCTTCGATCAAAAATTTTGAAGTGAATCAGACAATAAAAACGTTGTCGAAAAATTTCGCTTGCGAAGGTGAGGAAGCCATGTTTGANGACTCATTAAAGACTTATAGCAACGTACAGCTTTATGTTGAATGGCCTAACAGCCTCGGCGGCAAAAATATCGCCCCGCTCCAAGATTCATTAGTCAAAGCCCTATGCCCCGACACTGTCATAACAGGGATTGATGCAGCGCTAACAACATCNGCCTCTCGTCCCGAAGGAATGAATCAATTCAAAATCACAGCAATTGACAGTATTCCACAAGACAAGCCGTCAATGGTCTATTCCAAAATGACTTCAATCACCGTAAAATCATTCAATCCTGACTACGTTGTCTACAAAATNTCCAACTACACTTATTCAGGAGGCGCCCACGGCATCAACGAATCACACTACATAAACTATGATTTAAACAAGGGCGAAGCGCTTAACTTCGAAAAAATTTTTGTGCCCGGGTATGAGGATCTCATCATCGACAAGATAAAGGACGCCCTGATGGAACAGTATTCAGTATCTTCTATCGAAGAGCTTCAGGAACGCGGCATCTTTACCGACCAGCTATTTGTATCCCACAATATATATCTGGAAGGTTCTGACGTAGTGTTCCACTACAACCCCTATGAAATCGGACCGTATTCACTCGGAAGCATAAACGTGTACATTCCCAATTATGCCATAAACGAGATTCTCACTCCAACAGCACGGGAACTACTTTCAAAAGTTATCCTTTAAATAATCGTAGGGATACNTTATATCCCACAAAAAGAGCGGATGAGGTGGCATTGACACGCCGGCTGCGCAACGATTTTTAGCCGAGACAACTTCAATAAAGTCATCAACGCTCATCTTCCCTCTTCCAACTTCGACAAGAGTGCCGACAACGGCACGCACCATATTTCGAAGAAAACGGTCGGCAGAAATGACAAATCGATGCCTACCGTTTTCTATTTCTTCCCACTTCGCCTCAGTCACACGGCATATATTCGTTTTGTTGTCAGTGTGCAACTTTGCAAATGACGTAAAGTCAGATGTCTCGGTCAAAATCTTGCNGCACTCATTCATCAGTTCGAAATCAAGTTCCGNTTGAGGTTCTTGCCAACTGAACTGACTCAGGAAGGGCGATTTTCCACGATGGGTGTAATAATGATAGGTGCGCGCCACCGCNTCAAACCGCGCATGCGCCTCAGCATGCACTTTCCATACACCCTCAATTGCAATATCGGGCCCACACAAAGCGTTAAGCCCGGCAAGCATTCTTACATCGATTTCAAAATCATCACACAAGTCAAAATGAGCCACCATCATACGCGCGTTGACACCGGCATCGGTTCGTCCAGCACCGGTAATTTTAACCGGCTGCCGAAACACTCGCGTAGCCGCCTCCTCAATAACCGACTGAACGCTTACTGCATTAGGCTGAGACTGCCATCCATGGAAGCGAGCCCCATTGTATGACAGTCTCATAAAATATCTACTCATATTTATAATAGGCAGTTATCAGTCAGTTTCAAGGTAAGTGTAGCCATAAAGTCCCGAGCGATAGTTGCTGAGGAATTCCCTGCCCTCTTCGGGGGTTATCTTGCCGGCTTTCATGGAAGATGTGACCCATGTTTCAACATTACGGACAAGGCGCTTCGGATTATACTGCACATAGTCAAGCACCTCATCGACAGTTTCGCCATAAATAATCTGGTCAATCTCGTATCGATCCTTGTAGACATTGATATGCACCGCATTGGTGTCTCCAAAAAGGTTGTGCATATCTCCCAGAATCTCCTGATAAGCGCCGACCAAGAACACTCCTATATAATAAGGACCGTCTTTCTCTTTCAACTGATGCACCGGAAGAGAGTTGGAAGTTCCGTGATTGGAGATATAATTGGTAATCTTTCCGTCAGAGTCGCAAGTTATATCCTGAATCGTTGCAGTTCGAGTGGGTTTTTCGTCAAGTCGGGCAATCGGCATAATCGGGAACACCTGATCAATAGCCCATGAATCAGGAAGCGACTGAAACAACGAGAAGTTACAGAAATATTTATCGGGCAGCATCTTGGATATTTTCCGAAGTTCCTCGGGAGCATGCTTGAGCGATGACGCGATTTCGCCTACTTCTCTTGCGATTGACCAGAACAATTTCTCAATTTGAGAACGAGTTTTCAAATCGAGCATACCCAGGCTGAACAAGTCAAGAGCCTCTTCTCTAATCTGGAGGGCATCATGCCAACTCTCAAACAATCGGGGTTGACTCAATTTATCCCAGATGTCATACAATTCGCGAGCCAACTCATGATCTTTTTCCGACACTTCTTCTTTATCGTTCCATTCAGGCAATGAGGTAGTGGCAAGAACCTGAAATATCAAAATTGAATGATGGGCAGTGAGCGAGCGTCCACTCTCCGTAATTATATTAGGCTGCTTCAAGTCATTCTTCACGCAAGCGTCGACAAGAGCCGAAATCGAGTCATTGGCATATTCCTGTATAGAATAGTTCATCGAGCTTTCACTTGACGAACTTCTCGTTCCGTCATAATCTACGCCAAGACCGCCACCTATATCAATGAATTCTATTCCGAANCCCATCTTGCTGAGCTGCACATAGAATTGCGTAGCTTCGCGAAGGGCATTTTTGATGCGGCGAATCTTAGTGATCTGGCTACCGATATGGAAATGAATGAGCTTCAAGCAGTCGCCCATGTGATTTTTTTCAAGGAAGTCGAGAGCTTTCAGCAATTCGCTCGAATTAAGCCCGAACTTGGATTGATCGCCGCCCGATTCCTCCCATTTTCCGGAACCGGAACTGGAAAGCTTAATGCGGATACCGATATTGGGACGTATTCCAAGACGCTTTGCGACCTCTGCGATAAGAACGAGTTCATTATGTTTCTCAACCACTATATATATGCGGCGACCCATCTTCTGAGCCATCAAAGCGAGTTCCACATAGTCCTTATCCTTATAGCCGTTGCAGATGATTAGCGCATTTTCTGCGATATTNGTGGCAAGGACCGCATGGAGTTCAGGCTTGGAGCCCGCTTCAAGTCCGATATTGAACTTCTTGCCGTGGCTCACAATCTCCTCAACCACTTGGCGAATCTGATTGACCTTAATGGGATATATTACGAAATTCTGCGCCTGATACTTATATTCTTCAGCGGCTTGCTTAAAACAGCGNGAAATTTTTTCTACCCTGTTGTCAAGAATATCGGGAAAGCGCAACAATACGGGAGCTTCAACGTCTCTCACCTGAAGCTCATCTATCACATCTTTTAAATCGACAGACGCATAACCTTCGCGCGGAGTTACCGCAACGTGCCCTTTCTCATTAATGGAGAAATACTTAAGTCCCCATCCATTGATATTATAAAGCTCGGCACTGTCATCGATACGCCATTTTCTCATCGGCTAATCAATCTTAAAAATGAATATAAAAATAATTAAAATACAAAGATAGTCACTTTAATCAAACTTTAAAACAAATACTTCAAACATTTTTTCAACTGATTTCCCAAGTATTAGATTGCNAGTGAAAATTTCAATACACGCCAGAGGCTTAATCCGACTACCGCCATAAGCAAACAGCCCGGAAGTCAATTGACCTCCGGGCTGCCATATACTAATTAATCTACCAAATTGTTACATTATACCTTGCTCCATCATCGCATTGGCAACTTTCATGAATCCGGCAATATTCGCGCCCTTCATATAATTGATGTAGCCGTCAGGTTCTGTGCCATATTTTACACACTGGGCATGGATATCATCCATGATGGTGTGAAGTTTCTGGTCAACCTCTTCAGCACTCCACTGAAGGTGCATTGCATTCTGACTCATTTCAAGCCCGGAGGTAGCGACACCGCCGGCGTTAACTGCTTTTCCGGGAGCATAAATAGTGCGGGTCTCGATGAAATGATCTATCGCCTCAGGAGTGCAGCCCATGTTGGAAACTTCGGCAACAAGCTCTACATTATTATNAACAAGCATCTTTGCGTCATCGCCGTCAAGCTCGTTTTGTGTAGCGCACGGAAGAGCGATGTCAACCTTCTGCTCCCACGGCTTGCGTCCGGGGAAGAAAGTGGCATTAGGATATTTCTCGGCATAGGGTTCCACCACATCATTTCCCGAAGCTCTGAGCTCCAGCATATAGTCAATCTTATCACCTGAAATTCCGTCGGGGTCATAGATATAGCCGTCAGGACCTGAAATTGTAACGACTTTAGCCCCAAGTTCAGTAGCTTTAAGAGTAGCGCCCCAAGCCACATTGCCAAAGCCTGACACCGCAACAGTCTTGCCCTTAATCGACTCACCCTTGCGCGCCAGCATGTCATTGACAAAATAAATAGCGCCAAAGCCGGTTGCTTCAGGACGAATGCGCGAGCCGCCGAAATCAAGACCCTTTCCGGTAAATGTTCCTGTACATTCGTTGACAAGTTTCTTGTACATTCCGTACATATAACCGACTTCACGACCGCCTACGCCAATGTCGCCTGCAGGCACGTCACGGTCGGNACCGAGGNNTTNCCAAAGACCAAGAANAAACGCTTGGCAGAAACGCATGATTTCACGATCGCTCTTTCCGCGCGGCGAGAAGTCAGAACCGCCCTTAGCTCCACCCATGGGGAGAGTGGTGAGCGCATTCTTAAATGTCTGCTCAAATCCGAGGAATTTCAAAATTGACAGGTTGACCGANGCATGGAAGCGGATACCTCCTTTATACGGACCTATAGCATTGTTGAACTGGACACGATAGCCGATATTAGTCTGCACATCGCCCTTATCATCAATCCATGTAACTCGGAAAGTGACAATTCTGTCGGGTTCAACCATTCGTTCAATTATACGCGCTTTCTCAAATTCAGGATGCTTATTATAAACATCGCCAACGGAAAGTAACACTTCTTTTACCGCCTGAAGATACTCCTTTTCTCCAGGGTGTTTTGCCTCAAGGGCATTCATGATATTATTGATATCCATATCCTGTATAGATTAATGAATGAGATATGCAAAAATAAAAATATAATTTTAAATAACGAAGATTAAAGCCACATTTTTTCACGTTTATCACCAAAAAANTTCATCAATNTTGGCAATTTGCAAGCGAGAANAANCAAATCAGGATGAAAAGATGGCATTATCCACTCTTTTCACCCCGATTTANGTTCATTTTATTTACTTCTTGTCAGNNCGNGCANNTTTNTCNCGATGAGTCNCGNGCTTTCATATCNCCGNNTTTNCCNGGCTTATCACCNTTANCCATTTTCGCNNGCATNGCTCCNTCNTTNCCGGGNTTCATCCCCTTNTCANNCTGNGGTTGNGCCACAGCAATATTTTCAAGGAAAATNACATANTGGTCAGGNCCNATTATNTCTNTCACCTGTCGGAGATATTCAAGNTTNTCNGCNCGNCGAANCGAGTCGCTNNNCTGNCGNGATTT
>JAAVEB010000009.1:88225-262795 GCA_014801525.1 Bacteroides sp.
CTNNTCNTTAGCCTCNGCTTTCTTAGCNGCNCGNTCNTTNTTCAGCTGTTCAAGTTTAGCCTGCTGTTCAGGAGTAATCGTTGTGCCGATAAACGGATTAAATTTTATCTTACATGGAGGCACAACGCNGTTNCAATCTGATTTATCCGAACTGCATTCGGTCTTCGGGCATTTAGCNCANGAATCATCTTTTTTCTGAGTCTGCGCCGACGCATTAAATGCGAACATTGANGCGCCTAAAAACAGGGCTGCAAAAAGTGTCTTTTTCATATTATAAAAATTAAGTCGTTAATAAAATTCATACATCATTATGACTTAAAAACAATCATAAGTTTAAAAAGGTGCATGAAATTAACTTAATTTTCAATTCTTTACAGCCCAATTAAAAGACTCCAGCAGTTAACGGATGCGGTCGTAACTCTTAAGAGTATTCTCATCAGCCTTTATGCGGCGATAGCCCCAAACGCTGAGNAACAAAGACAGAATCGGCAATGCAACAGTCCAATTCCAAACAGCTCCCACCGCATTCTCAATGTAGCCATAATAGCAAAAACAGCCGGCAACCAGNACAACCAGAAGNATATCGGCNATGACGATCACTCTTTTCTGAAGTTTCAAATCATTATACAGAAAAATCGAGATGAACATCAATAGCCCAACCAGAAGGTCTAAAATAAAGAGAGGAAGAGCGCTTTTCAATCCGCTTGAAACAACAGCATCGGGAAAAACGATNTCACACACAGGAAGGAATGCAAAAAGACATATTGCAAGTCCGGCAAAAAAAAGCAGTACCGACTGCCAGCGTTGTATAACCATAACGTATTAAATATTAATTATCAGAGACACAAAATTACAACACTTCGGCAAATAATTCGTAACTTTGCAGTCACATTTTGCGAAACAATATATTTCAACAGTTATAACATGATAGCGGTCAATAATTTAACCCAACAATTCGGTAAGCGAGTATTATTTCAGGACGTCAATTTAAAATTCACNCCCGGCAACTGCTACGGCATAATCGGAGCTAACGGAGCCGGCAAATCCACTCTGATGCGCATTCTTAGNGATCAGCTCTCCCCCACCCACGGAACCATCACACAGGGTCCGGGCGAACGNATGTCGGTGCTCGAGCANGATCACTTCAAATTTGACGAATGCACCGTCCTCAACACCGTTCTCCAAGGTCACACCGTNTTGTGGGATATAATGCAAGAAAAAGACGCTATATACTGCAAAGAAGATTTTTCGGATGAAGACGGTGTNCGCGCTGCCGAGCTTGAAGAAAAATTTGCCGAACTCGAAGGGTGGAATGCAGAAAGTGACGCTGCAGCTCTCCTGAGTGGACTTGGCATCAAGGAAGAAAAGCACCACATGCTCATGAAAGACATGAGCGGAAATGAAAAAGTGAGGGTGNTGCTCGCTAAAGCTCTTTTCGGCAATCCCGACAACCTGCTTCTCGACGAGCCTACCAATGACCTTGACCTCGAAACTGTAGCGTGGCTCGAAGATTACCTGTCAAAATTCGAGAACACAGTGCTTGTGGTGTCACATGACCGTCACTTCCTCGACTCAGTATGCACCCACACGCTTGACATCGATTATAACAAGATGACCCTATTTGCCGGAAACTACAGTTTCTGGTACGAATCATCCCAGCTGGCATTGCGTCAGCAACAGCAGCAGAACAAGAAAGCTGAAGAAAAACGCAAAGAACTTCTTGAATTCATCCAGCGTTTCTCTGCCAATGTAGCGAAATCGAAGCAAACCACTTCTCGCAAAAAAATGCTTGAGAAACTGAACGTCGAGGAGATTCAACCGTCATCACGCCGATACCCGGGCATTATCTTCACACCGTCGCGTGAACCCGGAAATAAAATCCTTGAGGTACACGGACTCACAGCGTCGATTGATGGTGAGATTCTTTTCAAAGATGTAAATTTCCAAGTTGAAAAAGGCGACAAAGTAGCCTTCCTAAGCCACGATCCGCGCGCAATGACCGCCCTTTTTGAAATCATCACAGGCAACCGCAAGCCCGACGCCGGATCATTTGAATGGGGTCAAACAATCACTACNGCCTACCTGCCGCTTGACAACTCGGCATTCTTCAATACCGACATGAATCTTGTTGACTGGCTGGCTCAGTGGAGCGATGACTCGAGCGAAATATATCTAAAAGGCTTCCTTGGCAAGATGCTCTTCTCGGGAGAAGAGGTTATGAAAAAGGCATCGGTGCTTTCAGGAGGTGAAAAAATGCGCTGCATGATTGCCAAAATGATGATGAAAGATGCCAACACCCTGATTCTTGACTCACCCACCAACCATCTTGACCTTGAATCAATCCAGGCATTCAACAACACTCTTCAAGGATTTAAAGGCAATATTCTATTCGCTTCGCATGACCACGAATTCATCCAGACNATAGCCAACCGCATCATTGAACTCACNCCCAATGGCATCATTGACAAGATGATGGACTATGACGACTACATAACTGATGAGAGAGTGGCAGCAGCCCGAGAAAAACTTTACGCCAAATAAATAAAATCAAAATGGTAAAACATATCGTCACATTCCGCCTCGAGGGTACGGCGGAAGAACGCAAGGCAGTCGCAGAATCGTTCAAGAACGCCCTAATGGAACTTCCTGAAAAAATTGACGTATTGGAATCAATGGAAGTGGGAATCAACGAAAACCCGTCAGAAGACTGGGACGTAGTGCTGACTGCAATCGTGCCGACGCTTGCCGACGTTGAGGTATACGCAAAACATCCCNCCCACGTCGCAGCGGCGTCAATCATCNGCAATCATAAAAAATCGCGCGCCTGCGTCGATTATGAATTTTAAACAACGTCATTAACAATAAACNAAGATGCCCGGGGAGTCTCTCACGACTGCCCGGGCATTAATATATTCCAACAAAACAGAAAACCTTTTTCTTTATCCTTTTCATTATTTAAAACACACATACCCGTAATTTTGTTCATTATTAAAAAATATTGACAAATCGTTTGCCAAATTAAATATTATGTNTAAATTTGCAACATCAAGTTAANGAAATGAAGAATATCTCTACATATAATCGCTATTGGTGGCTCATCGGTAATAATTATCGATGGCAATAACTTATNCACCACCTATGGTATTATTTAAACTTATATTGAGCCATCGAAAAATCGATGGCTCTTTTTTATTGTATTAAAAAAATCATTNTATAACAACAATGTTCACTATCAACCACCACGGACTGCCGGTAGACGATGCCGGTTTTTATGGAAAATTCGGAGGAGCCTATATCCCCGAAATCCTTCACCGGAATGTAGAAAATCTAACNGAGGCATATTATACCTACGTGGACACGCCGGAATTTCAGAAAGAATTTCATGANCTGCTCAGAGATTATGTAGGACGCCCCTCTCCTCTTTATTATGCCGACAGGCTCAGCAAGCACTATGGNACAAACATATATCTGAAACGTGAAGATCTCAACCACACGGGAGCACATAAAATCAACAATGCTATAGGGCAAGTCTTGCTGGCGAAAAGAATGGGCAAGACAAAAATACTTGCAGAAACCGGAGCCGGACAACACGGAGTGGCAACCGCAACAGTTTGCGCCTTAATGGGACTTGACTGCACGGTCTACATGGGGAAAACCGACGTGGAAAGACAACAGCCCAATGTGGAACGCATGAGGATGCTCGGAGCCAANGTCGAATCGGTCACATCAGGAAACATGACGCTGAAAGACGCCACCAATGAAGCAATCAGAGCATGGTGCTGTAATCCCGACAGCTTCTATGTAATAGGAAGCACAGTGGGTCCCCACCCCTATCCCGAAATGGTCGCTTACTTCCAGTCAATCATAAGCGAAGAAATCAAGAAACAGCTTAACGAACATATCGGCAGAGAGAATCCCGACTATGTAATAGCTTGCATCGGAGGCGGCAGCAATGCGGCTGGAGCTTTTTATCATTTCATCAACGAGCCATCAGTCAANCTCATTGCAGCCGAGGCAGCCGGNCTTGGAATAGAAACAGGAATGACCGCCGCAACAATGCAAGCCGGCACTGAAGGAATCATACACGGTTCAAGAACCATGCTGATGCAAACACCCGACGGACAGATAATCGANCCCTACTCAATTTCCGCNGGATTGGATTATCCCGGAGTGGGACCTCTGCACGCTNATCTTGCCACATCAAAAAGGAGCAAGGTGGTTGCCGTCACTGACGCAGAAGCNCTCAACGCAGCCTTCCGCCTAACCCGCATCGAGGGAATAATTCCGGCGCTTGAATCNGCACATGCGCTTGCCGTGCTTGACCAAATAAAATTCAAGNCCGACGATGTGGTGGTCATCAATGTTTCAGGTCGAGGAGACAAAGACATGCACACTTATATGACTCATAAAGATGAAATAATCCTATAGAACAATGAAGCACCAACTCAATATAAAATCACTGGTAATTCCTGCCGACATGGAGACTCCGGTCGGAATATACCTTAAAATACGAGATCTGTATCCAATGTCAGCTCTACTTGAAAGTTCTGACTACCATACATCCCAAAACTCGGTAAGCTATATAGGCGTATGCCCCATCGCCTCCTTTTCCGTAGGGAACGACACAATCACCCGNACATATCCCGACGGGAGCAAACANGTTGAAAAGATAGGAGGCGNCATTGACGTAATCNANGAACTTAAAANGTATATCGATTCCTATGAACTGACCGGCGACACCGCAACCGATGTCAACGGATTATTCGGATACACCGCTTATGACGCGGTGAGATATTTTGAAGCGGTCAANATTACAAAACCNGACAAAACATTCGCCGGCATCCCCGATATGCAATATATGCTATATCGCTACGTAATCAAAATGAANCACTTCAAGAATCAGATGATGATTTACGAGCATCTGTCGCCCGGCGAAGAATCATCGATTGACGAGCTTGTAAGCATCATTCGCAATAACAACGTAGCTCAATATTCATTTCACAGCATAGGAGACGCTACATCATCAATCACCGATGACGAATACAAGGAAATGGTGAGACGGGGAGTGTCACACGCCATGCGCGGCGATGTGTTTCAGATTGTGCTTTCGCGAAGATTCGCTCAAAAATTTGCGGGCGACGAGTTCAATGTNTATCGNGCCCTGAGATGTGTAAATCCATCACCCTATCTATTCTATTTTGACTTCGGTTCGTTCCGCGTGTTCGGTTCATCGCCTGAGACCCANCTGCGTGTAGAAAACGGCATCGCTTATATCGATCCTATCGCAGGGACATTCAAGCGAACCGGCAATGACGCCAAAGACCATGAACTCGCGCAGGCATTGCTTGTCGATGAAAAAGAAAATGCCGAGCATATAATGCTTGTAGATCTCGCNCGAAACGATTTAAGCCGCAGCGGCGGAAAGGTGGAAATCGACTTCCTCCGTCAAATTCAATTCTATTCCCATGTCATCCACATGGTGTCGCGCGTAAAAGCCACACTGCCCGAAGACGCTGACATCTACCGCTTATATGCCAACACATTTCCGGCGGGAACACTGAGCGGAGCCCCGAAAGTGAGAGCGATGCAGCTTATTGACGAAATAGAGCCTCACAATCGCATGACCTATGGCGGATGTATCGGATATATAGGACTAAACGGCACTCTTAACCAAGCNATAACGATTCGCAGTTTCTTGAGCTANAACAATGTGCTTTATTCTCAAGCCGGGGCGGGAATCGTGGCTCATTCCGTTCCCGAAAACGAACTTCAGGAAACCAACAACAAACTTGGAGCTTTAGTAAAAGCGGTTAATTACGCTGAAACGTTTCACATCTAATCCTTTGCTAAAATGAAACTGCTGATTATAGACAACTACGACTCTTTTACCTATAATATAGTCCATGCCGTAAAAGNACTTGGCNTAACCCCAACCGTANTGCGCAATGACAAACTCACCGTGGACGATGTGGAAAAATATGACAAGGTGATCATATCTCCTGGACCCGGCATACCGTCGGAAGCCGGGATAATGCCTGAAGTTTTACGTCGATATGCCGGGGTAAAGCCCATTTTAGGAATCTGCCTCGGACATCAGGCAATCGGCGAGAGGTTCGGAGCCANNCTCAGAAACCTCACCGAAGTTTATCACGGTATTAAAACTCCGATAAACATTGTCAAGGATGATTATCTTTTCGATGGATTGAACACTCGACTTGAAGTTGGAAGATACCACTCATGGGTGATTGATTCCGAAGGATTTCCAGAAGAACTTGAAATAACAGCATTAAGTGATGACAACGAGATTATGGCTATACGCCACAAAATTCATGACATCAGAGGTGTGCAATTCCATCCGGAATCAATTCTCACCACCGATGGAATAAAGATTATTGAAAACTGGCTGCGTCACTAATCTCCACGTCAACAAAATTCAGAAACTTTATAATCTGCTGAAATAATGAAAACTTTATTATATAAAATGTTCGAGCACAAAAGCCTCTCACATGACGAGGCGCGTGAAGTGCTACTGAATATAGCCGANGGGAAGTATAACGACGCCCAGTTATCAGCCTTCATGACTGTGTATTTAATGAGAAGCATCACTATCGATGAACTCACAGGCTTCCGTGACGCAATATTAGAACGCCGACTGCCGGTAGACTTCGGCAACGTCAAATCAATCGACATCGTCGGCACCGGCGGCGACGGGAAAAACACGTTCAATATCTCCACCGCAAGTTGCTTTGTCGTGGCTGGCACCGGACGAAAAGTTGTAAAGCACGGAAATTATGGAGCCAGTTCTGTTTCAGGCGCCTCAAACGTGCTTGAAAATCACGGAGTCAAGTTTACCTCTGACATTGACAAATTGCAACGCTCGCTTGAAGAATCGGGAGTGTGCTATCTTCATGCNCCATTCTTCAGTCCCGCGCTGAAAAGTGTGAGCGGCGTAAGAAAAGCGCTTGCCGTCAGAACATTTTTCAATATGCTGGGACCGCTTGTCAACCCGATGCTTCCCAAACANCAACTCTTAGGAGTGTACAATCTCAAATTAATGAGACTCTACGAATATATAGCTCAACGAGACGGCATACAGTGCACAATCGTACATTCGCTTGACGGCTATGATGAAATTTCTCTTACATCCCAATTTAAAGTTTCGTCACCCGAAGGCGAATCAATTTATACGCCCGAAGAACTCGGATGGGAAAGATGTAGTCAGGAAAGCCTATACGGAGGCGACACCGTCAAGGAGGCTTCAGCAATCTTCGACAACGTNTTGGNGGGAAAAGCNACAAAGCCGCAGCATGATTGCGTAATCGCCAATTCGGCATTCGCCATCCGCACTCTCGAACCCGAGCTNTCACTGGCTGAAGCTGTCGAGCAGGCAACCTATTCAATCTCATCAGGAAGCGCGCTTGGAGCATTCAAAAAATTCGTAGAACTCAACAANCAATATTGAGATGGCAAATATTCTGGACATTATAGTGGACAATAAAAAGCGGGAAGTCGAAGCCAAATATTCCAACGGATTATATGACTGCTACAAATCAGGCTTTATAAAACCGGCAGAAAAAACGATATCTTTCAGCCACCGATTAGCGAATGATCCCATAGGTATAATCGCAGAATTTAAACGTAGGTCTCCATCACGTGGAGATATCCANCCAATGGCTATCGCATCGGAAATCATCCCGGAATATGTCAACAACGGCGCCGCATGCTGCTCCATTCTCACTGACACACCGTTTTTCGGNGGCTCGCTCGATGATTTTTCCGAAGCAAGACAGTGCGCGCCNACTCAACCGCTGTTGAGAAAGGAGTTTATCATTGACCCGATGCAGATTCTTGAGGCGGCATTCTTTGGAGCCAACGCCATTCTTCTCATCGCTTCGATATTGTCATTTGATGAAATTATCAAATTCACTGATTACGCNCACTCNCTGAATCTCGAGGTGCTTCTTGAATTGCATGGCAAAGATGAACTTGACAAAATAATTCCGGATGTCGATATGATAGGTGTGAACAATCGCAATCTGTCCACATTTGTAACCGGCATGGAAATGTCAGACGAAATGATCAGGCATCTTCCGGAAAACACAGTTAAAGTTGCCGAGAGCGGGCTCTCGGATATNAACCAGATTAATGCTCTCCGGGCAAAAGGATACCGGGGNTTCCTGATAGGAGAATCATTCATGAAACATAAAAATCCGGGCATCGCCCTAAAAAATTTTATAAATGCAACGCACTGACACCCCTCAGCATGCCGACATGATGATAAAAATATGCGGCATGCGCGACCCGCAGAATATCGCTGAAGTGGCGTCGCTCGTTCCGATGCTAATGGGCTTCATTTTTCANGAAGGATCGCCCAGAAACGCTCAAGGACTATCGCCCGACATCGTCAGAAATCTGCCTGAGTTCATTCGCCCCGTAGCTGTGACGGTTGATAAAAATTTCACTGAAATTACGGACCTCTGNGCNGCTTACGGTTTCAAAATAGNGCAACTGCACGGCAATGAGTCGCCCGAATTATGCCGCCGGTTGCGAGAAAACGGATTGACTGTCTTTAAAGCAATAGGGCTNGACGATAAAGCTGATTGGGATTCAATCAGAGCCTACGAAAAGGATGTCGACATGTTTCTCTTCGATTACAANTGCGAGACACACGGAGGTTCGGGGAAAAAGTTTTCATGGCAAGTNCTAAACGACTATCCGCTTGAAACTCCCTATCTGCTTAGCGGNGGCATCGGACCCGATGATATCGACGCAATAGTCGAAGCTATGCGCCCGGGAATGGCTGGTATTGACATCAACAGCCGATTTGAAACTAANCCGGGGCTTAAAAACCTCAGCTCGCTTATTAATTTTATAGTATCACTACGCAAATTTAACGAACATGAACCGAATTCAGTCCCTTTTTGGGAGAAAACAAAATAACATACTCTCAGTTTATTTTACTGCCGGGTATCCGACTCTCGACTCAACGTCATCAATCATCGACGCGCTTTCTAAAGGCGGCATAGACATGATTGAAATAGGCGTGCCATTCTCTGATCCGATGGCCGACGGACCNGTCATCCAACACAGTTCTACCATTGCCCTCCGCAACGGCATCACGTTAGCGGCGCTACTCGACCAGGTCAAGGAAGCCAGGAAATTGACCGATATACCATTCATTTTGATGGGCTATCTCAATCCAATCCTGCAATATGGCATCGAGGAGATTTTCATTAAATGCAAAGAGGTTGGAATCGACGGAATGATAATCCCNGATTTGCCATTTGACGAGTATCTGAATCTGTATAAGCCATTGTGTGACAAATACGACATCCCGATGATTATGCTCATCACTCCTGAGACATCGGAAGAGCGCATACACCTCATCGATAAAAATTGCTCGGGATTTATCTACATGGTGTCGGCNGCGTCCACAACAGGAACACGGGATCGATTCAACGAAGAGCAGCTTGATTATTTCAAAAAAATCGCAAAAATGGATTTAACCCACAAGCGACTGATCGGATTTGGCATATCAAATCAGACTACCATGTCACAGGCATGCGAATANGCGTCAGGNGCCATCATAGGCTCGTTCTTCATAAAATGTCTTGAAGCTTGTCCCGATAATTTCACTGCCGCAGTGGATCGCCTGAAAGCATCAATNTACTGATTCTCCAAAATAGCAAAGAATAAGGGATGCAGTNTGTACANACTGCATCCCTTATTCTTTTCACATTGATACTTAGCTATTCTGTAAACGGATCAAATGCGTCAATATCAAAATCAGTGCCATTTGACAAAAATTGCATCAACGCATGAAGAATGCTGAACGCCGCGCTGACAGCAAGGCGCTGCTTGAAATCTTCAACCACGACCGGGCGATCATTTATCAAAAACTCGGCTACCTCCCGGAATTCCGCATAATGTTCCGTGCGAACTAATGCCAATGCNATTATAAACATCGGAAACAACGCCTCCTCCGTATCTTGGTAGACCGTTCTGATTCCGGTGTCAGAATCAATAAAAAGGTCGGCAAGCCCCTTATAGTCCTTTATGCGATAAAGACTCTCAAACAGCATGTCCCAAACGGCACGCTCCAACGGAGCTCCAATCAATGANAGAATAATTTCCGCACAGGCAGCGTAACATCCGTTTCGGAACTGTCGTTGAGCCCAGCCTAATTTGTCGGGCACAACCACCGAGCCGTTGGCAAAATACTTATTAAGCACATCCTTGACCACCTGGCGATTATTCAATAGAAATAATTTTTCAGCCAAATCTATCGCCACCGCATCCTCTTTGCATTCATCAAGCCGCTGAATCATCATATCTATAACCTTGGAATACTCACCTCGGTCAATCATGATGGCAAACAAGATGTTTATTGCGTCCATGTTAGCCGGCTCCTTCTCAAGAACGTCATACAGCTGAGCCATATCCTTGTCGGAAGGAGTGCCGCAATAATATTTGAGNCTGACACGCTGCACTCGGTATTCAGTCTTGTCAGGGTCAATCGCAATTGCATAGTCCACAGACGAAAGGGCTCCGTCAAGATTGCGATTCAACGCATGAGTGTCAGCCAACCGTGACCAAACNACTGCATTAAACGGCTGTATTTCCGTCAATCGCTCCAATAACACAATCGCCTCGTCATACTTGCCCTGATTGTAAAACAATTCGGCAAGCTCCAAGAGNAAAGTGTCGGGATAAACGCATAATGACAGAATTTTCTCATAATTTTCATAAGCCCAATCCTGCAACTTATACTCATCGAGCAGATCAATCAATCTGAGCACATCATCGTCCTCCAGCATTCCGCGATGACGCATGGCACTTTCGATACCTGNCCTCACCTTTTCGGAATCAGCTTCAAACGAAAGATTCAACATCGACCATGCGAATGAGTCNTTTCTATGCTGTGACGCCAACGCTCTTGATCCTTCAGGATCATCAAGAACATCTTTCAGGAAGAAAGCTCCCCTTGAGCCAAATTCCGGACTGTCGGGAAACATGCGGGCTGCGAGACGCAGAATTTCAAATTGCACGAAAAGATCATTTTCATCAATCGCAAAATCGTAGATATTGAGAAGATCCACTTCATCGTAGAACTTCTCAACATCTCCGTTAAGCAGTGATTTTCTGAAACTGATATACAATTTTTTCACCTCTTCCATCTCGGCATCCATCAGTGTAAATCTATTTCTTTTGTATCTTTTCCCAGGTATCCTTCAACTGCATGGTGCGGTTAAATATCAGGTTACCATCCTTACTGTCNGGATCCAAAGTGAAGTATCCGATGCGCTGGAACTGGAAATGTCCNCCGACGGTTGCTGTTTCAGCCANGAACGGTTCTATCTTTATGCCCTCAACGACTTTAAGTGAGTCAGGATTAAGCATGTCACGGAAATCGCGGTCCTTCTCTTCGGCAGGATTCTCAACTGAAAACAGTCGGTCATACAAACGAGCCGTTGCGTCTTTGGCATGAGCGGCAGAAACCCAGTGCAATGTTCCTTTAACTTTACGCATGCTTCCGGGCATACCGCTAAGAGTGTCGGGGTCATAANTGCAATGNATCTCGACTATGTTGCCATCGGCATCCTTCTTCACATCCTCACATTTGATAATGTAGGCTCCTTTCAGGCGCACCTCGCCGCCTGGAGCGAGACGGAAGAATTTTTTGGGAGGATTTTCCATGAAATCATCACGCTCGATATAAATCTCACGAGAGAATGGCATTTTATGTGTGCCGGCTTCCGGGTTTTCAGGATTATTCTCCATTTCCACTATCTCCTCTTTGCCTTCGGGATAGTTGGTAATGACAACCTTGACAGGATTCATCACAGCCATCACGCGGGTAGATATCTTGTTCAAATCCTCACGAACAGCATACTCAAGCAGTGAAATGCTATTAAGCGCTTCAACTTTCGTATAACCGATCATATCCACAAAATTACGGATAGAGCGAGGAGTGAAACCGCGGCGACGCATACCTGAGATTGTCGGCATTCGAGGATCATCCCAGCCTGAAACCAATCCCTCCTTGACAAGTTGAAGCAATTTACGCTTGCTCATCACCGTGTAGGTCAGATTTAGGCGGTTAAACTCAATCTGACGCGGGCAATAAGACTCGTCGGCGAGTTCTTTTACGAAATACTCGTAAAGCGGACGATGAGGNACGAACTCAAGNGTGCATATTGANTGAGTCACCCCCTCAAAGTAATCGCTCTGACCATGNGCAAAGTCATACATCGGATAGACTTTCCATGTNGTNCCGGTCCTGTGGTGAGGATATTTGATAATTCGATACATTATCGGGTCGCGGAAATGCATNTTTGGCGACGCCATGTCAATCTTGGCGCGCAACACATAGGTTCCTTCATCAAACTCACCCGCATTCATTCTCATGAANAGGTCAAGATTCTCCTCAATCGGGCGATCACGATAAGGGCTGTTCACACCTGGCTGAGTCGGAGTGCCTTTCTGTTCAGCTATCTGCTCCGATGTCTGGTGGTCGACATAAGCCTTCCCTTCCTTAATGAGTCTCACNGCAAGATCAAAAAGCTGGGGGAAATAATCGCTGGCATAATACTCNCGATCGCCCCAGTCAAAACCGAGCCAATGAATATCCTCGCGAATAGAGTCGACATATTCTACATCCTCCTTCGATGGATTAGTGTCATCAAAACGCAAATTACAAGTTCCTCCGAATTTTTCAGCAATTCCGAAGTCCATACATATAGCTTTGGCATGACCTATATGAAGGTATCCGTTAGGTTCGGGCGGGAAACGAGTGTTAAGTCGTCCGCCGTTTTTTCCTGCCGCCAAATCATCACTGACGATTTGTTCAACGAAATTTAATCCGCCTTTTTCTTCTTCGGTATTTTCCGCCATAGGTTAATCTGTTTTTGAATTATTTTAAATACAAATTTAGTTATTATCTTTGTAACTGAATAACATTCCGCCAAAAAATCACAGTATTGGCTGACTTGAACAAATTATTCTTAGTANTAGACGCATGAATTTTCTTAAGCTAAATCCAAGAAGCATTATCCAGAAGGTCAAGGAAAGCATGACGCGTTGGGAACGCAAGACAAAGCATTATAACACCGTCATCCGCAACNTAACTTTCGGACTGTCGTGCATAGGATTTGCCGCAGCGACATTATGCGTAATAATGCTCATCGCCTATGCCGGCTATGACCATGACGTCATGAGCGTGAAAAACATGTTTCATTACTTCCACCTGATTCAANGCGTATTCATCATAAATGTTATTTTCAACCTGATATTTCACCTGCGCAAGACGATAAAGGAAACACGACCTATAAAAATAATCGTCGACATCGCTATAATCGCCACTCTTATTCCAACCCTCTATCCTCATCCCGAAAACCCATGGATACCATGGCTCTCCGACATCATATATGACAACAAATTTTTCCTCATATCACTATTTGCATATTCGGTCGTAGCCTTAAGCTATGGAGTGATGACAATAATGGGCAAACGCACAAACCCGTCACTCATTCTATCCTGCAGTTTCCTTATATGTATTTTCACCGGCTCGTTTCTGCTNATGATGCCNAAATGCACTTATGTGCATCTNGACTTNATCGANGCNCTGTTTGTNTCGACAAGCGCAGTGTGCATCACCGGTTTAACCACNATCGACATNCCCTCNACGTTCACTCCGTTAGGAATGATAGTGCTTGCAATGCTCTTCCAGATCGGAGGACTGGGTGTAATGACATTTACGAGTTTCTTTGCCTTGTTCTTCAGCGGCAACACCTCAATTTACAGCCAGCTGATGGTTAAAGACATGATATACACCAAGTCGATCAACTCTCTTCTCCCCACCCTGCTTTATATCCTCCTTTTCACAATTGCAATAGAGGCAATCGGCGCGGTTTTTATATGGATGTCAATCCACAACGTGCTCGCAATGTCATTNCATGACCAGATAATGTTCTCTATCTTTCATTCGATGTCGGCATTCTGCAACGCCGGTTTCTCCAATCTGCCCGGAGGAATGGCAAATCCCGCTTTAATGAATTCCAATCAAGTCATATATATAGTGATAAGCGTCATCGTATTTGCCGGATCGATCGGCTTTCCTATATTGGTCAATTTCCGCGATGTTTTCTTTGAATATNTCCNCCGCGCATGGAATTGGGTGAAAGAGGGCAATGCCGGAATCAAGACCGTACACATCTATAATCTTAACACAAAAATCACGCTCTACACCACCNCTATNATATTCTTAATAAGCGTAGTGGTGTTCTTCGCTTTAGAACACAATCACTCGCTCGCCGGACTGAATATCTACGATAAAATNGCACAATCNATTTTCAACGCCACCACTCCCCGAAGTTCAGGATTCATGTCGGTAAATCCTGCCGGATTTCTAAATGTGACCCTNATATTTGTGCTCTTCCTAATGTGGGTTGGCGGATCTTCACAGTCAACAGCCGGAGGTATAAAGGTCAATACTCTTGCCGCCGTCCTCCTAAACCTAAAAGCCATCGTGAAAGGCAAAGACCGCGTAATAGCATTCGACCGCACAATCGCCATCGGCTCAATCAGGCGCGCCAACGCCATGGTCACCTTGTCAATCATTTCATTCCTTATATTTGCGATGATATTGATGATGCTTGAGCCCGATCTCTCAACNAGAAGCCTNCTATTTGAAACCTCATCAGCGCTCTTCACTGTCGGCTCCTCTTTAGGCATAACTCCATTGCTTTCCTTCTCTTCAAAGATATTGCTTATTATCGCTATGTTTCTCGGACGAGTGGGACTGATTTCAATTCTAATCGGGCTTGTCGGCAATAAAGACAATGCTCCGGTCAAGTATCCTACCGACAATTTAATCATAAATTAAANCATTTCNCCTGAAATTATGAGATATTTAATAATTGGACTCGGAATATATGGTTCAAATCTCGCTACAGATTTAACCACTATGGGGCACGAGGTTATCGGCGCCGACATTAATCCCACGGTCATTGAATCACTAAAAGACCGAATCTCCACNGCTTATATTATNGATGCCACGGAAGAGACCGCGCTTTCAGTATTGCCGTTGAAAACCGTGGATCTTGTCATAGTCGCTATCGGTGAAAATTTCGGNGCAAGCATTAAAAGCGTGGCATTGCTGCGCAAGTTAGGGGTTAAACACATATATGCCCGCGCTGTCGACGAAATCCACGAAACNATNTTGNCNGGATTNAAAGTNGACCGCATTCTGACGCCCGAACAAAGAGCGGCNAGNGAATTGACANGAGAGCTTGANTTAAGTTCNNATGTNGACTCAATGAGAATTGACAACGACGTTTATGTAATCCGNTTCAAGGTTCCTGAATACTATATCGGAACTGAAATCGGNAATCTTGACTTCGAGCAAAATTTCAAAATAAAATTACTCGCTGTTTCTCGCCCTCTCCCGAAGAAAAATTTTCTTGGCATCAACAGCGACACNCTTCAANTGCTCGACAATCCCGCTCCGGAAACAAAATTGCAAGAAGGCGANGTNTTGACCGTNATGGGAANCAATGCAGGGCTCCGCAGCCTCATGCGCTTCGTCAATTAATATCACAAAAATCCTCCAGGANATGCGCATGTCCTGGAGGATTNGGAAAATATCAAATTTATAATCTATGCCGTTAATTCCGTAGGCAACACAGGCATTGCNCCATGTTGCGTACAGACGTATGCCGATGTNTGAGCTGCNATATAATGCGCTTCCGATACCGATTTTCCCTTCAATATGCTTGATATAAAAGCTGCGGTAAAGGAGTCACCGGCNCCTACGGTATCCGCTACCTCCACGTGTGGAGTTGGCTGAAATGAAACATTGCCCGGTGTGAATACATAACTACCGTTAACTCCGCATGTAAGAATCAACATTTTAAGGTTATATTTTCCCAANAGAATCCAACACTTATCCTGAAGGTCGATGCCGGGATAACCAAATATNCGGCTAACAGCCACAAGCTCTTCATCATTTATTTTCAAGATATTACAACGGGTCATTGACTCACTCANAATCTCCTTATTGTAGAATCCCTGACGNAGATTTACGTCAAATACAACCAGNGTGTCATCATTCTGCGGCATCGCGTCAAGAAAGCGGTTCATAGTGTCGCGCGAAACGACATTACGCTGNGCAAGCGAACCGAAACACACCGCTTTAGTTCTCTTTGCGAGTTCCTCCAATTCAGGAGTATAGGGAATGTTGTCCCACGCCACATTCTCTTTTATATCATATTGCGGCACACCCGCCTGATCTATCTCAACTTCAACCGTTCCGGTAGGATAAGGAACAACTGCAATCAACTGGTTCAAACCTTTTGAGGTAAAGTTATTCACAATTTCTTCACCGAGCTTGTCATCGCCAACAGCNCTCACAACACAGCTTGGAAGTCCGAACTGCGACACATGATAAGCAAAGTTGGCAGGAGCCCCGCCTATTTTTTTACCCTCCGGAAGAATGTCCCACAAGGCTTCTCCCATGCCTACAACAATATCTGTCATGTAGAAACTATATTTTNAATGTTTTATCTAAACTCCGTTTATCAAAAATGANGGTACGGTTATTTTATTAACATATTCTATTTCGAAATAGTTTTNACATGATAAGCTTATAATACTTGTGAACTTCAATTCCTAATGCCAAGAANCATGNCNGATCATTCTTCAACAGGAGTTATAATAAAAGAGTAGGATAATTTAGGCGAACGCAGCCGATATTTTCCATGCGGCTGTGCACCCCAGCTATTATCTCCCCCAAGTCCGCGTTGACAAAGGTCGACATTAAAGAACACCCTGTCAGAGTGATGTCGGACATCTGAATTATGCATCTGCATCTTGTTTATGCCCGGGTCAAGATCTTCAGGCAAAACGTCAAGAGCGCTGACATTGAGCGGTTGCAGTCCCGNCACCTTAATTCCCAAGCCNGAGTCATCGGTAAGNATCGCCCATCTGACATCAGTCTTGTTTCCTGTCTCCTGAGGGCGTATGTAGGGATAGAATTGGTCGGCGACAGAGCCATGCCATATTCCCATAAACGCCGCCGTGTTACGGTCGCTGTAATTTTCCTGAGGTCCCCGCCCATACCATTCAAAATTATTAAATTCGCCGGGCAAAGTCAATNTCATTCCAAAACGCATCAACTCAGGCGTGTCTTTCCCGCCGATCAGCTNCGCCGACACTTTTATTGCTCCATTATCGCCTATCGCATAGGTCACGATATAATCNGAGGAAACNTCAGGCAACCTATAAGTAGCGATCACCTTAGGACNGCCNNCTGAATCAGAAAGAGCCACACTCTTCACNTTNCNATTTTCNCCCGCGCAACGCCATGCATTGAGCTTNCGATGANCCNTNGCNCCTCNNTCATTNTCGGTCGGAGCACGCCANAATGANGNTTCAANCCCNGACAANANCATGTTNNTGCCATTAACNANATAGCTTTTAAGCTCNCCGCTAACTGAATCTATCGACACTTCGACACCATTGTTGCACAAAAATTTCCACAATTTTCCGTCTCTCTTCACAACCGGAGTGCCTGAATTGACAAAATCATTGACAGGCATTTCTCCTTNCGAAAGAGAGAATTGCTCTCTCGCCACCTCATGTCCCGAAGGAATGATATNGTCGCCATTGCGGGTGTATGCGTATATCGANAGATAATATTCACCGTCTTCATCACGATCANCTATCGGCAATTTGACNTTCTTACTTAATCCGGGAGCAACCTCAATCGCAATCAATCCTGAATCAACGATTTCGCCATTCTTCAGTAATTCCCACTTAAAATCATAGTCTCTAAGATTGCGTGTGTGAAAATGATTCTCCACNACAATCTCNCCNNNNGCAAGATTNCCGGGAGAAAAACGGATATCCTGATACACCTTTTTCACCTCNGANAGTCCNGGNTGAGGNGTNCGGTCNGGCTGCACAAGTCCNTTGATGCAAAAATTCTCGTCATGATGATAGCCCGTTGCGCCGAAATCGCCNCCATAAGCCCAATAATCATTNCCGTTNTCNTCNTTNNTCAGCANTCCNTGATCCACCCANTCCCAAATGAAGCCNCCNTGCATNTGNTTAGANGANCGNATAATGTCAAANTACTCCTGNAAATTACCNGNAGANTTNCCCATNGCATGNGCATACTCACACATAATATANGGACGCGNCACGNNNTCACGCCCGGCATATTCCTTCATCTTTGCNATACTCGGATACATCGGACAGACAATATCGGTATTCTCATTCTCCCCCGCCTGTTCAAATTGCACGGGCCGAGAAGAGTCGCGATTTTTTATCCAATTATAAGCTGCAATAAAATTATCACCGTTGCCACATTCATTTCCCAATGACCAGATGATGACACTCGGGTGATTCTTGTCGCGCTCCACGAGCAAACGCTCACGGTCAAGAATGGCGTTCTTCCATTCAGCCCTCACGGCAGGGTGACTCGCCGGATCCATATAATCCCATGGCGCCGATCCCATAGCATGAGCCTCTATGTTGGCTTCATCGACAAGATATATGCCATATTCATCACATAGGTCATACCATAACGGCGACTGGGGATAATGACTTGTGCGCACTGCGTTAATATTGTTACGCTTCATGGTCCTGATGTCATCCAACATGGTTTCACGATCAACCACATGACCGGTCTTCTGATGATGTTCATGAAGATTCACGCCGTGAACTTCCAGTGGCTTGCCGTTTATGCAAAGCTGTCCATCCTTTATCTCCACTTTCCTGAAACCGATACGCGAAGATGTCGACTCGATAATCTTTCCATCATCATCTCGTAAAGTCAAGACAAGAGTATAGAGATAGGGAGTTTCTCCACTCCAGCGATTGACATTTTTCAATATCCCATTGAAATCAACCTTGCCCATTCCCAAACTTCCAAGCGCGACGCGTTTCCCTTCATGCCACTCCTGCTTATTGTCGGCATTAAAAATAGATGCGTCAAGTTTTACCGAAACATCTTCCNAGCTATAGTTTTTCAGGTCCACTTCAAGTTTAAGCTCACCGTTTCTATAATTCCGGTCGAGATCGGCTACTGCAAAGAAATCAGCGATGCGCTGCGAATCCACCGAATAGAGATACACACTCCTGTCAATTCCTGAAAGCCTCCAGAAATCTTGATCTTCGAGATATGAACCATCGGTCCAGCGATACACTTCACACGCTATTTCGTTTCGCCCGGGTTGAACCAACTCTGTAATGTCAAACTCAGCCGGATTTTTAACACTCTGCACATAACCCGCTTTCTTGCCGTTGACCCAAACGTACATGCCCGATGTCGATCCGTCAAAATGCAGAATCACCCTCCTGCCGTCCCATGAAGAAGGCAATTCAAAACTGCGCTTGTAGCTCCCCACCGGATTATCCTCGTGAGGAATATACGGCGGATTTTTGGGAAAAGGATATATGATATTGNTATAAATCGGGACACCATAACCCTCCATCTCCCAATTGGATGGAACTGCGATAGAATCCCATGACGACAAGTCGGCATCGGTCTTGTAAAATTCCAGCGGACGCATTCNGGGATTTGCCGAAAATTTGAAAGCCCATTTCCCGTCAAGACTCATATAGTAAGGCGACTTTTCATAGTCACCCTTCAACGCTGAATCGATTGCAGGAAATGGAAAAGCCGTNGCCCTCGGAGCTTCACGCCCAATCGAGAATATCTCAGGATTTTCCCAATCATTGTTTGCATGGCAGCATAAATAGGCAGCTGACAGAGCAAGACACGACACTACTGTTTTCAATATATTATTCATGGCTATANTTAGGGTTAAATTATTCCGCGCTCAGAGCGCGAAATTCTTATAAAGTTATGAAAGGTGGAGCAGCTCGAGGAAACGTTTTACTGTAGCAACATTTCCTGTATATTTTCCCTCATCTTCACTCAACTTGCAGGTTTCGCAATAAAACGGCCACGACTCAGTGATTTTCACAGCCAGCAATTTTATCACAATATTCATCGGCTTGACTCCGGCAAAGTCATTTGTGAAGTGGGTTCCTATCCCGAACGATGGCAGACATTTTCCTTCCGCATAACGCTGTATCTCAATCGCCTCATCAACATTCAGCCCNTTGCTGAACACNATTTGCTTTGTCGAAGGATCTATGTTAAGCGACCGATATTTCTCGACAATGAGATCAAGCTCTTTATAATTGTCACCGCTGTCCACNCGCAANCCTTTAAACATATTGGCATAATCTTCNGAAAAATTCANNCTGAAAATGCGCCAGCCATAGGTATCATAAAGGAATGTGCCAAGAGCGCCTCTATAAGTCTGAGACCATGTTTTCATTGCGAGATAATTCGCCATCTGGGGTCCATACATCCCGGCAATGGCGCATATAAGTTCGTGAGCCATTGTACCGATTGGAACAAGGTCATATTTCATNGCGAAATACACATTGCTTGTGCCCACAAAATTTCCGGTTCCATCAACTTCCTCCTGACATTTTTTCATTGCCGCGACCACTGTGTCCTGAGCTTNAAACGAAGCCCTGCGNCGTGTACCGAAATCACTGAACTGACANCCNGCCTCNATAAGNCNCCGCGCNTTNTCAAATGAACGGCTATAATAGACGTCATAATCCAATGCCGCCTCTTGACCGGTCATNATATAATAAAGTTCAGAAATAATAGCAAGCACCTTNACTTCAAGAAGGATNGTATCACTCCANGAGCCTTCAAANTCAACATCNAGATGACCGTCACNGTCCTGCTCCACGCGCACCCAACGTCTGTCATACCGGAANCCTTTCAGGAAACTGTAAAACCATGTNGGGATATAAGNGCATCGACGACGCATAAACGCAATCTCTTCATCTGTTATCNCAACATTTTCAAGCAATGCNATCTGTCGTTTCANTTCNTCGGCAAANCCNNNAGGATAAACAGTNTTNTCNCTGTCAGTGAATTTATATTTCACCTGCGTGCGCGGGTAATTGTCNATNACNGCGCAGCACATGGTGAACTTATACAAGTCGTCATCAGTAAAATGATTGATTATNTGTCGCATGGTATATGATATTTAGCTACGATTCCGTCAAGGCGNNNACCNCCGTCNANNGACGGACAGAATCGCNTCAANACATTAAATTTTATATTCGGAAGCAAACGGATGCCNTCAAGNAGNGTGTCGGAAACACANACATCNCCNGCAATTCCNCATATATCNATTTCNNCTATNCCNTTANCNNNGACAANANCGGCAATNCNTNNNGCNGCNTCCCNNTTTTTNAANATAGAATANTCCTCGACATCAGGATTCTCTCCTTTATAGANNAAATGAANATNTCCNNGAAAGNCATATANAANTTCTCCATCANNGANGGNAANANAGCNGCGCCGACTGAGTCATGCACGCAATGNCGCTCCCACTTGCCTCCGCAACANNTNAATGAGCAATGATTGAACGGATGACGGTCAGCCGTTACTATTACATCAGAATAAAGGGCNCCGTTATGAGCTACATAATCGCTCAACGCAAGCATGGCTTNNTCCGCGCCNNCAACCGNCANNGNNCCNCTNANAAAATCAATCTGAGGATCNACAATCATCAGCAATTTTTTCCTTTCATNACNCATAATNTACTTCTTTTTNCCGNNGTNTATNTNANGAAATCCTCACGCATGGGAGAGAANGTGTCNATNAGCATACCNNCNTCAAGACAAACACANCCGTGNGNNANATCNGGAGCNACATANTANCCGTCNCCCTCNGCNATAATNCGNGTNTCNTCNCCNATTGTCANTTCAAANTTACCGCTNACAACATANGTCACCTGNCTATGGTAATGAGTGTGGACCGNNCCAACGNCGCCCTTCTCAAATTTNACCTTNACCATCATNANCTGACCGTCATATCCCATNATCTGGCGNCAAACACCATCGCCCGCAGGTTCCCAGGCNATATCTTTTCCACTCTGCCAAACTTCACTCTTTGTCTTCATAATCANATCTNAATTATATTTACANGCGAAGTTACAAAACAAAGAGCGGTTTATCAAATTTATTCCCCAATCTCCATNAAAATCAGCCATCGGGAAAACTCAGTTTAGCCACCANCCATGGCGTTAACATTNCCTGTGAACCGGGACCTAATTAGTCTCCTTAGCGGGACGCATCGCAAAACCGAAGAGAATTATGTTGTTCACAAAACGGGCTTGCCCANTCGTCCCNACAGCCAGATATTTTGCATTTGCNGCANTTCCCGCCGTAGATGTCCAACACTGACCCGTCTCCGCGTTCATTGTCTCTCCTCCGAGAGNTCTTCTATAACCGAGAGTTGTATAGGAAAACACATCTCCGTTAGGCAATGGAATCACNACCTCCTTTTTTTCTGCGTCATAGGTTCCGTTTATTGAATCCAAGCCATGAAACGCATTACCCACCGGAACTTTCGCCCCAACAGGATTAGGATCATATATCGTTTTGACATTTTCAGGTTGCAGAGTATTATTCTGAGGAATCTGATCGATAGTCCACATATTCACATAAAACGAAGTTATCTTTCTCACTTCGGCCTCGTTTCCCGATATAAAAAGCTGCGGATTGGAAATAGTAAGCTTTATCATTTCCCTNTAATCGGTGCCNACCGGTTGGTTGGGAATAGACGTTCCGTCCATTTCATTGTGGTCGGCATCATAATAACGGTCCAATCCTGAAATAAGCGGATCTTTTCTACCCCACTGGTAAAAGGTGTAGCAATCTCCGGTATAAATCGTGGCTCCGGCCTGCTCGACAGCGACATCAACACTCAATGGAGTCATTCCGTCGGGAACATCAGTCTGAGTGAAACGCATGATGGTTGAAACCGCTTTAAACTCAGTGTTATCCCCTCCGTAAATACGNCCCACATTCCTTGAATACATTGGNAACAACGAACCGTTGCTCGGCATTTGCTGCCAATTTTCATCAGGCACATAATCNGTNANCCANANATGCCAGCTCCAAAGCACATTCTTNTCCTTGTCTCGCACAGCCAAAAGCGCGTTTCCCTGTCTCAATGATGCTTGAGGAACATCAAACTCCAGTGTTTTTTTATCATCCGAAAGAGTTATATTGCGCACAAGATTAACACGGTCCTCCCACANCAANACAGCNTCNTCNNNCNCACATCCGGCATTATTATAGATATAAGGATCCGAAATTTCATTNCCAAGATGATTTATGAAATGGAATAGAGCCCTACGCCTATTTGCCGCGGTTTGCTGAAGAGTGGAGATATAAGAGCTCTCATTCTTAACACCCCCTTCGATGGCATTACCGTAAACAAGCGGAAGNCTATANTTTCCNGNCGCNTTTATGATATAGCAGTTTGCCGTATTTTCTATTGACGAAGCTCCTGTAGATGACGATAAATTATACCGCTCCTGACCTGACGTGGCATTTATATCGGCGTTATTCCTNAGTAATCGGGTCTGCTCGCTCATTTCCAGAAATATCGGTTCCACTAATGTGGTTGCAAGTACACATGCCGAGTCGCCATTGCCCTTCATGACCATATCGGTAATCCAATCGGGAGCAGAAGCCAGCTCGTTTCCATCGGCATCAATAAATGCCGCTTTCCATGAAATAGGCACCGAGGAGCCGTTACCATCATCATAACTGCTTTTAACCGTNTATGAAACTCGGCTTCCTGTATATTTCGTCGACAATTTTTCCACGTTATTGCCATCGGCATCCACTATTTGCAGGAACAAATCAGGTTCCGAAGGATTAGCCGAAAGCCTGTANGTGACNGTNGTNCCCTCNTCCCANACNTGNCCGGCNACAGAAGCCTCAAAAGAAGANGTCTTGCCATTCGATTCTACAGTNAGAACCACTTTTGAATCATCGCCAAGAGTCTGGGGCAAAAGAATAAAAGTCTGTTCATCGGATGTTAACGCAAAATCTGCCGCCACATATTCCGATCCTGAATCAGCCGTCAGCTCCTTGTCAATCTCNACCACATAACTNTCATTTCCCGAAACATCTGACCACGCTCCGGTTGAAATATCCAGCGTNCCTTGACTTTTCACAGAGACGATTTCTATACTTTTAATCGTGCACGGAACCATCTTCTGNCCTGTCACAAATTTCACNGCCGTCANNGCNTGATTAAATTCAAGATTNCANGGNGANGANGACGCNTCAANNGGAGTAGCCCAAAGCANATCNATCTGNGACGCNACATCGGCAGGAGTAACGTAATCGAGAGTCATCCCGCCTGATGAAATTTGAGGCANNCGCGTCACGCCCTCGGTTGACGACGCTTCGCTATAAAACGGAGAGTAAGCGTTAAAATGCAAAGNCCCCTCTCCCGGCCAAAGATACTTGTCAACAGGAGTCCATGAATTTTCTTGTCTNACTTCAACATTNTCCATGTAGAACGCATCATCTCCGGCAGCGCCGTATATCGCATAAACTCCCGCGCTGGCAATACTGCCGGTTTCAACAACANTTCCCCTGGATTTCAATTCTGAAGTTCGTTTCGACATCCCCCTGCTCACTTTGGNAAATAAGTAGAGCCGGTCGCCGTCAGGCGCCTCCAATGTNACCGATGAAGAAGATGCACTTCCTCCTGAGTAAACTGCGCTACGTCCCTGTGGGGAACGGTTCCATGAATCTGAAGCGCTGACTTCAAATTGGATTCTGTCACCAGGCATNTCGGGCTGACTCATTTTATCATCCGCGCATGACACCATGCTCAAAAACGCCGCNCACGCAGGAATGAGTAGNCCATGGCTTTTATGTAATTGTAAGTTATTCTTCATCGTCTTACATTTTTCCGGTTCATTTATCGAGAAAACAGCCAAANAAGGCATATATTCTCATTAGTGAGTGCAATGGGAACATTCAACCCACTGCACCCTTATCAATTTATTTTCATTCCGTCTCCATCGAAACATCCTGACTTGTTGCATTCCATGGNACAACCTTAACATTAAACTTGATATCGTCACCAAGTACCGGAGTGCCCGGTTTCGGATCATTTGGNTCTACGTTTCCGGCTCCATGTGTAAAATCGAGAGTATAGATATACTTGTTTCCGGCTTGCCAATCAGTGTCGATAGGAATTGCAGCCCAGTCGCAATCGCCGTCGCTGGGGAACGGATAAACCTGAACNCCGGTAGCCGCAGTTGTTATTTTCAATTTTACCGACAGGTAAGCGCCCTTGGCAGTGTTTNCCGCATCTCCCNCCGGATCCCANGCGGTAAGTTGCTGCGGAATCAACATCGCATTACCGCCGTCGCCCATGATTGATGTAGCNGTCGCAGTAATTGTTTTNGGNGTGNTATAAGTTTCTTCATATATCGCCTTATCGCTGCCCAGGGTCCATCCTAAAGTTCCGAAATCAAAAGAAGCGACCGAAACAGGTTGCCCGATACGGACACCGGAAACTTCAAAATTATATAGTTCATTTCCAGTCTTGGCNCACACTTCNATCTGAACAAGCCTNTGATTGAAGGTAAGTTCCACTCCNNTCTCCTCATTAGTCGATTTTTTACCTGTAGCCGTCGCCGTGATAAAGTCGACCTGATTGGCAATTTCAGCAGCCGGCGAGAAATCAGTCATTTCCTTTGCGGTATTATCAATCGTCACTTTGCCGCCGGGCACAGAAGGAGCATATGCATAGAATGTCAGTTCGCTNTCATCTCCGGGCCAATAGTATTCCTGAGNGGATTTAAAAAATCCGTCACTGCTTCTGGAAAATTCCATATCAGGAAAGAACTCGCTATCGCCCATGAAAGCGGTAACATTCATCGACGACAAATTGGCATTGGTGGTTTCAGCTCCGCGAGAACGTCCACCCATAACCGGACGAAAATCGATCGCGCGTCCCCTGTTAGTATCCACCGGCTCGTCCTCAGAGCATGAGGCAAAACTGAGCATTGCTGCTACAGCCATAAGAATAGGCATCGTTTTCATTTTAGTCATAATTTTAAATGCGTTAATATATCAGGGTTTTATTACATTTCCAAATCTATATTTTTTGTTTGCCAGTCGTTCACGCTCGGATTAAATCCNCCCTCATCNGAAAATGATTTTGGCACGGTAAGCCCCGAAATCACTATGTGAACATGCCTNGGGTCAGGNGCCGACTGAACTTGATTCGTCACATCAAAAGTGTAATACCATTTTGTACCGTCATTCAGATACATATAAATGGTCAGAATATGCTTGCATGACGTANTTTCGCATTCTCCAAACGTGAGAAACTCACTATGCATCGATTTCTTGTCGGTTCCTATCGACAACGTGAAGGGCATCGTAACATGAGTGTCTGACGCGGCATGCCCGCCAATCATGAATCCCTCAGCCATTCCTGAAATAGTTCCGTCNATCTCTGCCCCCGACACGTCGGAAATATTCTCCACGTCAATTATGTCGACCGTGTAGTGACACACATTCTCTTCAGGATAGAAGACAATCGTTTGCTTCTTGCCGTCATTGGNAAAAGCTATATTTATATTATTGTTTCTAANGCTCCACAACATCTTAGGCGTAGCCGCCACGCGCTCCTCCTCCGCATCGCGAGAACGAGGGACAGAGGCAGCCGACAAGCCGTAGGCGGAAAGTGTAGTGGCGTCAAGAGTGCATATTTCATAACTCTCAATCCCTGNCGTATTCCTGAATTCAGCCCAATCGGTTATATCATTATTAAGACTGATTCCGTCATATTCGCCATAGGGAATTGTTATCTCTCCCCCGGTGCGATTAGGNAAATTATATCTCAGATGCTCATTGTCGGAATGGTTGAACAAATGAAGCTCCATTGACTCAGGATCGGCATCGGGAGCATTGCGCCAGTCATANACCACTTCAAGCCCNACAAGATTAGGATCTTCAAAATACAAATCTTTATGATGGCANGAAGTCATCCCTACAATTGCGGTTATTGAAAGCAAGCTGACAAAATGTTTCATCTCATGCCTCCTTTCTTGCCTGAATTATAATTTCCGTTTCCTATGAGCCACACTAACGATATTTCCGCTTTAGTAGGACCAAACCAATTGAGTTTATTGGTCGACTTCCACACATAGAATTTATCGTCGGGTTCATAAGTCATATATTTACCGCCCATATAGCCGATTCCTATCGTGAAGTCGATATTAAGGCGACGGGTAATGGGGAGCGAATAGCCATACTCNAGTCCGCAAACTTTCATGCATCGGTCCCACAANGTTTTGCCGGGCAGACCGCCCATATATCCTTTTCCTCCCCACTCGAAATCGTAGGTTACGACACCGCCGTATACTCCGATATGATGTCCGGTGAGGGGCTTGCGATGAGCCTGNGAGCCAAACCACCATCTCAAGGCAACGTCTCCTCCATATATGCGCCAATAACGATGACGCGCGTCGGTTTTCCACCATCCATACATCCAATTTCCTACAATCGACCAATTTTTACCCACATAAAATTCCGCACTGATATTTGGCACCGCAAGAAGATCGTAAAGCATATTGGTCTTTAGCGCCATATAGAAATTGCGTNGNGCGTCAACAGGCATCTTAAAATCGGGCGAAACGGTTACTTCTCCGGGCAGATCCACCGATAGCGAAGGAATCTCCAACAAATCATCGTCCTGNGGCATTTCCAGCAAATGTCGGTAATATTCAATATACATTTTAGATGCTCTCAACNNCGGAAATTGCCGAGTATACATATATTGATAAGGCGCTCCNCCTCTGAGNCGNTTCAATTTCANCAAATTCTCAGCGCTATCATGATGAAGAGNCGCCTCACTTGACAATATAGTGTCAATCAGCGAAATCACATCATTGCGATAAGGCACATTATCATCTTGGCTCACCAATTCTTTAAGCCCNGCCCAATCACGACCTATAAAGGTGAAGGAAGTTATTGAATCGGGTAGAGAAATCTCGCCCGACAACTTATTGAACAANACTNCGGCACGCTTGCGTGACAGCTGTTCATTTATCGCAACAGAACCCTCGGGCGAGGCTCCNCCGGTCACATGTATGCTTTTTATNGCATTATGATAATCGGAATTAACCTTAACATGACGCATCAGCGAATCAAGCTCCTTACGATTATTCTTTATGTCGAGTTCAAGCCCAGATTTACCCTGCCTGAAATAAATCTCGGCTGAATCGCTGAAACCCTGACCATGTCCTATACAGAAACAGGAAATCAGAAGAGTAAATACTGTAATCGCTTTTCTCATNATTTTAGCACTTTTATTATGTCTCCAAATTAAGAACTTTTAAAATTTAACGNCCCATTAGTGACATTTGTTCACCTCGACCNATCCAACAATGACCGCATCAACANAGCGCNCGCTCTCAAAATCAACTCCCCAAACCCCGCAAAAAATTATGACAAACCNTTTTGCCTCCCATGCGCCGACAAATATCGTGGCAACCGGTCTAAAAGGTTTAATCCCATTGCTGTCATTTTAAACTTAATTAAATTTACCGCCCNGAAATAGTTAAATATCAGTTAAATCACGCGCCATTGTTAAACCGCGAGCCCGTTTCCTTATCATAAACACAAACAAANACAATTAATAAAATCCTAAAAAAGAAATCTCATGAAACAGAAAATTTTTGGTTTAGCGCTCGTGTCAATGTCACTAATCGCATTCTCAGGAATGGCGCAAAACAACNCCCCCTCCCAAAAAANTGAAAAAATNGAAAACGTCAAGAAGCAAAAAGCAAATCGTCCTGAACGCAAGCCTAAAGCTGACCCATTTGCCGACTTGAATCTCACCGACGCGCAGAAATCNCAATTNCAGCAATTGAACGAAAAGACCCGTGAAGCACGCAAGCAGCAAATGCAAGCTCAAAAAGAGAGCAAAAAACGTGATCACGAAGCNCGCANGACTGAACGCCGCGAGGCTAAAAAGCAATATCTCGCTGAAGTAAANTCGATTCTTGGTGAAGACAANTATGTGACTTTCCTTGAAAACATGTANATCAANGNCGGNNACAACCACAANACCCGGCAAAGCNCCGATGGGAAATCCTCGCAANATGAAAAACAAAAAGGACGCCAANGGCGANAAAGGGAAAAAGCATGACGGCAAACGCCAAGGAAAACCCGCAAAAGAAGACNCAGCAAACTCTTAATACATCCCTTCCCCCTATATTNAGTCAAGATTTCCAAACCGCATATCATGTCGGTTTGGAAATCTTATTTTATATCCCCGATTAAACGATTTCATCTTCATCCGTTTAATAAATACCCCGNGTTGTCGCCAAACTTCTTTTGTCGGTTCGGCGATATTTTTTAATTATTTTTCGTAATTTTGCAGCATGGTTCACAAAGANCCATCCACTATGACTGAAAATACATTCATCACCGGCAATCTTGTAGCCACAGTCCAAAACTACGCATTCAAAGAGAATTGGAAGAGCACNCAATGATTTCTTCCTATTAGGAGATGCCTGATATATANTCAGGTCCACTCCATTCCACTCTTATGCCACTTCAGTCCGAATGGCAGAAAATAATANCCTTTTATATTAATCACATTTTTCAATTATCATTCTATGAACAATCTCCGATTGCTCACAGGAACGCTTGCCGCAATCCTGTTGAGCCATGGGGCGCATGCCGCTGAAACNGAACGGCAAGTCATTCCTCTNGAAAAGCTGTTTGAAATAGCCGAATCCAACAGCGTTCAACTTCGTCCGTCGTTTACNGCCGAAGAGGAAGCGCGGCAGGAAATCGAAGTGGCAAAAGCCAATCGCTTACCCGACATAACCACGTCACTNTCGCTTAGTTATATCGGCGACGGATTTACTACCGAGCGTGATTTTTCCGACTATCAGAAGGCTCCCATCCCTCATTTTGGCAGCGGATTGTCAATAAACGTNACCCAACCAATATATACCGGCGGGGCAATTTCAAACACAATCGAACTTGCCGAACTTAAGACTACAGCCGCCCGATATGCAACCGAATTAAAGCGCGACAATATCCGTTTCAGCATNGCCGGATTCTATCTTGACATCTACAAATATGAAAATCTGCGCGTGGTGGTCGAGAACAATATCGCCCAAGCTCGCAAGGTGCTTGACGAGATGAATGAAAGATATGAGCAAGGAGTGGCATTGAAAAACGATATAACACGCTACGAATTGCTCGTTTCCAATCTTGAACTTCAACTTATAAAAATCAATAACACGATAAGCATCCTCAACCATAANCTTNCGCTCACAGCAGGGTTGCCCGACGGAACGATCATTGCGCCTGACTCTACGATATTGTCGAAGGCGCTCCCGGTTTCAGGCGAAGAATGGTGGCAACAGGAAGCNTCGCAAAACGCTCCGTCGCTTAAGCTTGCGCGTTCAGGCGTGGAAATCAGCCGAAAAGCTGAAGAACTGGTAAAAAGCGAGCGATTGCCCAAAATAGGAATTAACGCCGGATGGACCATCGACGGACCGATATTGGTCGAAGTGCCGCCAATAAACCGCAACCTAAGCTACTGGTATGTGGGCGTGGGGGTAAGCTANAATCTTTCATCACTCTATAAAAACAANAAATCGCTAACCAAAAGCCGCATTGCCACANGAAACGCGATAGAACAGCTCGACGCAACCGACGAACAAGTGAGCCTCGGCGTCAGAGCCGACTACATCCGTTATATGGAAGCCTACGAAGAGCTTAAGACTCAGCAAAAGAGCGTTGAGCTTGCCGACAGGAACTACATGACNACATCAACCCGATATAGTTCAGACATGGCTCTCATAACCGACATGCTTGATGCCGCAAACTCAAAACTCGANGCCGAACAGCAACTGGTCAACGCTCGAATCAATATCATATACTATTATTATAAACTCTTATTCACAACAGGAAAAATATGAAACACAGTTCTAAAAAACTCCTCTCCTATATAATATCGCTAATAGTAGTTGTCATTGCCGCCGTTTGGGTGGGAAGCAAGTTCATCCATCTCGGAAATGTGGAGTTTACCGACAACGCGCAGGTTCAACAGCAGATTGTGCCGGTGAACAGCCGTGTGCAAGGATATATCAAGGAAATCCGCTTTAAGGAATATGAGCAAGTAAAAAAGGGTGACACTCTCGTAATTATAGATGACGCCGATATGAGGCTGAGAGTTGCACAGGCACGTGCCGACTATCAAAACGCCGTTGCCGGAAAAGGCGTGACCGACAGAGGGATAAATGTTGCCGCAGCAAATGTGGCTGTTTCCGAAGCTTCNATCGCCGAAGCAAAAATAGTCATGGAAATGGCGGCGACCGATTTTGAGAGATATAAAAACCTGCTGGCAAAAGACGCCGTCACCCGTCAGCAATATGACGCGGCAAAGACTGACTATGAAGCAAAAAAAGCTCGCTACCAAACGCTNGTCAATCAACGTGCGGCAACCTCGTCAATTGTCGCTGAAAACCGGGAGCNCATAGCCCAGAATGAAGCCGGGATAGAACTTGCGCAAGCGCTCCTTGAGACAGCCGAACTTAATCTGTCATACTGCGTGATAACCGCTCCATGCGACGGTTTCACCACAAGAAAGGAGATTCAGACNGGACAACTCGTGCAGCCGGGACAGACATTGCTTGACATCGTGGACTCAGGAGAAATATGGGTAACCGCCAATTACAAGGAAACCCAGTTATCCCACATTCAGCCCGGGAGCCAGGTCAAGATTAAAGTCGACGCAATNCCCGGAGTGACATTCAACGGGTGTGTGACATCTATTTCCAATGCAACAGGATCATCGCTGTCAATTCTGCCTCAGGATAATTCGGCTGGCAATTTCGTAAAAGTACGCCAACGCCTCCCCGTGAGAATTGAATTCACAAAAGACAACAATGANGCCGACATGGCACGCCTACGCGCCGGCATGAACGNAGAGTGTGAAGTGAAATATTGATATGGCAGACTGGCATAAACCGCAGGGACCATTTGACATCCCTGACGTACCCAACTACATTCCACGCAAGCTCAAGCCTTGGCTCTTCGTCTTTTTTGTGCTTATCATCCAGTTTTCAGGCGGCGTGTATCTCGCCGCGGCATCTGACATGGTTGGCACAACAGCGCTTATGCANGAAGACATNCTGATGGCAGGATATGCCCAACTGATTGGAATGTCGCTCAACTTCGCAGTCATGTTCCGGCTGAAGTTCAGATATTCNAACNGGGTNGCTCTGTCAGTTTGCTGCATNGCGCTGATAGCGGCAAACATTATATGCTCCCACACCGACTCCGTCCCGGTTTTAGTTGCGACATGCTTCTTTGCCGGATGGTTCAGAATGTGGGCTACATTCGCTTGCAACTCGACAATACAGCTTTGGNTNACNCCNGTGCGCGACATGGCGATATTCTTCTGTTATGTCTACATAATCGTCGACAGCGCCATCCAGCTCAGCGGAATAGCCACTGTTTATACCGCATTCTTCTCNCANTGGGAATACATGCATTTCATCATGACAGGNCTNCTNGCNCTNATGCTNCTNATGGTATTGCTTTTTGTCAAGCCGGNNAAGGGTCCNATGCAAATACCNNTGCTNGGCATNGACTGGATNGGNTCNGGNNTATGGGGNNTNGTGATGNTNTGNTTCACNTTTATATGNGTNTANGGNAACTTCTATGACTGGTGGGATGCNNNCGAAATNATNGGNGCNNCNATNTTAGGCACANTACGTGCGCNNNNATCAACCTGTGGCGCGCATCGTTCCTTCATCACCCCTATATCTCTTTTATGGCGATGAAGAACCGNAACGTNATNCGNGCCACGGTGATTTACCTCGTGTTTTTNACATTGCTCGGCACCGAACACGTGTTTGAACACAGTTATGCGGCAGCGATTCTCGGATTTGATGAAACNAATTTGATTGACCTCAACTGGTATGTCTTTGCCGGAATAATCGTGGGAGTTGCACTCACNTACTTCACTTTCGCTCTCCGCAAATGGCGCTACAAGACCATGACCGTGATAGCATTCTCCTTTGCCGCGGTATATCTNGCCTACTTCTACTTTTTGATTGATTATAACGTNGAAAAGGAGATGCTGTTCTTGCCATTGTTTTTCCGCGGAGCCGCCTCGGTAATCATTTCAATCGTCTTCCTGACATCNATAGTGCAAAGCGGACTGCATTTCTTCGTGTTNCCCCANGCGCTTACNATCAANGGNTTNACAGGCGCTGTGATGGGAGCCACGCTNGGACCCGCCCTNATTGGCGAATTTTTGCGACACACGATTGCCAAAAATGCGTCGCTAATAGGAGGAGCTATGACAAATACCAATCTTGACATAGTCCACATTCCATTCAANCAATTATATGGAATGGTTCAACANCAGGCATTGATAGTGTCAATGAAAGAGATCTACGGATGGCTTTTGATTGCNGCTATCACATCAATAACAGTGGTGCTTGTCAGCTATGGACCTATACGTCCTTTCGCCATCTTCCCAAAGTGGAGAACCATACGCCGNTCNTTACGCAGAATGGTCCAAAAAGAATCCACCGAAGAATCTCCCGCCACAACNTGACCACCAAAGCGCTCTTAAAGACCTTAAAGTCCTTAAGGTCTTTAAGAGNTCATCAAAATATGCGTGNACTTATTCGTATTTAATGGAGGATGCCGGGGTTATTTTCGCCACAAGTTGCCCCGGAATCAATATCATCAGCCAGCTGATGAGAAAAACTCCGATATTGAGCAAAATTATCTGAAGCCAGTTTATTTCCACCGGAACGTAATCCANATAATATGCCTCGGGGTCAAGCGGGAGAAAACGGGTGTATTTCTGAATTAGCAAAAATGCGATGCCTAAAATGTCCCCTATCAACATTCCCAAGATAACAAGTTTCTGAGCCACATAACTGAAGATGCGCCTTATCTCTCCGTTTGTGGCTCCAAGAGCCTTTAAAACTCCAATCATGTTAACACGTTCAAGAATAATAATGAACAGGCTTGAAATCAAAGTGAAGCCCGACACCAATGCCATCAAAACCANTATGACCACCACATTGGTGTCAAGAAGCTCAAGCCAGTTGAAGTACATCATNCCGTTTTCTGTGACTGTCGCCAAGCGATAGGTCCCGTTCAATTTGCCGGTGTAACACGCGAGCATCATTTCATTCTGGAGTTTAAGAGCGCTTTCGTCGACCGACTCCCTGCCCGATGTCATCAACTCGATGCGGCTACCCTGATTATTACCNACTCCGACTACCTTCTGAACAAAAGGCAACGACGAAAANATAAACGCCTTGTCATAGTCCCCGAAATTCGTGTTATATATTGCAGCCAATTCTATTCGGCGAGCTTTAAGCGAGTTATCAATAAAAAAATAGGCATTAACTTTATCGCCNAGTTTCAATCCCAACTTATTGGCGATTATCTCCGACACGATAACTTTATTGCCGTNCTCCTCATCGCTATACTCAGGGAGCTCGCCGGCAATAATGTTGTCGCTGACAAAATCCCATCCCGGTCCGTCACCGATCCCCTTGATTAAAACCGCCTGAAAAGTAGTGTCGGTCTTNATTATAGCGGGCTGTTGNANGACCAACGAAGGAGNGAGAAATAGATCGGTGCCGTCAATTACTTTGCGCAGTTCAGGCGAAAAGTCAATATAGCCGCCATCGCTCACACCGTCGTAAGAGGCAGGATATACNGTGACCTGCGAATCAAAGCCTGTGACTTTGCTGCGAATCTCCTTTTTGAAGCCATACACGATACTCATCGCAAGCATCATGACAACGATGGACAGCGCGATGCCGACAATAGCAATCACTATGCTTGGCGACATTCCGCGCCGGCTTTCATCAGAAAGACGCAACCGACGCGCAATGAAAAGCTCATAGCCCATGAAAGTATAATCTGCGATTAAATGGTTCGTCCCGGATAGGCTTTCAATGCCTCGGCAAGCACCTGCATAGCCTTGGCGAGTTCCTCTTTGCAAAGAACGTAAGCCATGCGCACTTCGTTTTTACCCATACCTTCGGTGGTATAGAATCCTGATGCGGGAGCCATGAAAATAGTTTGCCCCTCGAATTCAAAATGCTCAAGACACCATTCGCAGAACTTATCNGCGTCATCAATGGGAAGACGCACCACCGTGTAGAANGCGCCCATAGGTATAGGAGTGTAGCACCCCGGAATCTTATTGAGCTGGTCAATCAGGAACTTTCTGCGTTCAACATACTCGTTATAAGTTTCCAGCATATATTCCTTCGGAGTGTCTATCGACGCTTCGGCAACTATCTGTCCCAGCAATGGAGGGCTGAGACGCGCCTGGCAAAACTTCATGACGTTCTTCTTCAGCTCTTCATGCTTGGTGATAAGGGCGCCGATACGAATACCGCACTCGTTATAGCGCTTCGAAACTGAATCNATCAGCACCACCTGCTCTTCAATTCCGGGGAGATGGAAAGCTGAGATGTANGGAGCTCCGGTATAGCAAAATTCACGGTANACCTCATCAGAGAACAGGAAAAGGTCATATTTTTTCACCAAATCCCTTATCTGGAGCATCTCTTTCATTGTATAGAGATATCCGGTGGGATTGTTGGGGTTACAAATCAATATGCCCTTGGTCTTTGGCGTGATAAGTTTTTCAAANTCTTCAACAGGAGGAAGCGAGAAACCGTCCTCTATNCTCGACGGAACAGTTATGATTTTTGCTCCTGCCGATATTGCAAACGCCATGTAGTTGGCATAGGCTGGTTCCGGAACAATTATCTCGTCGCCCGGATCAAGGCACGCTAAAAATGCGAACAAAACCGCTTCCGANCCGCCGGTAGTAACGATAATATCCTCAACATTAACGTCGATGTTGAATCTTTTATAATATTGATGAAGTTTCTGACGCAATGACAANAATCCCTCTGACGGGCTATATTCCAACACCTTGCGGTCAATNTGCTTCAACGCGTCCAATCCCTGCTGAGGGGTAGGTACATCAGGTTGACCGATATTGAGGTGATAGACTTTGATGCCTCGCTCTTTNGCGGCATTGGCTAACGGAACCAGACGCCTGATAGGTGACGCGGGCATTATACTTCCTCGCTGAGATACTTTTGTCATACTTACTTCTTCTTAATTTTTAATTGCAAATGTAATATTTATTCCCGNAATTCTGATTAATTTTGTTGAAAATGATTATATCGGCAATGGAAAAACAGCTAATAGATTTATATAAAACCGTTACTGGGCATGCTCCCGAGGAGATANTTCCTATTACAGGATCAGGCAGCAACCGCACTTACTTCAGAATCGGACNGGAACCTTCGATAATCGGAACAGNCGGCACTTCAAAGGAAGAAAACGAAGCATTCATTTACCTTTGCAAAGATTTCCATGCAAAAGGGTTGCCCGTGCCTGAGATACTTGCAACCTCGGCAGACCACATGCAGTATCTGCAATCAGACTTAGGCAACGTATCTCTGTTTGATATAATCACGAAAAGACCCGACAAAACAGTGTGGGACGACAAAACGCTTAAGCTAATCGAAACGACAATCATGCTGCTCCCGGCTATGCAATGGCTCGGAGGCAACGGAATAGACTATAGCAAGTGCTATCCGGTAAGCGATATGGATCGCCGCTCGGTTATGTGGGACCTGAATTATTTCAAATACTGCTTTTTGAAAACCACCGGAATNGAATTTAGAGAAGAAGTTCTCGAAGATGATTTTGAAAAGTTCGCGAGCCTATTGCTCTCGGAAGAATNTGAAACATTCATGTTTCGTGATTTTCAGTCGCGAAACGTGCTGATTAAAGATGATATGCCTCATTTCATCGATTTCCAGGGAGGAAGACGCGGACCATGGATATATGACCTCGTGTCGTTCCTGTGGCAAGCCAAAGCCAATTTCCCTCAATGGCTTCGTGAAAAAATGATTGAAGTTTATCTTAAATCGGCATCACGCTTCTCGGAAATAGATCGTGACAAATTCCACCGGTCTCTCCCCTATTTCATCCTGTTCCGAACNCTTCAGGTGCTTGGNGCTTATGGATTCAGAGGATATGTGGAACGTAAACCTCATTTCCTGCAAAGCATACCCATGGCAATANANAATCTCACGGAGCTTCTCGACACGAGTGATTTTGCCGAATTGCCTTATCTGACCGGATTGCTGAAAGAAATGATTTCGCTTGACAAATTTAAACCCGCNGAAAAAGCCGATAAGCTAACGGTCAAAGTGGCAAGCTTCGGATACAACCGCCACGGNATTCCGTCGGATACNTCNGGCAANGGCGGCGGATTCGTNTTCGACTGCCGNGNNCTTCACAATCCNGGCNGATANGANNAATANAAACAGCTCACAGGTCTCGATACCGAGGTCATTGAGTTTCTTGAAAACGAAGGCTCTATCACAAAATTTCTTGACGAAGCATATTCGATGGTGGACAACTCAGTGTCAACCTACATTGAACGCGGGTTCAACAGCCTCATGGTGAGTTTCGGATGCACCGGCGGACAACACCGTTCAGTCTACAGCGCCGAGCACATGGCTCGACATCTCCACGACCGTTTCCCAGGCATCACCGTTGAGCTGACCCATTTCGAACTCGGTAAAAAACTGACACTACAATGAAAGCGATGATTTTCGCAGCGGGACTTGGCACAAGACTCCGCCCGCTCACCGACTCAATGCCAAAAGCTCTTGTGAAAGTCGATGGAACGCCTATNCTCCAGCGTGTCATCATGAATCTGAAAAATGCGGGATGCAATCACATTCTGATAAATGTACACCATTTCCCCGACATGATTATCGACTTCCTGAACTCCATGCAAAACTTTGGAATCGACATAGCCNTCAGCGACGAGCGCGACAAACTTCTTGACACAGGCGGAGGAATCATCAAAGCGGAAAAATGGCTNTCNGGCAGCGAGCCGTTCATTGTGCATAACGCCGATATTTTGACCGATCTCGACCTCAAGACGATTTACGACCATCACAAATCTTCACACGCNGACGCAACNTTGCTTGTAAGCGAGCGNAAAACATCCCGCTATCTGCTCTTTGACCGGCAGATGANAATGAACGGATGGATCAACGTCTCCACCNATGAAGTGAANCCGNCNGGNATNAAANGCGATTCACTCNACAAATACGCATTCAACGGCATACACGTTATTTCGCCGTCACTGCTGCCGGCGTTAAGCGCATTCCGAGGCGAAGACACGCCATTTTCAATCACTGAATTTTATATCGACAACTGCAGGAGTCTCNATATTAGTGGTTATATCCCTGAGCANCCCTATTCTTGGTTTGACATCGGAAAACCNGCATCTCTCGCCGCCGCTGAAGCAAGTATCCGACTTCACCATTAACCGACTTCCGGTTAATGCCNAAAAACAGAAATGTGTTAATTATTTTTGACAAAATTAAGACTTGTTTGTTATATATTTGTTATATAAATGTAGTAACTTAGCATTTTAATTTTCAACTCGTATCAGAATGAAATTTTTNAAAGGAAAATATTTCGCTCTTGCAATTGTTGCGGCGGCAGCAATATCAAGCATTGCTGCAACTCGCAGCAACAAAGGTGAGATAACACGCAATCTTGATATCTTCAACGCTCTTTACAAAGAACTCCAGACTAATTATGTCGATTCTATAAGCGCGGAAAAATCCATAAACACGGCTATCGCCGCAATGTTGCACGATATAGACCCTTATACGGAATACTACTCTTCGGCAAATCAAGATGACATCGCCCTGATGACTTCAGGAGAGTATGGCGGCATAGGCGCGATTATAATGGAAAAGCCCGGTCAAGGGGTGTTCATTTCCGAGCCTTATCTCGGGAGCCCGTCTCAGAAAGCCGGACTTAAACCCGGCGACCTTATCATGATGGTTGACAACGACACCGTGACATCATGGCATAGCGACCANGTNAAAGANAAACTCACCGGTCAAGCGGGAACACCGCTCAAAGTACAGGTCAAACGCCCTTACNCAACTGATTCNATTATCACGGTTGACATAATCCGTGAGAAAATCCAGATTCCAACTATNCCCTATTATGGAGTGGTCAAAGATAACATCGGCTACATCGANCTGTCTTCTTTCAACGATAAGTCGGGCACGGAAGTGCGCAATGCNCTTATCGAACTTAAAAAGGATCCCCGCGTTAAATCGATAATTCTCGATCTTCGCGGAAATACAGGAGGACTTCTTGAAGAAGCGGTAAAAATCGTCGGGCTGTTCGTGCCCAAAAACACCGAAGTGTTNCGCACCCGAGGNAAGGGCGTGATGAACGAAAAGATTTACAAAACTACAGCCGCTCCGATTGACACTGAAATTCCCCTTGTAGTGCTNACCGANGGCAACACCGCCTCAGCAAGCGAGATAACCGCCGGCGCGNTGCAGGACCTTGACCGTGCCGTCATTGTCGGAAGCCGTTCTTTCGGCAAGGGATTGGTNCAGACCACGCGTCCTCTTCCTTATGACGGAATCCTGAAAGTAACCATCGCTAAATACTACATTCCCAGCGGACGNCTTATCCAGGCTATCGATTACAGCCATCGCAACCCTGACGGGTCAGTAGGACGCATTCCCGATTCATTGACAAACGTGTTTAAAACAAAACATGGAAGAGAGGTGCGCGACGGCGGAGGCATCACACCCGATATAAAAGTAGAGTACCCCGAAATTAACCGCCTNACCTACAATATTATCGTTGACCATTGGGCNTTTGATTATGCGACNAAATTTGCCGCAGAGCATCCCNCTATAGCTCCNGCCGACAAATTCGTCCTTACCGATTCAATTTTTGAAGATTTCAAGGCATACATCGATCCCGAGAAATTCAATTATGATAAAGTTTGCGAGCAGATGCTTTCCTCGTTGAAAAAGACAGCCGAGGTTGAGGGCTACATGAATGACTCCATCAAGAATCAATTCTCAATCCTCGAANGAATGCTCAAGCACAATCTGAATCATGACCTCGACAACAATCGCCAGGCGATTGAAGAGATTCTCGCCGGAGAAATCATAAAACGCTATTACTATCAGGAAGGACAGGTTATCGAGTCACTGAAACGTGACGCGACNCTTGACTCGGCGGCAGTGATACTCAACNATGCCAACCGATACAAGGAATTGCTTTCAGCGCCTGCGTCTAAATCTAACAAGAAATAATGGATATAGAGCAACTTTGCGACATTTTATTCAATAAGACACGCCGACGGGCAGTCAAGTCACTNCTTGACNANACCACCGTAAGGCGTGTCACCTTTTATGGGCTTGCCGGTTCGTCGGCTCCGATGCTGATGGCGTCGGTCGCCAACGACAGCAATCCTGCATTGATAATAGGCGATTCGCTTGACGATGCCGGCTACATATATCATGATTTGTCAAGAGTCCTTGGCGAAAACGCCGTGCTGATGCTCCCCTCGGGCTATCGACGCGCCATCAAATACGGACAAGTCGATCCCCCCTCACAAATCATGAGGACCGAAGCCTTGAACCGATGGATGAACGACGCAAATCTNAAATATGTCGTAACATATCCTGAAGCCCTTGCTGAAAAAGTAGCNTCNCGCGATTCTATCGACAGCCACACATTAAGGCTGACTACGGGAAAAAACGTCGACTTGGTAGAAACCCAGAAATGGCTNCGCGAGAATGGATTCAAAGAAGTGGATTATGTGTATGAACCGGGGCACTTTGCTGTNAGAGGTTCAATACTCGANATATTCGGTTATAGCAANGACCNNCCGTTTAGAATTGACTTCTTCGGCGACGAAATCGACAGCATACGCCAGTTCAATATAGAGACCCAGCTATCTGAGAAAAAAATCGAGACAGTGGCTATCACCGCCGACGTAACATCTGACGGAGTAGCCTCGTTTCTCGACTATGTGCCCGATGACATGCCTGTGTGGGTGCGCGACGCCGCATACACNGCCGAGCGAGTGAAAGCCGTCACCNCCGACACGATAAGCGAGAATGCGGTGATGGCTGAGGACTATGACTCAACCGCAATGTCTAATTTGGTTGACCCCGACAATTTCGCAAAGAGACTGGAGGAGTGCCGCCAGATTCACTTCACCGCCNCCCTTGAAAAAGGAACGAGGACAGGACGGTCAATAGGATTTGACTGCACGCCACAAGGCATCTTTCACAAGAANTTNGACNTNATCAGCAGNNCNTTCTCAAAATANATNGCNGACGGNTACNCAATCTATATNCTTAGCGACTCGGAAAANCAGATAGANCGCATNAGGGCNATATTNGCCGACCGNGGNGACAACATTCCNTTNACTCCGGTGATATCNACNGTGCATGAAGGNTTTGCCGACAATACGATAAAAGTATGCGTNTTCACCGACCATCAGATTTTTGACCGATTCCACAAGTATAACCTGAAAAGCGACCGCGCGCGTTCCGGCAAACTCGCCCTGTCGCTCAAAGAGCTCGGACAAATCGAGCCGGGTGACTATGTGGTCCACATAGACCACGGCGTCGGAAAATTCGGCGGACTGATCAGGACCGAAGTCAACGGCAGAAAGCAGGAGATGATCAAACTGATTTATTCTAATGACGATATCCTGCTCGTCAGCGTCCATTCGCTCCACAAACTNGCAAAATACCGTGGTAAAGAGGGTGTCGAACCGCGCATCAACCGCCTTGGCTCGGGCAATTGGGGCAAACTTAAAGAAAAGACCAAATCCAAGTTAAAAGATATAGCCCGCGACCTNATAAAGCTTTATGCCGCAAGAAAGGATGAGAAGGGATTCGCCTACTCGCCCGACAGCTATCTTCAGCAGGAACTTGAAGCATCCTTCATTTACGAGGACACCCCCGACCAGCTCACTGCGACACAAGCCGTAAAAGCCGACATGGAATCTCAGCGTCCAATGGACCGTCTGATATGNGGNGACGTNGGNTTNGGCAANACNGAAATCGCAATAAGAGCNGCGTTCAAGGCTGCCACCGANGGAAAACAGACCGCAGTGCTTGTGCCTACAACCGTCCTCGCCTACCAACATTTCAACACCTTCTCCAATCGACTAAAGGATTTCCCNGTAAAAATCGACTATATCTCACGAGCACGCACAGCTAAAGAGGTCAAGAAAATACTCGCGGATCTTGCCGAGGGAAAAATNGACATNCTCATCGGNACTCACAAACTGATCGGGAAAGATGTAAAATTCAAAGACCTCGGACTATTGATTGTCGACGAAGAGCAGAAATTCGGAGTGGCGGTAAAAGAAAAACTGAAACAAATGAAGGTTAATGTCGACACGCTAACCATGTCGGCAACTCCCATTCCGCGCACACTGCAATTCTCCTTAATGGGAGCCCGTGACCTGTCGGCAATCACCACACCCCCTGCAAANCGATACCCTATCGTGACACAAGTCACCTCGCTCAACGACGACATTATCACGGAAGCTGTCAACTTTGAAATGTCGCGCAACGGACAGATTTTCATAATCAATCCGCGCATCGAGGGGCTCTATGATCTTGAGGCAATGATTCACCGTCTCGTTCCCGACGCAAGAACTATCGTGGCTCACGGGCAGATGCCTCCTGAAAAACTGGANAAGGCGATACTTGATTTTTCCAATCANGATTATGACGTGCTGCTTGCCACAACAATTATAGAATCAGGTATCGACATGCCTAATGTCAATACAATTGTGGTCAATAACGCGCAGAACTTCGGNTTGAGCGAACTCCATCAGCTCCGAGGCAGAGTGGGTCGCAGTTCACGCAAGGCATTCTGCTATCTGCTTGTGCCGCCCGGATTGCCATTGACACCGGTGGCGCGCCGCCGACTGCAAGCTATCGAAAGCTTCAGTGAACTCGGCAGCGGCATACACATCGCNATGCAGGANCTTGACATTCGCGGAGCGGGTAATCTGCTTGGNGCCGAACAGTCGGGATTCATCGCCGATCTCGGCTACGAGACCTATCAGCGCATCCTCAAAGAAGCCGTAATCGAACTTAAGACTGAAGAGTTTGCCGACGNGCTTAAATCAGACGATGCCGATTCTGACCAGAACGAAGAAGAATTCGTGGCAGACTGCGCNGTTGAAAGCGACATGGAATTGCTGCTTCCGCCCGACTACGTTCCTCAGGAAAGTGAACGCATAAGCCTTTACAAGGAGCTTGACGGAATAGAGCGAGAACTTGATTTGCAGAAATTCAAAATGCAGCTTGAGGACCGCTTCGGGAAAATCCCCAATGTCACNCTCGAATTGCTCCGCATTCCTCGACTGCGTTTCCTTGCACGTCGCCTCGGNATAGAAAAAATAGGCTTAAAGCAGTCCAATATGTATCTCTATTTCGTTGATGACAGCAACAAGGCATATTATCAGTCGCCCATGTTCGGCAGACTTCTGAACTATCTTCAGAACAATCCGCGCCGATGCCGCATAAGAGAGAAAAACGGGCGACGCAGTTTTGCGATATCCGATGTGCCAACCGTGGAGGAAGCAGTTTCAATCCTCCAGCAGATTCTCTCACTTAACGCTATCTGATTATGACAGTCAACGAAGTTTCAGCACGAGAATATGCCAATATTTTTCCGGGCAACACAGTCTATAACACATCGGCATTCACCGTCTTGAATTCATGCAAATGCGACAACGCGCATTTCCTCATTTTNCGTGACAGCAAAGCGCGTCTNGGATTAATCCTCGGTGAAAAGGACTCGGTTTTGCTCAGCCCGTTTTCAGCGCCTTTCGGTGGATTTTCCACAATAAAACAACAGTCGCTGACCGTATATCTCGACGCAATTGATGCGCTAAAAGAATATATTTCGGGGCGGAAAACAATAATAACACTNCCCCCCTATTTTTATGATGCCGACAACATCGCCAAAACANCCTACTCGCTGGAGGCTGCCGGAGCAGAACGCAGAACGGTGATAAACTACCATTTTTCAACCGATCGACATAATTCAGCGGAAGAGGCTTTATCACCCGACCAAAAACGGAATTACAGGATTGCGACCGCCTCGGGAAACTACTCGTTTCAACATCTCGCAAGTAAAAATCCCACCCACATNGAGCGGGTCTACGACATCATAAGCAAAAACCGCTCGGAGAAAGGTTATTACCTTGCNATGACGCTCAACGATGTCATGGAAACGGTCAAAATTGTGCCANCNGACCTGTTTATAGTCCAGAATGACGGCATCGATATCGCTTCCGCGCTTGTCTATCGAGTAACCGACAAGGTCGCCCAAGTCATCTACTGGGGGGACCTCGCCCAATATGCAGGCAAACATCCCATGACAATACTCACAACCGGGATTTTCAACTATTATAAAAATGCCGGACTCGCAATTGTTGATGCAGGTCCGGCAGGTAATTTCNATGAGCTCAATCAGGGGCTATGCGCGTTCAAGGAACGTATAGGATGCACCGCCTCGGTCAAGTNTCAATACATTATCACATCATAAGCTGATAGATTTTCTTAGTGTCTTCACGCGACAGCTTCACATAACCACCGATAGGGTCACCCTTNTGGAGGTGAAGGTTGGCGACAAGATTATCGATGTCGGGATTNTCAATGCCAAGCTCCGACATCGTGACTGGCATTCCCAAACTGCTGAAAAATTCTTTCAAGCGGGCAATTCCCCTGAGCGCCAAGTCAAGATCAGATTCTCCGTNAATTCTCTTGAGCCCGAGAACCCGCTCGGCAAACTGAACACCCTTTTGAGGATTCACATGAGCCACATAAGTCATCCATGCAGGAACAACAACTGCAAGTCCCGCCCCGTGAGCCACGTCATAGATGGCGCTCAATTCATGCTCAATGAAGTGAGAAGCCCAATCCTCGACACGTCCGGTGCCGCAAACTCCGTTATGCGCCAGCATCGCGCTCCACATTATATTGGCACGCGCTTCGTAATCGTCGGGCTTTTTCATCACTTTAGGAGCTTCCTCCATTATTGCCATGAGAACCCCTTCCGAAACACGATCGGTTATCTCGCAATCAGGCGTGGTTGAAAAATAACGCTCAAATATATGAGCCATCATATCGACGATTCCACATCCCGTTTGATAAGGGGGCANTGTGAAAGTCAGCTCGGGATTCATTATCGAGAACTTGGGACGCAGGGCTGATTCTGTTCGCAGACTCAGTTTCACCAATCCGTCAAGCTTGGTGATAACCGAATTTCCCGAGCCCTCGCTACCGGCTGCCGGAATTGTGAGCACAACCCCGACGGGAAGCGCTTTTTCCACAATTTTCTTGCCGCAATAAAAATCCCAGAAGTCACCCTCGTAAGGCACNCCGCAAGCAATACCTTTTGCAGTGTCGATAACAGAACCACCGCCCACCGCAAGGATAAAATCCACATTCTCTTTGCGAACCAATTCAATTCCTTCATAAACGCGATCATCGGTAGGATTAGGTTTTATTCCAGATAATTCGACATATTCCAGACCCTGCGCGTCAAGCGACACCTTAACGCGGTCAAGCAATCCGCTGCGAACCACTGAACCGCCGCCATAGACAATCAGCAGCTTCTTTCCTGAAAACTCCTTAACCAATTCACCCGCACGGCTTTCAGTGTCTTTGCCGAAAACGAATTTGGTCGGTGTCCAAAAAGTGAAATTATTCATTGTCTCCTAATTTATTAACGACGTCCNCCTTTCTGTTTTTTCTGCTGCTCGCGAAGCATTGCCTGTTGTTGACGCTGAGCCTCCTCAAGACGAGCCATGAATCCTGATTTTTTCTTGGGATTCTTAGCCGCCTCACGCATCTTGGCTCTCATCTTCTCTTCATTGACAACGTGACGGAAGATATAAGTCTGCACAATTGTGATGAGCAATGACAGGAAGTAGTAGTAAGACAAGCCGGCTGCATAGTTATTGAAGAACACCAGNAACATCAGCGGCATCAGATACATCATCCATTTCATGCCCGGCATCGTATTTCCTCCGGGCTGATTAGCCATTGTTATCTTGGTATACATGATATTCGTCACTGTCATTAACAAGCAGAACAAAGACAAGTGGTTGCCGAAATAATCGCTGATCAAAGGAATGTGGGTCGACCAAGACAAGATAGCGTCAGGAGCAGAAAGGTCCTTAACCCACAAGAAAGGCTCTCCGCGAAGCTCGATACATGACGGGAAGAATGTGAACATCGCAATGAGCACCGGCATCTGAAGCAACATCGGCAAGCANCCNGCCATCGGNTTGGCNCCNGCGCGTGAATACAGTTCCATNGTNTTCTGCTGACGGGTCATNGCATTTTCCTGACCGGGATACTTGTCATTTATCTCCTTTATTTCAGGAGCGAGCAAACGCATCTTTGCCTGTGACATGTAGCTCTTGTAGGTGAACGGGAACAATATAAGTTTAATGAATATTGTCAAGAAGAGAATGATGATTCCGTAATTGGTGAACCAATGTCCGAGAATGTCAAAAACAGGTATNACAATCCAAGTGTTGATCCAGCGGAACAAAGTCCAGCCCAGAGGAATCAGTCGAGTCATGTTCAGATTGTCGCCGGGCTGAATATTTTTCTGCAAGTCAGAAAGCAACGGATAGAGGTTAGGACCGATATAAAGGTCAAACGATGCCGGATTATTACTCTGGGCGTTATAATCAACAGTAGCGACAGTCTCCATNTTTTTCAAATATGCAGGCTCCGCCTTTGAAAGAATCTTTGAAGTAAACTCAGCTGTGGTAAAAGAGTTCTTTGCAATGAATACGGTCGAGAAGAACTGATTCTTATAGCCGATCCACTTTATGCGCTCGTTAACCTCTTCGCTGTCNTTGGAGGTCTCCTTGAGATTTTCAACATCACCNCCGGCATATTTATAGTAAATTGCCGAATTTCGTTCCTCAAACATGCGTCCTTCNTCCTGACGAATCATTTTCTGATTCCAAAGGAAATCCATCGANACTACGCTTGAGGGGATTATCGACTGCATGCCGTTCTGGACTATGTCCATTTTAACCACATAGCTTTCCGGGGCGAGAGTGTAGCGGATTCCGAAATCGGTGCCCGAGCCAAGGTTCATAGTCATCAAAACCGTTGTGTCNCTCTCCTGNACNGGGTTGAAATAGAAGTCGCGGGTGTTGAACTCACGATCCACCGATGTGAGGATGAACGAGTAAGCGTCATCATCGTTTTCAAAAACGATCACATTGCCNCCCTTNTANCTCTTATACTTTTTAAGNTCGGCGCGTGAAATCATCGCTCCCTTGGTTGACAGGTCAAGAGAAATGAGCTCGTTCTCAAGTTTCACCGTCTTATCTTCTCCTGNAAGATANTTTGCAAACCCTCGATATTGAGANAGGTCGCGCAAAGTCCCTTTGACATCGGCAACAGCCTTGTTTATGACAGTCGCAGGCAATGAACTCATTCCGGGATGGAGGAGATCCTGAATAGCGACCGAAACGGTGTCGACATTCACTGTTCCAGAAACAGAAGAACCGTCGGAAACGAAATTGACAACTGAGTTCTTCAGGTTGACCTTTCCATCAGCGTCAGCGTTACCATACTCTTTAANCGCAGCGGCGAGCATTGTCATTTCAGCCTGACTCAAAGTGTCGGACGACATTGCAAGAGCCTCCGCTTCCAAGCCATCGGCTTGCTGCTCCGTAAGGTCTTCTTTAGGCATTTTACTTTCCGGATTCGGTTCAGGCTGGTTCAACCACATGAATCCGAGAATGACGGCTCCCATCAGGAGCAGTCCGAGCATTGTGTTCTTATCCATTTATTTTTTATTATTTTTTTCCTTTTGATAGTTAATTGCGGCTTTCACAAAATCCAAGAACAAGGGACTTGGACTAAGCACAGTCGAAGAATACTCCGGATGATACTGCGTTCCGATGAACCATCTATGGTCAGGCAATTCAACAACCTCCACAAGATGAGTCTTAGGATTTTCACCCACACATTTCATCCCGGCGTCTTCAAAACGCTGACGGTACTCATTATTAAATTCAAAACGGTGACGATGACGCTCCCTCNCATCAGTCGCGCCATAAGCCTTAGCCGCACGCGAATCAGGCTCCAATCGGCAATCATATTCGCCGAGACGCATCGTGCCGCCCAGATTAGTGATCGATTTCTGCTCATCCATAAGGTCAATAACATTATCGGGAGTAGAATGATCCATCTCGGTTGAATTAGCCTGAGGCAATCCAAGCACGTTACGGGCAAACTCTATCACCATGCACTGCATTCCCAGACAGATTCCGAATGTAGGAACATCGTGTTCACGACACCATTTAAGCGCCACGAATTTGCCGTCNATTCCTCTTTGNCCGAATCCNGGAGCAATGACAACNCCGTCAAGAGGCGNCAACTTCGACTCCACATTGGAATCGGTCAATTTCTCGGAATGGACGTAGACAAGTTTCAGTTTATGGTCATTATAGGTAGCAGCTTGAAAGAGGGACTCATTTATTGATTTATAAGCGTCCTGCAATTCCACATACTTTCCAACAAGTCCTATAGTCACCGTGCTCTCGGCTTTAGCGATTCGCTCAAGGAATTCAAGCCACGGTTTCATGTGGGGCTCCCCTACAATCTCAACACCTGTCTTTCGCAACACAATCTCATCAAGATGCTGGTGATGCATTTTGACAGGAACTTCATAAATAGTCGGAACATCAGGCGACTGGATGACAGCGTCGGGAGAAACGTTGCAGAACTGCGCTATCTTACGACGCATTTCGACGGGAATATCATGCTCCGTGCGCAGAACAAGAATGTCAGGCTGAATTCCGACTTCCTGCAATTGTTTCACCGAATGCTGGGTGGGCTTCGTCTTCAATTCCTTCGCAGCCTTGATATAAGGAACATAAGTGAGATGGATGCAAAGAGAGTTTTGTCCAAGTTCCCATCGCAATTGTCTGACGGCTTCAATAAATGGCAATGACTCTATGTCGCCGACCGTTCCTCCGATTTCAGTTATCACGAAGTCGAAATCGCCGGTAGAACCGAGCAACTTNACATTNCGTTTTATCTCATCAGTGATGTGGGGAACAATCTGGACCGTCTTGCCGAGATAATCNCCGCGACGCTCNTTCTCAATCACGTTTTGATAAATTCTNCCNGTNGTNATNTTNTTGGCGCGAGTCATCCTGGTATTTGTGAAACGCTCATAATGCCCCAAGTCCAAATCGGTCTCCTGCCCGTCGGCTGTCACATAGCATTCTCCGTGCTCATAAGGGTTCAAAGTACCTGGATCGATGTTAATATACGGATCAAACTTCTGAATAGTCACCTTNTATCCGCGAGCCTTNAGCAAGCAAGCGAGCGATGATGAGATAATCCCTTTTCCAAGAGACGAAACCACACCGCCGGTGACGAATATGTACCTTGTTTCCACTGCTAAATCTCTTTTTAGATTTTTAAAGTGCAAAGGTAGTAAATTTATTTTACAGAATATTCCTTAANAACGCCTTTTTTAATTACTCGACTTTTAACTATATTTAACTAATCGGGGGGGGTAATTTGCACCTTTTGATTACCTTTGCAAAGTCACATAAAANTTAGGACACATATAAACAANNCCTTTCGTCTTAATTACCGCAGGAACAAAAGACATTTAAAAACACACGGAAAACAAACCGGTAATGCCGGTTTGGCAATGATTCTTAATTCATGAAAGTAGCGGGAGCCGAAATCAATCGGCTCCCNCTATGTTCTGTCAGTTCTGTATCTAAAAGCCCGTTCTACCGATATCTGTCAAAACCGGGACGCNGGGATTTTAGTTACTTGTCAAGTTTATCGGCAAGATTATGCATCATGTCGGCTCCTGAATCAAGAAGGTCAGAAACTTTACCCTTGATCTGGTCAACAATAGGAGCGCTCTTTTCCTGGGCTCCGGCAAGAAGATCAGCCGCTTTGTCTTTAATATTGCCCAGAGTCTCAGCAGNCTGTCCCTTGAGATTATCAATCACATCTCCCGCCTTGTCCTTAGCTTGGGCAGTATCTGCTTTCAAATTTTCGACTTGCTCCTTGGCTTCTTCCTTTGCTGCCATAGCCGCTTCCTGAGCGCTTACCTTGGCAGCATCTACGCTTACTTGTGCCGCAGCCTGTGAAACTTTAGCGGCAAGATTGTTATTGATATCCATAATATAATCATTTTAGTTATACCGATAAAACACATATCTATTGCTGAAAGTTGAGAATTATTGGCATATTTCTCAATTATTGATTAATTTTGTATTTATGAAATAACTTTATACACTCAAAATGTTATGAAATATCTATTGACAACACTGCTTGCATCCTCTATCGTTTTAGGAGCAAACGCCGATGACAAGATCGTTGATCCTGACAGCACCGGCTTCAAGTTTACCGATGTGAAGGTAATCACAACCACTCCCGTGCGCGACCAGAACAGTTCAGGCACATGCTGGTGTTTCTCCACCAATTCTTTCCTTGAAGAAGACATGATTAAGCGCGGCGGCAAACCGGTTGACCTAAGTGAGATGTTTGTGGTGCGTCACTGCTATCTTGACAAAGCCCGCAAATACATCCGCATGGATGGACAGATCAACTTCGCCCAAGGCGGCGCCGCTCATGACGTTCCCTACGTGATCGAAACCTACGGAATTGTNCCCGAAGANGTTTACCANGGNCTNAACTATGGCGAAGAAAAGCATGTTCACGGAGAACTTTCAGCCGTTTTAAAAGCNTANCTNGACGCAGTGCTCCGTGCCGGCGGCCGACGTCTTTCCACCGCATGGGAAGCAGGCTTCAACGGTATTCTTGACGCTTATTTCGGACCGCTCCCCGAAACATTCACTTTCGAAGGCAAGACCTACACTCCGAAATCTTANGCAGAATCGCTCAACATCACTCCNGAAGATTATATTTCATTCACTTCCTATACCCATCACCCCTTCTACAAGGCATTCCCGCTGGAAGTTGCCGACAACTGGCTGTGGGGAAGCATGTACAACGTTCCGATGGAAGAAATGAAAGCCGTGGTTGACAATGCCATTGACAACGGCTATCCCGTAGCATGGGGCGCTGACGTAAGCGAAGGCGGCTTTAAATGGCGTAAAGGCTATGCCGTCATTCCGGTTGAAAAAGGCGAAAAGGATCTTACCGGCACAGAGCTTTCACGTTGGGTGAAACTCAGCGACAAAGACCGCGCCGACCAGCGTTACAACATCAATGGTCCGGTAGAGGAGATCACCGTTACACAGGAGATGCGCCAGGACATGTTTGACCGCAAGGAAACCACCGACGACCACGGAATGGTTATTGTAGGAAAAGCGGTAGACCAGAAAGGTAACAAGTATTATAAGGTGCAGAATTCATGGGACACCAATCAGGTGTATGACGGATACATCTATGTTTCCGAGCCCTATTTCCTTGCCAAGACTCTTGACATAATGGTCAACAAGGATGCAGTTCCCGCNGATATCGCAAAGAAGATTAAATAATCCNCAATAGCCGCATGACACTTAACGCCTACAACCAACGAACCGCATTGTTGCTCGGCGAGCAAGCAATTGACTCGCTCAATAATGCCCGCGTCGTTATTGTAGGCGTTGGGGGTGTCGGCGCTTATGCCGTCGAAATGATTGCCCGCTCAGGAGTGGGTCACATCACCATTATTGACGGCGATAAAGTGGCGCCGTCAAATCTAAANCGNCAANTGCCGGCACTGATCTCCACGATAGGGACTCCNAAAGTCGAGGTNATGAAACAGCGCATANCCGACATAAANCCCGATTGCGAAGTATCGGCAATNAANGCNTTNATCGGNAANGANGACNTNGAAGCCTANATGACNCCCCGNCCNGACTTCGTNATTGANGCCATCGANTCAATTTCGCCCAAGGTGGCTCTCCTTGAATATTGTTATCGCAACAAGATAAAGGTAATCTCCTCCATGGGAGCCGGCGGACGAGTCGATCCNACCAAGGTGAAATATGCCGACATTTCGGAAACTTTCCATGACGGGCTGGCTCGGGAAGTTAGAAAGCGGCTGAAAAAATCGGGNATATCTTCAGGAATAAAAACCGTGTTCTCAACNGAACAACCACGCCGAAACGCGATAATGATGACCNANGAGATTGCATTCAAAGTCTCATCATTCGGCACTGTCGCATGGCTTCCATCGCTTTTCGGAATTATGCTTGCCGCCTACGCACTAAANCACATCGCTGAAAAATGATCCAGATAAGCCACATAAACAANAGTTATGATTCGCTACAGGTTCTTTCGGATATCAACCTTGACATCCGGGACGGTGAAATCATATCTATCGTGGGTCCAAGCGGAGCCGGCAAAACGACGTTACTCCAAATCATCGGAACCCTTGATCTCCCTGATTCAGGATCGATAATTTACAATGGTGAAGATGTCACAAGGCTAAACGGAACCAAGCTGGCGAAATTCCGCAACGCCAATATCGGCTTCATCTTTCAATTTCATCAGTTGCTTCCTGAATTTTCATTGATNGAAAATGTCGCGCTCCCGGCGCTCATAGGNGGCGAATCACGCAGCAAGGCGTTCAAGCGCGCCGAAGAATTGATCGCTTATCTCGGACTCAGCAACCGCAAGGAACACCGCCCGTCACAACTGTCGGGAGGAGAACGACAGCGCGCCGCCGTAGCAAGAGCTCTGATTAATTCTCCCCGAGTAATTCTCGCCGACGAACCCTCAGGAAGCCTTGACACCCACAACCGGAAAGAATTGCACAACCTCTTTTTCAATTTGCGCCGGGACTTGGGACACACATTCGTTATAGTCACTCACGATGAATCACTCGCCGCCGACAGCGACAGAATCATCCACATGAGCGATGGGAAAATAATCGATATCTTAAACAACAAGCTATGAAAATTCCATCACTCCTTTCATTGATAATTTTAACGGCAATTGCATTTTGCTCGTGCTCGGACGAAGATTATAATGACCGGGCGCTATTAAGCGAAATAGTAACTGCAACAAGAAACACTCCCGACGGAAGCGAATTTCAATATCGCCGTTATGGAGACTCCCCTCTCATCACATTAACAGCCGACGGAATCANCGTCAAAGAGGAATACATNGGGAAACGCATGTTATTGCGCTACTACAATGAATCAGAAATAGAGACCTCTCCAAGAAAAATAGAGATAGCGGCTTTGTCGCCAATAAATAATGACACGGCACGCATCGCCGACATAGACACTATCTCATGGAGCGCCACTCCGATATATCTCAACTCCATGTGGCGTTCGGGAGAGCATATAAATATACACCTGCGAGTCATGTATTCTGACTCTCCTCGCCTATTCAATCTGACCGCCGACTCGGCGACCATCGACACTGACACGCCGCAATTATATATGTGTCACGACACTTTTGACGCTCCCGACAATTATCTGTTTGAAACTTATGCGTCATACGACATATCAAACATCTGGAACCGTCCAACCTGCAAAGGTATAGATATCCACATCAACGATTCCAATTTGCACACCGACACTTACTCATTCAAAAAACAATAAATTCTACAATATTATGGATAATAACAAAAAACAGGAAATAAAAATCGAACTCACTCCTGAAGTAGCTCACGGCAATTACGCAAATCTTGCAATGATCGTCCACTCACCCACTGAATTTTTCATGGACTTCATCGCAATGATGCCCAATATGCCGCAAGCGAAAGTTCAGAGCCGCATAATCATGTCGCCCGAGAACGCCAAGCAGCTACTATTCGCCNTACGCGAAAACATCGAACGCTACGAAAACACGTTCGGAGTTATCGAGCGCAAGACTCCACGAGGAGCAAATGGCGGCGAGATAAACAATCCTTTTAAAGCCTAATGCCCTCAATCATGATTGAAAACAATCTAACTATATACAACTCTCTCACGAGACTGAAAGAGCGCTTCGTTCCTATCCATGAAGGGCGCGTGGGAATGTATGTATGCGGTCCTACCGTATATGGCGACGGACATCTGGGACATGCGCGCCCGGCGATCACGTTTGACATCCTATATCGCTACCTCATGCACCTCGGCTATAAAGTAAGGTATGTGCGCAACATCACTGACGTGGGCCATCTTGAGCATGACGCTGATGACGGCGAAGACAAAATCGCCAAAAAGGCAAGACTCGAACAGCTCGAGCCGATGGAAGTCGTTCAACACTATCTGTTGAGCTANCACAAGTCGATGGANCGTCTTAACGTGTTGCCGCCGTCAATCGAGCCACACGCATCGGGGCACATAATCGAGCAAATCGAATATGTGAAGAAGATTCTTGAAAGCGGATATGCCTACGAGAGCGAAGGATCAGTATATTTTGACGTGCCCAAGTATAACAAGGATTTCCACTATGGCAAGCTGTCGGGCCGCAATATCGACGAGCTGCTGTCAACTACGCGAGAGCTTGACGGACAGCAGGAGAAACGAAATCCCGCCGACTTCGCGCTGTGGAAGAAAGCCGCTCCGGAACACATCATGCACTGGCCATCGCCATGGAGCGAGGGATTCCCGGGATGGCATCTCGAATGCTCCACGATGGGAGAGAAATATCTCGGAACCAAATTTGACATCCACGGCGGTGGCATGGACCTCATGTTCCCCCATCACGAATGCGAGATAGCACAGTCGGTAGCTCATAACGGAGAGGAAACCGTCCACTACTGGATGCACAACAACATGATCACTATCGAAGGGAAGAAAATGGGTAAATCATATGGAAACTTCATCACCCTCGATGAATTTTTCAACGGCACCCATCCGAAGCTCCAGCAGCCCTATTCCCCGATGACAATACGCTTCTTCATCTTGCAGGCGCAATATCGAAGCACGCTCGACTTCTCCAATGAAGCGCTTCAGGCATCGGAAAAAGCGCTCGGTCGCATGATTGACGGAGTCAATCGCCTGAACGAACTGAAACCGTCGGAGAAGTCAACCATCGACGTGAGCGATCTGCGCAAAAAATGTTATGAAGCTCTTGACGACGATTTGAACACGCCTATCGTCATTTCCCATCTTTTTGACGCTTGCCGCATGATCAATCAGGTCAAGGACGGAAATGCGACGGCAACTGCCGAAGACATTGCCGAACTCAAAGAAGTATTCAAGATATTCCTGAATGACATTTTGGGAATACGCACGGAANTTCTCGCCGAAGGAAGCTCGGANACATCGCTCAAACCATTTGAAGACGCAGTTGAATTGCTTCTTGAAATGCGCTCCAAAGCCAAAGCGGAAAAAGACTGGGCTACGAGCGACCTCATCCGCAACAAGATGTCGGAAATCGGTTTTAACGTCAAAGACACGAAAGACGGCTTCGAATGGAGCCTNAAAAAATAGAATNTCAAAAAATTCCAATGATAAGCAGAACAGCTTGGAAGGGACACGCAGCTATGCTGCTCGCCAATTTGATATGGGGATGCATGGCGCCTATTTCCAAGAACGTAATGTTATCTGGTCAGATTTCACCGGTCGCCCTCTCCTCAATACGCATCGCAGGAGGGGCGCTGGTGTTTTTGCTATTCAGCCTCATACTCCCTAAATCCATAGCCCCCAAAGAGAAAATAGCGAAAAACGACTATGCGAAAATATTCCTTGCCGGAATATTGATGATAGCCTTCAACCAAGGTCTCTACATCACCGGCATNGGCTTCACNTCGCCGGTAGACTCCACCGTGATGTCGACNATGACTCCAATCTTCACGATGATTCTCGCCGCAATCTTCCTGGGGATGCCTATAACCTGGATGAAAATTTTAGGAATTGNGACCGGACTTGCCGGAGCAATAACCTTGATTCTCGCTTCAAGCCAAGCCACTTACGAGGCATCCAATCCGATGCTGGGGGACTTCATGTGTTTCATCGCTCAGGTATGCGCCTCGATTTATTATGTGTTCTNTAAGGATATAATAAACAAATACGCTCCTTGGACAATAATGAAATGGATGTTTCTCTCTGCGGCGGCAATCTATATTCCCGGAACATTGCCTTGGCTGATAAAAGTCGACTTCCTCCATCTTGCGCCGTCAATATGGCTGTCAATAGCATATATAGTTTTCTTTGCAACTTTNATCTGCTATCTGATGATACCATACGCCCAAAGGATGCTTAAACCGACTGCGGTAAGCATGTACACCTATTTTCAGCCCGCATTTTCAGCGATGCTATCGGCAGTGCTCGGAATAGCGACATTCGGCTGGGACAAAATAGGNGCCACTCTTCTTATTTTTATCGGAGTGGGGCTCGTGACCCAATCACGAGGCATCGACCCGTCAAAACACAAATCATAGCATAGGGATGGATGTATTGGAATTTGCCGAGCTGGTGATAGAGAACCTGCCCTACTCACCCACCGATCAACAGGTGGAAGTGATAGCGGCGCTATCAAGATTCTGTTCCAAACACACGCCTTCAGACACAGCTTTTCTTCTCAACGGATATGCCGGAACGGGAAAAACATCATTATGCTCAGCATTAGTCAAGTCGCTCAATACAGTAGGAATAGGAACGGTGCTTCTTGCCCCTACCGGGAGAGCGGCAAAAGTNTTCAGCGGNTTTGCCTCACATCCGGCATACACTATCCATCGGCGCATATATGCCGTAAGCGGAAACGGGATGAACTCTCCGAGAAGCCTGTCGATAGCTTCCAACCGNAGCCACAACACCGTCTTCATAGTCGATGAAGCTTCCATGATTGGAAACGCGTCGGAATCAGGCTATCTGCTCGAAGATCTTATACACTATGTCTACTCCGGCATAAATTGCCGGTTAATCCTTATAGGCGACACGGCACAGCTTCCACCAGTAGGATGCGCGGAAAGCCCGGCAATGAGCGTGAAGGAGCTAAAAAGCATGGGGCTGCGCATAAGCAAAGCGGTACTNACCGCAACAGTNCGCCAAGCATCCGATTCAGGAATCTTATATAATGCTACCCGTTTACGCCGAGCAATGAGACTGCCTGAATTGCCGACGCCATCGCTGACGGTTTCACCGTTTTCCGACATGATTCCCATCTCGGGAGAAGNGCTTGAAGACAGCATGTCGGCGGCATATAATAATGACGGCATCCGCGAAACGATTCTAATAACGCGGTCGAACATGCGCGCCACAAAATTCAATCTCGAAATACGCTATCGCATTCTATCCTGCGAGGAAGAACTTAACGGCGAAGAACTNCTTCTGGTCGCAAAAAACAATTATTATTGGACTAAGGAGATAAAGGGACTTGATTTCATTGCAAACGGAGACACTGTNATCATTGAAAAAATCCATGCGACAGAAACCAAGTATGGCTTGCGTTTTGCCGATGTGAAACTACGGCTGGTGGATCGCGACTTCACAATCGACTGCAAAATCATGCTCGACACTCTTGGAAGCAACGACGCAACATTGTCAAGAGAAAAAATGCTTGAGCTCTACGAGAAAATAGTGCTTGAAGGAACCGATCCGGGACAACCGATGAACCTGCGATCGGAACAGGCGCTACGGGACCCGTATTTCAACGCTCTTCAAGTAAAATATGCCTACGCCATGACGTGCCACAAAGCACAGGGCGGGCAATGGAAAAATGTGTTCATCGATCTTGGCTACATCCCTCCCGAGGCGATGGGTATCGAGTTTTACCGCTGGCTGTATACGGCAATCACGCGCGCAACTACAAAAATATTCCTTATTAATCCAACNCTTTCCCTTAAGTGAGAACTCCATCCCCACAAAAAAANCGTCGGAAGCAAATGCTCCCGACGGTGGTGTTTCCCATTAGTTTTTCTACTTACATTATATATAGCTTCATCCGTAACTTCCAGTAATATATCGTTAAGACAACTATCTTTAGCGTTATCTTTATTTGAAGGGCCATGCTACCCTTTATAAAAATGTGTCTTAGTTAGGTTTAAGACATTTCAAACTGAATAGGGTGATGCTAATTATATATTAGCGATAGTCCTTCAACATTTCCTGAAGGCGCTGGCGGGCGAAGAAGATGCGGCTCTTGATGGTGCCAAGGGGCAGGTTCATCTGCTCAGCGATTTCGTTGTACTTGTATCCTGCAACGTGCATTGAGAACGGGATGCGATATTCATCGGCAAAAGAGTCAATGGCTGCGGTGATTTCGTTGGCTGCGATTGATCCGTCGGGGGTTTCGAAGCCTGAGTCCTGCGGGAGGTTCAGGTGGTAGAGGTCTTCGGTCTGGTCGATGACGGTTGCTGAGCGAACAACCTTGCGGTAGTTGTTGATGAAGATGTTGCGCATGATAGTGAACACCCATCCTTTGAAATTCGTGTTGTCAACATACTTGTCTTCGTTGTCAAGAGCCTTGAGAGTGGTGTCCTGAAGAAGATCGTAAGCGTCATCGCGGTTAGCAGTCAGAGTATATGCAAAGTTTAAAAGATTGCTTTGGAGATCGAGTAATTTTGTTTGAAATGTAGAAGAAGCCATGATGAATATTTTTTAATAGGTTAATCATATTTTTCAATCAATTCACAAACGTGTTACAAATTGATTACACCACAAAGTTACGAATTATTTTTAATATGCAATAGTAATGAAAAGTTTTTTTGTCAAAATCTATGTTAATTAACAATAGTTAATATATAATAATCTAATAATCAACCTGATGNGAAAATTTATTTTTATTACATACTTGTTACATATTGTTACATATCATGCAACAATACACCTAAAACCCTCTCTTTCGGTATGTTACAGCGACCTAGACAATATCACGCATGTACATGAATAAGAATCACATAATAATAAGAGCCGCATAGAGGGAGTAATTCCGTCAATTGAACTTGAACCCCCAAGTTGCAGCTTTCAAAATCAGTATATAAAAAAATATAACCCGCAAAGTCGAAAAATCGTTCTTTGCAGGTTATACTTAAGTGTTTATATTAATATGCGCTACTCACCGCTCATACTGATTAGCCGAATTTGGATATTTTGCGGAGCGCATTTTCATTTATTATTTTAATGCGCCTGCCGTCAACGACAAGAATTTTTTCAGCAACAAATCCCGAAAGCGTTCTTATAGCATTTGACGTGGTCATATTTGACAGATTAGCCAAATCCTCACGCGCCATATATATTTTCAAGGTAGCGTTGTCATCCTCGTAGCCATAACTGTCGCGCAAAGCAATAAGCGCCTCGGCAAGACGTCCGCGAATATGCTTCTGAGTAAGATTCACAATCTTAGTGTCACTTCCTCCAAGATTTCTTGAAAGCTCGTGAATGAAGAACCAAGCAAGCTTGATATTATTATGAATCAGCTCCTCTACGATATCCATCGGTATCGAACCAAGGACGGATGGCTCGAATGCCGCCGCCGTTGAATTATATGATTCACCGGCAAAAAACGCTCTATATCCGAAATATTGAACCGGACGGATAAGCCTCAGAATCTGTTGCCGTCCTCCAATTCCGTCTTTATACAGCTTTACTTTCCCTTTCAAAAGACACCATAGACTTTCGGGAACCTCGTCTTCGGCATATATAATCTGATTCTTCTTAAACGTGTGCGTCGTGAAATTTTCCACAATACGACGCTTCTCGTCTCCATCAAGAATAGACCAGATATCAGACAAATCTTCCTGAATGATTTTTTCTAATGTACTTTTCTTAATCATTACATATTGTGCATAACTATGTTTTGTAACACAATTGCAAAATTAACAATAAAAGACGAGATAACAACATTTAAGTCGAAAAAGTGACTTTTATCACTCTAAAACGACAAAATACCGACATAAAAGAACAAATAAGCCCACTCTACAAGAATATTTTTGATTGAAATTATATACCTTTGTATTTTAATCAAAAACAATTCGCCACAATGAACGATAACCGCAAACGCATTTTTGGCATAATAGGCAAGCCACTCACCCATTCATTCTCACCGGTATACTTCAATCAAAAATTTGAGGCGGAGAATATCAACGCCGAATACCTGAAATTTGAACTTCCCGACATAGGCGATCTTATGGAAGTAGTTGCCGAATACCCCAACCTCTCAGGATTGAATGTGACAATTCCTTATAAACAGCAGGTGATGCCCTATCTTGACGAAATCGATGATGACGCAAAAGAAATCGGAGCCGTCAACGTCATAAAAATCATTCGCGGCAAAGGGAAAGACTTACGTTTCAAAGGCTATAATTCCGACTGCCCAGCTTTTGCCAACTCTTTACGCCCTTTATTGACGCCCGACTCGAAAAAAGCCCTCATCCTGGGAACCGGCGGCGCGGCAAAAGCAGTGCGACAGGGACTCATAAATCTCGGAATAGAACCGGTCTATGTTTCGCGCAAGGCTCGAGAAGGAGTTTTGACCTACAAAGACCTCGATGAAGCCGTAATGGCAGAACACACAGTCATCGTCAACTGCACCCCNGTNGGAATGTATCCTCATGAAGACGAGTGTCCCGAGATTCCCTATAACCTACTTACCCCGCGACACATCTGCTATGACCTCATCTACAATCCCGACACCACTCTATTCATGAAGAAGGCAAGCGCTAATGGAGCGGTCGTTAAAAACGGGCTTGAAATGTTGCTGCTTCAAGCATTCGAGTCATGGCAGATATGGAATTCATAATAAAATCACAACCGACCTATTNNCAACAAGACTATGTTTAACGAACAAAAAGCCAGCATGTTTCACGGCATTCTGCTNATAGCNNTGTTTGCCTGTGCCGCATTCTATATCGGAGAAGCCAAGATATTCCAAGAGATTTCACTCAGNCCTATGATCATAGGCATTATCCTTGGAATGCTATACGCCAACAGCCTGCGCAACCATCTTCCAGAGACATGGGTGCCNGGTATTCAATTCTGCTCCAAGAAAATACTACGCCTCGGAATCATCTTATACGGCTTCCGGCTCACGCTACAGGATATCGCAGCCGTAGGNACCGCCGGCATTTTAGTCGACGCAATNATNGTGACTGTGACAATCTTAGGNGGNGTATTNATNGGGAAATGGCTNAAAATGGACCGAGACATAACGCTNCTCACATCCATAGGAAGCGGTATCTGCGGGGCGGCNGCTGTGCTNGGCGCAGAGTCGACCATCCAGACAAAGCCCTATAAAACAGCAGTCGCCGTAGCCACTGTAGTGATTTTCGGAACCATTTCCATGTTTCTTTACCCGATAGCCTATCGCACCGGAATACTTGGACTCGACCCACAACTCATGGGCATATACAGCGGCTCGACCCTGCATGAAGTAGCCCACGCCGTTGGCGCCGGAAACGCCATGGGAGGAGAAATCGCAAATGTCGCAATCATCGTCAAGATGATCAGAGTGATGATGCTTGTGCCCGTGCTGCTCATTCTGGGATGGTGGGTAGCAACAAAAGCCGATAAAAACACAGCTCAGGGCAAAAAGAGCGGCAAAATCGCAATTCCATGGTTTGCATTAGGATTCCTTGCCGTGATAGGGTTCAATTCTCTTGACCTTCTGCCGGCTGCAGTCGTCGACGGAATAAATTATTTCGACACATTCCTGTTGACAATGGCTATGGCAGCTCTCGGAGCGGAAACAAGCATTGACAAATTCAAGAAAGCCGGAGCCAAACCATTCGTTCTCGCGCTTATTCTTGACTGCTGGCTTATAGGGGGCGGTTACCTTCTCGCAAAATACCTTGCNCCAATCTGCCTTTAACCTCCCTGACTCTCTCCCCTATTATTATTTATGCGATTCCTGAACAAGGTGCCCTTATTGCCGATAGCGATCATCGTTGCCATCTATGCTCTGCTGTCAACCGAAATTCAGGATTCCAAAATTCCGCCACCCGAAACAAAAAGACAACATTGCGGGATAATAACAAAGGCGTCTGAAACCACCATAGGTCAGGCACTCAATATAAAAATTTCGGACGACAGGATGGTCAGACTGACCATCCCGTCATTCGAAAAGAAATTTTATCCTGGCGACACAATATCATTCCTCGCCAATCTACAAGTTCCGGAGCCACGGAATAATCGCGAAAATGATTTTTCGAAATGGTCAAAACTGAACGGAACGAGCTACACAGCATTCGCATCGCCCGACAGCATTACAGTCTCGCCCCCTCCATTTCATCATCTCAGACTATTGGCTCAGATGAGAGAATCGCTAAACAGCATTCTCGCAAGGACAAAGCTTAACGACAAGACCTATGAGTTTCTAAACGCAGCCATCATCGGCGACACGTCATCGCTAAGCGACGACACGCGCCAAGTTTTTTCAACAACCGGAGTCGCCCACATCCTCGCATTGAGCGGACTGCACGTGGGAATAATTTCCGGGATAATCTTGATAATCCTGTCTCCTCTGTGCTTAATCGGGGCAAGACGCACACGAATCATCATCGCCTTAATCCTGTTGTGGGTTTACGCCATAATAACAGGCGCGTCTCCGTCAGTGACGCGAGCGGTGATAATGGCAACCGCCGTCGGAATCGGATTTGCCTTCGGGAAAAGGAATTTTGCCCTTAACTCACTTTGCCTCGCCGCAATAATTCTACTCCTTTACAATCCACGACAAATCATCATGCCCGGATTTCAAATGTCGTTCGTAGCTGCAGCAGCCATAATATCCGTTTCCCCGCTAATATCCATAAATCGGCAGCAGCGAGCAAGATATTACATCGTCTCATCGCTAATCGTAACGATCGTAGCAACAATATGCACCGGAGCAATAGCCGCATTTCACTTTCACTCATTTCCTCTATATTTTATAATTTCCAACTTACCTGCCGTAGCTATCCTCCCGTTCATTCTGTCAGGAGGCATTCTAATAATCATACTTGAATTTTGCGGAATACCATCGGGGTGGATTTGCGCATTTACCGATTTCANCTATAATATCCTCCTGCATTTTATCACATTCATTTCAAAACTGCCGGGAGCATCTATACAAGGAGTGCATTTTCCATCATGGACGCTCATCCCATATTTCACTACTATCCTCCTTCTTATTATTTTCGGCTATACCCGAAAGAGAGGGGCGCTTTATTCAGGATGCCTCGGATTAGCGCTGACCGTTATATGCTTCAGCTGTTCCCGTAAAAAAGAGTACGCCGAAGACTGCTTCATCGCCAAAGCGTCGGGCTATACCGGCATAATATATCGCCACGAGGATCAAATGGCAATAATCTCGGCAGCCCCCGAGACTATAAGAAAAGACGCCGCTCGAGAAATAGAGCGACGATACAGCGAGTATCTATCTATTCATGGCGTTGACTCTGTTGCAATAATAGACTCGCCGGCATCATTCGGCGCCATGAAATATGACGGCGAGATTATTTCTATCGACCGGAGAAACTACATCATCGTCTCCAATAAAGCCTATCGCGTTCCTAATAAGAAGATAAATTATTGCGTGATAGCAAAAGGCTATCGGGGCGACATTCTCAAAATAGCCGAAGAGATGCGGCCTGACACTATTTTACTCGGCTCGGACCTTGACATCAGGCGTCATAACCGCTATGCCAACACCCTCTCTTCTCATGATATCCCATTCCGCTCGCTCAGATGAAAGCTTGCTATTTACATTGATAATTTATATTTTTGCCGACATTATGGAAGAAGAATTATATTACGATGCGATAGACTTGCTCAAACAGCTTATCGCCACCCCCTCAATAAGCCGAGATGAAACCAAAGCAGCCGATATCGTTGAAACATTTATAAAAAAATGCGGATATAAAACATCCCGTTTCGGAAACAACATAGTCGTTATAGCTCCTGAATTTGACGCTTCTAAACCGACTCTCCTGCTAAACTCGCATATCGACACGGTGAAACCGGCATCAGGCTGGAGCCGTGANCCATTTTCACCGACAGAAGAGGACGGACGCCTTTACGGACTTGGNAGCAATGACGCCGGCGCATCACTGGTGTCGCTAATAGCCGCATTTCGCCACCTGTCAATCATACCTCGAAAATATAATCTCGTCTTTGTCGCTTCNGCCGAAGAAGAGGTGAGCGGGAAAAACGGCTTTAGCAGCGTAATCNCTCACCTTCCTGAAATAAGCGTGGCAATCGTGGGCGAACCGACCGAAATGAATCCAGCCATTTCCGAAAAAGGGCTCATGGTGCTTGATGTGGAAGTTTATGGAGAGGCGGGACACGCAGCAAGAAACGAAGGCATAAACGCTATTTACAAAGCNGTTCCGGTCATTGAAGGATTTCGCAATATGACATTCGACAAAGAGTCTTCGACTCTCGGACCGATAAAAATGTCAGTAACCCAAATTGAATCAGGAACTCAACACAATGTNATNCCGGCACTGTGCAAACTCGTGGTCGATGTGCGCACAACAGATGTTTACTCCAATGAAGAAACCCTCGAACTCATCAGAAAGAATATTCCCGATTGCAGTATAACGCCTCGNTCCACAAGGCTAAATCCATCTTCAATATCAGCTGACCATCCACTCATAAAACGCCTTGCCATAATGAACCGCAAGCCTTTCGGCTCTCCAACTCTCAGTGACCAAGCTCTGATGCCCTGGCAATCAGTCAAACTCGGACCCGGCAAATCATCCCGCTCCCACACTGCCGACGAATANATNGAATTGGATGAGATACGCGAAGCAATACATCTGTATATCACACTTTTAACAAATCTAACNNTATAANTTGCCGCTTGCAGCGCAGGTCATACGANTCCACTCTCTTACACTAAACCTTAGTGTACTCATATTCAAATATTTTTTCTNTCATTTCGATATTTTTTGTAAATTTGCAAATTAACCGACAAAAATCCTTTTTATAGCCGGAATTACACGAGCATGACTGAGCAAAACGACTTACTGACTGAAGACACTTCAAACTCACAACCCTATAACTATTCAGGAGATGATATAAAAACTCTTGATTGGCGCGAACATATCAGACTNCGCCCGGGTATGTATATCGGAAAACTCGGAGACGGGTCCCAGAACGACGACGGAATTTATGTGCTGATCAAAGAAGTTCTGGACAACGCCATCGACGAATATATGATGGGGTTTGGNAAACAAATCGATGTCGAAATAACCGAGACATCGGCNTCTGTACGCGACTATGGTCGAGGAATACCGCTCGACAAAGTTGCCGACGTGTCTTCAAAAATGAACACGGGAGCCAAATATGACTCCAAAGCATTCAAAAAATCAGTGGGTCTTAATGGTGTCGGAATAAAAGCGGTAAACGCTCTTTCAACCGACTTCACCATTACCAGTACTCGCGACGGACAGTCTCGCACTATTGAATTCAAGTGTGGCGTAATGATAAGCGACAGCGGCATTGTGCCGAGCGACGACGCCAATGGAACAAAAGTAACATTCCATCCCGANAACTCGATTTTCCGCGATTTCCGATATAACGAAGAGTATGTTGTCCAGCTCATCAAAAACTATACTTTTCTAAACACCGGACTGTCAATATATCTCAACGGAAAGAGATATTACTCCCGCAACGGACTGCTTGACCTCTTAAAAGAGAATCTTACAACCGAGCCTCTTTATCCCATAATACATCTCACAGGGGAAGATATCGAGGTCGTCATCACCCACACCAAGCAGTTTGGCGAAGAATACTATTCTTTCGTGAACGGNCAGCANACCACCCAAGGNGGAACGCATCTGACCGCNTTCCGCGAATCAGTATCAAGGACNATAAAAGAACATTACGGCAAGAATTTCGAATATTCCGACATTCGTGGCGGAATGGTTGCCGCAATCTCAATAAAAGTGGAGGAACCGGTGTTTGAGTCGCAGACCAAAACCAAACTCGGCTCGCGCGACATGGGACCAGATGGACCAACCGTNGCAAAATTCATTGGCGATTTTATAAAAAANGAGTTAGACAATTATCTCCACAAAGAGCCGGAAACGGCAGAAATCCTTCTTAAAAAAATTCAGGAAAACGAGAAGGAACGCAAAGCCATGGCTGGAGTGACTAAAGCCATCAGAGAAAAAAACAAGAAACTCGCCATCAANAACAAAAAGCTGCTCGATTGCCGCACTCATCTCAACGACACAAAAGGTGACGAAGACAAGAAGATGGCATCCTCCATTTTCATCACCGAGGGNGATTCGGCTGCCGGCTCTATAACAAAAATAAGAAACGTCGACACTCAGGCAGTATTCTCTTTGCGAGGCAAACCGCTTAACACTTACGGAATGCCGCTGATCGACGTGTATAAAAATGACGAATTCTCGTCGCTACGACTGGCTTTGAACATCGAGGAAAGCATCGACGACTTGCGCTATAATCAAGTAATAATCGCTACCGATGCCGATGTCGACGGGATGCACATACGTCTACTCCTTCTGACTTATTTCTTACAATTCTGTCCTGATTTGATAAAAAAAGGACACGTGTATGTTTTACAGACACCTCTTTTCCGTGTAAGGAACCGCAAAACGACACGCCGCTCAGGAACACAAAAGAAATCTTCATCTCAGCCAACAGAAGACGTTTATTATTGTTATAGTGATGAGGAGCGTATTGATGCGATAAACAAACTGGGAAACAACGCAGAGATAACCCGATTCAAAGGNCTCGGAGAAATTTCTCCTGAGGAATTCCGTGAATTTATCGGACCGAATATACGACTCGACCGCGTAACGCTCAGAAAAGAAGATGCCGTAGACGACTTGCTTGAGTTCTATATGGGCAAAAACACNGTTGAGCGTCAGAATTTTATTATTGACAATCTCGTAATTGAAGATGACTCCCAAATCTCTTGANCGCATAGCCCTCTATCCCGGNACATTCGACCCTTTNACAATAGGNCACCGTTCAATTGTTGAACGAGGGCTTACTCTTTTTGACAAAATCATAGTCGCCGTAGGCATAAACGATGCGAAACGGTGCTATAAACCCACCGAATCACGAGTCAACCACATCAGGGAAATCATGAAATCGGAGCCGAGGGTGCAGGTGGTATCCTACAACGGGCTTACCGTTGACGTAGCTCGAGAATATGGCGCCAATTTTATACTNCGCGGCGTTCGCACAGTTGCCGACTATGAATATGAGCGCAACCTTGCTTATGCCAANCGCCAGATTTCAGGGATAGAGACAGTGTTGCTGTACACCCTCCCGGAACTTCAATATGTGAGTTCGACAATGGTTCGCGATCTTGACCGCTACGGCTANGATATCAGTCAATTTGTTCCAAACTCCGACCTNCTAAAAGACTAATTTTATGAAATCATTTGCACTCGCAATAATAACGCTACTATTAACATCGGCTACAATCACGGCTCAGAATCTAAAATTCACCCCCGACAGAAAGTTGCAGTATGCCGAAGCTATNATATCCAATTATTATGTCGAGCCGGTTAATCAAGATACCATTGTGGACGAAGCGATAAAAGCAATGTTGCTAACTCTTGATCCACACTCGGCATACTCCANTCCTGAAGAGACCAAAGAACTCAACGAGCCGCTCAATGGAAATTTCAGCGGAATCGGCATTCAGTTCAATATGGCAACCGATACCCTCTATGTTATCCAGACTATTTCAGGAGGTCCGTCAGAAAAAGCAGGAATCCTGCCCGGCGACAGAATAATCGAAGTTAACGACACCTTGATTGCCGGCGTAAAGATGAAAAACAACGATGTCATGAAACGTCTGCGAGGGCCCAAGGGCACTACCGTAGATGTAAAAGTGATGCGTCCAGGTGTCAAGGAACTGATCGACTTCACACTCACCCGTGACGATATTCCAATTTACAGCGTCGATGCCGCATACATGGCNGATCCCAAAACAGGATATATCCGCATAAGCCGTTTTGCCGAACAGACTCCCGACGAATTCAAAGAAGCGCTTAAAAAGCTGAAGGCGCAAGGGATGAAAAATCTCATTATCGANCTTCAAGACAATGGCGGAGGATATCTGAACGCNGCAAAAGACATCGCNTCGATTTTCCTAAACAAAGGCGACCTTATTGTTTACACCGAAGGTCCTAAAACGCCAAACTACACTTATATCGCAGATGGAAACGGCGAATTCCGCGACGGCAAACTTGCCATTCTCGTCAACCAGTATTCAGCTTCAGCAAGCGAAATTCTTTCAGGAGCGATACAAGACCATGACCGCGGAGTGATTGTGGGGCGGCGCACATTCGGNAAAGGATTAGTGCAAAGACCGTTTCCCTTCCCCGANGGATCGATGATAAGACTTACCGTCTCTAAATACTATACCCCCTCGGGACGGTCAATCCAAAAGCCTTATCAAAAAGGGAAAATCGACAATTATCTCGAGGACATCAAACATAGATATGATGCCGGTGAATTAATGCACTCNGACTCCATTCACTTCCCCGACTCGCTTCAATTCAAAACATTGCATGCCGGAAGAACTGTATATGGCGGAGGCGGCATAATGCCTGACCGATTTGTGCCGCTCGACACAACGTGGTACACGCCNTATTACAGAGACATTCTTGCCAAAGGAATACTATACCAGTATGTACTCGGGTATCTTGACAGCCATCGCAACGAAATTAAGACATTGTATCCTACCGACAATGCGTTTGCCGAGAATTTTACGGTAACTCCCGAGATGATGCAGGATTTGATTTCCCGTGCGACAAATGCAAACATAGCATATAACGAAGACCAGTACAAGCAGAGCGAGATTTTCATGAAACGAATGATAAAAGCGCTGCTTGCCCGGGATATATATGACAACAGTTCTTANTTCAGAATTGTTAATCAAGAAAATGAGGCTTTCAACGAAGCCCTTAAAATTATTAATGATTCTGACACTTATTCTAAATTACTCAAAAAATGATTGACAACACCATAAACCTCGAAAACTCGGAAAAAGCCGTTTTGGTGGGACTAATAACCCCTCAACAAAACGAGACCAAAGCCAACGAATATCTNGACGAACTTGCTTTTCTCGCCGACACGGCAGGAGCTGTNACTGAAAAAAGATTTCTTCAACGAGTTGANTCCCCCAACTCCCGCACTTTCGTAGGGAAAGGAAAACTTGAAGAGATAAGACAGTATATCGAAGACAACGGGATAGGGCTCGCTATATTTGACGACGANCTGTCATCAAAACAGGTAGTCAATCTTGAACGTGAACTTAAAGTCAAGATTCTTGACCGNACAAGTCTAATTCTCGACATATTCGCCAAGAGGGCACAAACCGCCAACGCAAAGACTCAGGTTGAACTTGCTCAATATCAATATCTCCTCCCCCGCCTTACTCGAATGTGGACCCACCTTGAACGTCAGCGAGGAGGTATCGGAATGAGAGGNCCCGGTGAAACACAGATNGAAACCGACCGACGCATAATCCTTGATAAAATTTCACGNCTAAAGGCTGAACTTCAAAGCATCGACAAGCAGAAGTCGATTCAGAGAAAAAACAGGGGAAAACTGACTCGTGTGGCTCTTGTGGGTTATACTAACGTCGGCAAATCAACGCTGATGAATCTTTTAAGCAAAAGCGACGTGTTTGCAGAAAATAAGCTTTTCGCCACCCTCGACACTACTGTTAGAAAAGTCATCATCGACAATCTTCCATTCCTGCTTACCGACACAGTAGGATTCATTAGAAAATTACCTACCCATCTCGTCAACTCATTCAAATCAACTCTTGATGAAGTGCGGGATGCCGATGTGCTTGTACACGTGGTAGACATCAGCCACCCCCAGTTTGAAGAGCAGATTGAAGTAGTCAACAAAACTCTCAATGAAATATGCGGAGAGAATAATGACAAAAAAATGATCATCGTATTCAACAAAATCGATGCGTTCACATATAAGCCTAAAGATGCCGACGATCTAACTCCGGCGACTAAGGAAAACATGTCGCTCGACGAGCTGAAAGCTACATGGATGGCAAAACTCAACGATAACTGCCTGTTCATTTCAGCAAAAGAACAGATAAATATCGACGAGCTGAAACAAAAAATCTATGATAAGGCTAAAGAAGTACACACAGCCCGATTCCCTTATAACGATTTCCTATTCCAGAAGTATGACGAAGAGGAATTGGCTGACGAGGAAAATATGACCGAAAACAAGTAAAATACATCAAATTATAATATCCTATCCCATGGAGTACCGCAGTTTGACAGTCGAAGAAATAGACATAATGAGTCATAACGGATGTACGGCTTCTGACTGGAGTCAAATAAAGGTCAAAATAGGTTTCGACCCGTCTCATTATGTAAGNACCAGATTTTCAGGCGATATTAAACTCGGGCTAACCGATGAGCAAGTGATCGGAACGGCGGGAATCATAGCTCCTGCGGGAATATATGACGCCATCATTCAAGACTGCTCTATAGGCGACAATGTCCACATTTCAAAAGTGAATCAGGGCATCATTAACTATGACATCCACAATTGCGCCTACATAGCAGGAGTCGGTTCGATAATATGTACCGGGTCCAGGTCATTCGGAAACGGGACCAGGGTTCAAGTGCTTAATGAGCATGGCAACCGCCAAGTAGCGATATATGACCGCATGTCGGCNCAAATAGCCTATATGATGGCTTTCTATCGGCACGACAGCCAATTGATCGAGCGTCTCGANGCTATGATTGACAGTTATGCGATATCAAAAAAGACGTCGCGCGGAAGAATNGGGAAATATGCCAAAATCACATGTTTCGGATCGGCTACCGACGTTAATTTCGGAGACGAGTCGCTAACTAAAGGCACGTCACTCCTGTGGGATGGCACGATAAACGCCCGAGCTTTTATCGGGCCAAATGTCACCGCCGAGCATTTCATTGTAATGTCAGGAGGAAAGGTCGATAAAAATTCCGTCATTAAAAATGTATTCGTTGGAGAATCGGCTGAGATCAGTAATGGTTTCGTTGCCGAAAATTCATTATTCTTCAGCAATTGCGTGATGCACGCCGGCGAAGCGATATCAGTCTTTGCCGGACCGCACTGCGTTTCAATGCACAAGTCAACACTTCTAATCGGAGGATATTTCTCATTTTTCAATGCCGGNTCAGGAACNAANCAAAGCAACCATCANTACAGAATCGGGCCGGTGCATCAAGGCATAATGGGGAGAGGCTGCAAAACCGCAAGTAACACTTATATCCTATGGCCGGCACGCTTCGGACAATTCTCTCTTGTCGGAGGAAATCACTATCATCATCCCGACACTGTCAAATTGCCGTTCTCCTATGTTTTTGAGCGCGATGGACAAACAATGGTCATTCCGGGAGCCAATGTGGTGACATCGGGAACAATTCGCGACATCCTTAAATGGAAAAACCGCGATATACGCCCAGTCGACCTCCCAAAATATGACCTGATAAACTATGCTTCGCTGACTCCTAAAATAATCAGCCGCACATATCAGGCAATACAGTACTTGAACGAATGCTCTGAAAATCCCGACATTTTATTAAACAGCCATTTCGTAATCAATTCCAAATATATAAACCGCGGCAAACAGTATTACGCCCTATCAATCGATTTTTTCTGTGGCATGATACTTGCCGATAAACTGATCGACGCGCCACTGACCAACTCCCGCCCGTTAGGAGAACAGCTNATGCCCGAATATAGCGAAGACATTTCTGATTGGGCTGATATGGCAGGNCTGATAATCCCGATGTCAAGAGTCGACATCCTGATCAACAAGATTAAATCGGAAGAGGTCAAAACTCTTGANGCGATACAACAAGAACTGGAACGTGAATTTGAGGCATACCCCCGATATGTTTGGGAATTTGTAGCATCAAATTTCAAAAAATGTTACAGTCGGTCATTAGAAAATATCACGGCTGAAGATTTGATTTCCATNCTTCACCGCTGGATTGAAAGCGTCGANTCGNTGGCNGCNNTACGNCGNCANGANGCNCTNAAAGATTATTCCGATGAGACAAAAATCGGCTATGGAATAGACGGCGGCGACGAAGTGAAAGAAAGCGACTACAATGCCGTCAGAGGGTTGCCTGATAAAGACAACCAGATATTTGATTTTATCAACCACTATCATTCAATAACTAAAAACGGATATCAAGCCATCGCCCATATACAGAAGCTGAGCGGCGAACATATATAGGCGAAATGGTTTAACATATTTTATCGAATACTCCATATCAGCCATTTGCAGTTAATTATGTTTTTATAGTAATTTTGCAGCATCTAATTATCGTTTATGAGAAATATTTTAATCACAGCAGCCATATTAGGCACNCTTACAGCCTGCAACTCAGAAAAAAAGTGGGAAATAAAGGGTCATATCAATAATTCCTCTGATTCAAAAATGCTTGTACAAGCATCAGAAAACGGATATTGGTACACTCTTGACACTATCAATATAAAAGCCGANGGCTCTTTTGAATACAAACATGCGCCTGCAGGATATCCTGACATATACCGCCTCACCCTTGACGGCAAGTCGATTTACTTCCCCATCGACAGCATCGAGACAGTTATTGTTGAATCAGATGCAAAAACATTTGACTCAGACTATAAACTCTCAGGTTCGTCAGACGCCGAAATGTTGATGGCGGTCGACAACTTGATNAANAGCNANGCNNCAACNGGCAATGCCAAGTCCGATTCATTGCTTAAGCGNGANCTCGGNGGNATGATTATNGGCGATCCGTCAGGAATTGTAGCCTATTATATCATAAACAAGCAGCTTAACGGAAAAAGCCTCTTTGATCCACGCAACAAAAGCGACAACCGCATAATTGGAGCTGTCGCAAACGCATTCAACGAAAAAAGGCCTAACGACCCTCGCACCGGATATCTCGCAGGAATATATCTGTCAAACCGCAGTAACGGAGCTCCATCTGACACAATCGTCGCAAACACNATGTCTTATTTCGATCTCGAATTGAGCGACAATAAGGGCGTTGAGCANAAGCTGTCGGATATCGTGAACGGCAACAAGGTAGTNATCCTCAATTTCACATCTTACCTTGCCGAAGGTTCTACAGCGCTTAATGTGCTTCTTGCCGACACTTACAAAAAGTATCACAATCAGGGACTGGAAATATATCAGGTTTCGATGGATAACGACGAGTTCCAATGGAAGCAATCAGCAAAAAATCTACCTTGGGTAACCGTATACAATCCCCCAACACAAGGATTCACGCTCATTAATAAATACAACATTCTCGGACTTCCCACAACCTACATTTTTGNGAACGGAGAGTTGGTCGACCGCATCATCGACTTGTCGAAACTCGACAACGAAGTCGCTAAACGCATTTAACGGTCTGACCCGTCAGGATTAAAATTGCGCCGGGCAAAATCAACGCCCTGCCATAAATAAATCAACGCCTTGTCGGCACGGCATCTTCCATGCTTGTGTTCGCGCAAGGCGTTAATTATTATTCTCGGCAGCCATGAATATCGATGCTTCATATAAATTATCACGCCTTTAGCCTTAACCACTCCTGCCGGCTGATTTTTGCGAGCGCCGGTCGTGAGCTCGTCATGCTTGGTAATGACTTCAGGAAAAAAACGGCATTTTAACCCCTGCTTCATCGCAGCGAATAGAAACATCTCCCCTTCTCCGGCAAGTATATCTCCTGACCCAAGACCTAATTTAGGGCTAAACGCAATCTTACCTTGGACTGACTCGCGGCGGAAAGCCATCTCAACTTCTGTCACATAGAAAAAACGAGGGGCGTTTTCCAAATCATACTCATAATCAGCATAACGCTTGCCATCGTTGGAATCAAGTTTGAACAGCGCCAAGTCTATCTCACGATGTCTTTCAAACGCACTAATCACCCTCAATAGCATATCGGGAGTATACTTCAAATCATCATCAGCGACAAGACATATATCGCCCGATGCTTTAGACAAAGCATNATTTCGATTCACTGACAATCCAACCGATTCATGAGGAAAGACCGCCACATCGTCACGNTCCGCTAATGACACCGGCACAACAGCATCTCCCGGCATTTGCCATGCCACGATGTATCGCACGCCTTCCACATGCGGGAGCTCCATTAAAGCCACTCGCTCTATCCCATCCTCATGAATTGTCGATATTAAAACGTCGAGAGTCATCGATCTGTAGAATTTAAGTACAATATAAACGCCCTTAATGCCGTTTTATTACAAATTCCGTTTCAGTGAATGGGGATAGAACGACCGAAAATATCAATAATCGTAGCCACTTTCAATCAAGAGAGCACAATTGCCCGCGCTCTTGATTCCATTCTTATGCAGGAAGGCGATTTCAGCTACGAAATCATCATCGGCGAAGATTGCTCTTCCGACAGAACTCCTGATATATGCAAAGAATACGCCCGCAAATTCCCNGACAGAATAAAACTCATATTGAATAAAACCAANAAGGGACTTCTCGACAATTACTTCGACTGCATACTTGCCGCATCAGGCGACTATATCGCCGATTGCGCAGGCGACGACTACTGGATTGANCCCCGCAAGCTTGACAAGCAATGCCGCATTCTTGATTCCGACAGNTCGATCACCCTTGTTCACACCGGATGGAATAATAACAATGGCGTAAGCGGACAAATAACTCCCGCGNCGCAAAATCAATCTGCCTACCATCATCCNATAATGGAGCAAGGCTCTCTGCTGGTNCCCGTGCTGAGCCGCAAGGATGCTCCAATCGTTCACCTGTGCACGGCAATGTACCGCAGAGATTCNTTCCTGAAGATATACCGCCAGGACGAACATCTNTTTCGAGGAAAAGAATTCACCTGTGAAGACCTACAGATAATCACATCACTTTCAGTCGCAGGCAAAATCGCATATATTCCCGACATTACGTTGAATTACACGGTTGGCGTTCCGTCAATCTCTTCCGAAGAGAACTTTTCAAAACTGTTCAAATTCAATTTGGGAGCAATAAAACTCACTCGCTACATTCAATTGAAATACAATATTCCTGACCATGAATTGGTGAATTATTATCGCCACGATATCGCCTACATAATTTCATGCGCNTTCAATTCAGGNGAGTGGGACCGATGTCTTACAGGTTTTAATCTTGCAAAAGAGTATGGCGTAAAACTTCCATTCAAAAGCCGCCTTATCACCCGAATAAGCACGATAAAATACATTCGGGACATAGCATTAAAACTCAAATCGGCAATATCATAAACTTCCATCCCTTAACAAATGCCAACATTATCTCATCTTATAACCATAGTCATTCCGGTTCATAATCGCGCNGACATCATAGAGCGNACTCTTGATTCAATCCACAATCAAGACATGCGTCCCGTTTCTCTTATATTGGTCGATAATAATTCCACCGACAACTCCTTGGCAATAATGGAAGAATGGAAATCGCGCCACCAAGCAACCGATTTCAACATCACCATCACCACGGAAAACACGAAGCAATCAGCCGCTGCCGCCCGCAACAAAGGCTTGAGTCTCGTAACGACACCCTACGTCATGTTCTTTGATTCCGACGACACTATGCGCCCGTCACACCTNCGTCGAGCAACACAAGCATTTCNTGATGATCCGGAATTAGATATAGCCGGATGGGATATCTTGTTCCATGCTGCCGACGGAAGAACAGNCGTCAGACCATTTGCCGANCGCAACGCTCTATTCCGCCACACATTCAATGCCACATTATCGACGCTGCGATATGCCGTCAGCGCGTCATTGATACGGGCTGTCGGCGGATGGAACGACTCGGTTCTCGGATGGGACGACTACGAACTCGGCATGAGACTGCTGGAACGCAATCCTAAAATGCTGAGACTCGGTGATGAAATAACCGTAGACGTGTTTGAAACAAAAGTGTCCCTCACCGGCACTGACTACTCTTCCCGTCCGCGCCAATGGGAAGAGGTTTTGAATCTATGCGAGCGATATTTCAAACGAAATCGATGGAATAACGGTTGGATAAATCTGCGACGCGTCGTATTGGCGGCATTATACGCCCGAGAACACTCCCCTGAGGCAACCCGACTGCTTGACGAGACCCTCCGGTCGGAACATTCAGGCTACAAAAGAATCTTATACAAATTTGCCTATTACTATACAAAACACGGCGGAAGAGGAATACATTTAATCCTTAAACATATTTTATAAAAATGTTTAAAAACAGACAGTCTAATTCTTTTTATCAATAAAATTTCACTATCTTTGTAGTGTAATTAAAACAAGAAATTCGAAGCTAAGGGGTCTCGCCTGACGGTCGGGATTCTTTAATTTTTTAGTCTAACTCTAAAATAATATATAATCATGGCCATCACTTACATGACTCGTGAAGGGTACAAAAAGAAAATGGATGAAATCGCTTATCTTGAAACAGTTAAGCGCNCTGAAATATCACGCGCCATCGGAGAAGCCCGTGACAAAGGGGACTTGTCGGAAAACGCCGAATATGATGCCGCTAAGGAGGCTCAGGGAATGCTGGAAATGAAAATTTCACAGCTCAAGGATCTCGTGGCAAACGCGCGCATCATTGACGACAGCAAGCTGAACAACGAGGTTGTGCAGATTTTGAATAAAGTCAAAATCAAGAACATCGCCAATGGCATGACGATGGAATACACCATCGTAGCTGATAGCGAAGCAAANCTCAAAGAGAAGAAACTCGCATCAAGCACTCCCATAGCTCAAGGCTTGCTCGGTCACAAGCTCGGAGAAGTGGTTGAGATTAAGATTCCCGCAGGAATCGCCAAATTTGAAATCGTAGAAATATCATTCTAACAATGTCAACAATATTCAGTAAAATAGCGGCAGGCGAAATTCCCAGCTACAAAGTGGCAGAAGATGACAAGCACTATGCTTTCCTCGACATTAATCCTGTTGCTCCGGGTCACACTCTCGTAATACCCAAAAAAGAAGTTGACTATATCTTCGACCTTTCCGACGAAGAATATTGCGAGTTGCAAATGTTTGCCAAGCGTGTTGCCGCAGCAATGAAAAAATCACTCCCTTGCACGCGCATCGGAGTGGCGGTAATAGGGCTTGAGGTGCCCCACACTCACATTCATCTCGTTCCCATCAANAAAGAGAGCGACATGAACTTCTTTAAAGAAAAACTGACNCTTGACGACAAAGACATGAAAGATATCGCAGCGTCTATCGCCGCCAATTTCAAATAACGTCTTCCAATAACAATCCAAAATCATCTCTGCCGTAATATGCATTTTTCCACAAAAATCACCGGCTGAGATGATTTTTTATTTCTATATATGCACAATTTACAAAATTTTGACTATATTTGGAGGATGATTACAGATGCCTGCTCATGACAATACCCATGCGCGGCTAATTTAACATACTAACCTTATGGAACTACATGACCTTTCCCTGCAGGAAGAAAACACCGAAAGGGACATCTTGAACGGTGGTGAGAAATCTCCCACAGAAATTGAAGAAATTGCAGCGGTTGACGTAATTGATGCCGATGAAAAACAAAGCAATGAGTCAAATATGAAAAGATATCTGACTAAAGATGAAATAATTGCCGCCCTTAAAGAATTGACTTCAAAAGACGGCAGCGAAATATCACGAGATGAAATAACTCATCTNAAACAAGCATTTTTTGCCATCAGGAAAAATGAACTGGCTGAAGAAAAGCAAGCATTCCTCGAAAAAGGGAATGAAGAAGCCGCATTTGCNCCTATGCCAAATGAGACCGAGGAACTATTCCAGTCGCTCATGAAGGAGCTTAAAGAGAAAAAAGCTGCATACATCGCTGAGGTGGAAGCTGTTCGACAGGCTAATCTNGCTAAAAAGCTTGAAATAATTGAGGAACTTGGNAAACTTGCCGAAGACACTGACAACGTGAACCGCACATTCCCTCGCTTCCGAGAACTCACACAAGAATTTAAAAATACGGGNGAAGTTCCGCCCACCGAAACTACCGACATTTACCGCAATTACTCAAATGCCGTAGAGCGATTCTATGACCGATTGAAAATCAATAAAGACCTCCGCGATTATGACTTCAAGAAAAATCTGGAGCAAAAACAGTTATTGATNGACGAGGCGGAAAAACTCGCAGCGGAAAGCGATGTCATTTTAGCGTTCCGACGCCTGCAAGAGCTCCACGACAAATGGCGCGAAACCGGTCCTGTAGCAAAAGAAATAAGAGAGAGCATCTGGGAAAAATTCAAAGATGCTTCAGCCACAGTCAATAAGCGTTATCAGGATTTCTTCGAACAGCGCAAAGCGCGTGAACGCGAAAACGAAGAAANGAAAACCGAAATATGTGAACGTATTGAAGGCTTTGATTTCTCTTCATTGAAAAGTTACGCGGCTTGGGAAGAAATGACTAAAAAAATTCTTGAAGCCCAACAAGACTGGAAGAAACTCGGTTTTGCTTCTAAAAAAGTCAACAACGCGCTATTCGCCCGTTTCCGTGAAACTTGCGACAAATTCTTCGCGGCTAAAGCCGAGTTTTTCAAGAACATAAGAGAAAACCATTCCGCAAATCTCGAAAAGAAACTCGCATTGTGTGAAAAGGCTGAAGCTCTCAANGAAAGNACTGATTGGAAAGCCGCCGCNGATAAACTTGTAGGACTCCAGAAAGAATGGAAGACAATAGGCGCTGTCGACAAAAAACACAGCGACGCCGTTTGGGAACGATTCCAGCAAGCCTGCGACTATTTCTTTGATCGCCGCAAAAAAGCCACCTCAAGCACAAGAAAGGCTGAGCAACAAAACCTGAAAGAAAAGAACGCCATAATTGAAAATCTGAAATCATTATCTCTTGAAATGCCGAGAGAAGAGGCGATTAAATTGATTAAAGATGCNATGTCCAAATGGCAGCAAGTAGGTCATGTTCCGTTCAAGGACAAAGACAAGGTTTACAATGCGTATCGCGCGATTGTCGACAANCTTTATGACCATTTTGACGTTAAAGAAACCCGAGCCAACATGGCAAATTTCGCCAACGACATCAACGAAATAGCAAACGATGAAAACAAACTTTATCGTGAGCGTGAACGTCTTGCCCGCGCATGCGAACAAAAACGTAGCGAGTTAAAGACCTATGAAAATAATCTCGGCTTCTTCAACATCACGTCAAAAAGCGGAAATTCGCTTCTGAAGGATACAGAACGCAGAATGCAGCGAATCAAAAACGACATCGTTGAGCTGGAAGAGAAAATAAAACTGATTGACAGCAAGCTGTAATAATTGATAAGATAACATTCAATTAGAGTCGAAAAATCTCTAAGTGCTCACGATTTTACTCGTGAGCACTTAGTCCCTCTACCTAAAAATCTCAATATCTTGCACGGCAAAGGCAAATACGGCAAATATTTCCATGCGGCAGAAACTCTCGTAGGATTCTTCATGGTCAACTTGGCTTTTCTAATCGCAAGTTTGTCTGATGAAGATGTTGTAGGGTTCAGATGGAAAGTTACATGGCTGATAGTAAANATCTCCTATCTGCCTGTTGCCTANATGCGTTCAAATCTGAATCAAACACGAGCCACCCACCTTGATATTATCGTAAATCACGCATTTAAAGCGGCATGTGTACATGCATTGTTCTTTTTCGCAATACTCACTTTTCTCAATTCGTGGGTTCACAACATGTCGTTCTATCTGTGGTTTTATGGACTTCTNTTCATTCTGCTGCCTGTGGGGTGGATAACTACACGTCTTTGCATAAAACACATCAGGCGTAAAGGNAAAAACTATACCCGGGCAGTCATAATCGGGAATGGCACTACCGCCCTACGGCTATATAAAGAGATGCTTAGCGATCCCGGCTACGGCTATCATGTCCTCGGNATTTTCGCCCAATCACAAGGGAAAATACCCGACGACATTTATCGCGGTGATCTGGACAATCTTGAAAANTTCGTTGTCGACAACAGCGTGAATGAGATTTACTATGCCACTTCAGGNGAAGATTCCGAAACATTTCAAAAAGTCGTGAAAATTGCTGATGACGCCGTGGTGCAGTTTTATTATGTTCCACTCCTAAGTCCCTATGTGACACGCGTCGGAGANCTATCCAATATAGGACGTGTTCAGATTCTCTCGATCAGGAAAAATCCGTTGAACAATCCGTTGAACCGCTTCTTGAAAAGAGCGTTTGACATAATATTCTCTTCTTTATTCCTGATTATCTCGCCCATAATTTTCATTCCCATCATTATTGCGGTTAAACTCTCGTCNCCGGGTCCAATATTTTTCAAGCAAAAACGCACCGGCTATCTCGGGAGAGAGTTCTATTGCTATAAGTTCAGAACCATGAGAGTCAATGACAACAGCGACAGCAAGCAAGCNAGCCGTCACGACTCCCGCATAACTCCCGTGGGAAAATTCCTGCGCCATACAAGCATGGATGAACTGCCTCAATTCATAAACGTGTGGTTAGGCGACATGTCAGTAGTAGGACCGCGTCCTCACATGATNAAGCACACNACCGACTACACCAAGCTTATTGATAAATANATGGTGAGACATTTTATCAAGCCGGGAATTACCGGATGGGCGCAAATCACCGGTTATCGAGGAGAGACCCACGAATTGTGGCAAATGGAAAAACGAGTTGAATGTGACGTGTGGTATATTGAACATTGGAATTTCTTCCTTGACCTCAAAATCATAGTTCTCACAGTAATAAATGCAATTCGAGGAGAAGAAAATGCATTCTAATCATGATGGCGTGAGCGACATCTCATTCTTATCAAAAGCCAAGGCACTTCTACGCAAATTCTATGGCTACAATGAATTTCGNNNNGGGCAAGCGGAAATCATATCGGCGATTGCCTCGGGGCAGGACACACTTGTCTTGATGCCTACCGGAGGCGGCAAGTCTATATGTTTCCAATTGCCGGCGATTGTCGCCGACGGATGCTGTGTCGTCATCTCTCCGCTCATCTCCCTGATGAAAGACCAAGTGACAGCTCTTGAAGCCAACGGAATACCAGCGGCAGCCGTCCATAGCGGCAATGACGACATGACAAACCGCACGGCAATGGAGGAAGCCTACAAGGGGCACATAAAACTTCTCTACATGTCGCCNGAACGCCTGATGCTGGAATTGAAACACAATGACTTCAACCGATGGGTAAGTTTTTTCGCTATCGACGAAGCCCATTGCATTTCCCAATGGGGACATGATTTCCGNCCTGAATACGCCGAACTCGGCAATATCAAAAAGCTCTGCCCCAATCTCCCGATAATCGCATTAACAGCAACAGCCGACAAACTGACACGCAAAGATATCGTAGACAAACTACAGCTAAAGAATCCGTTCACCTACATATCTTCCTTCGACCGACCAAATATCTCTATCTCCGTGATGCCAAATCCAGGCAAAAAGGATAAAATGGCAATTATCGAGAGGATGATTGACAAGTATCCTGATGACAGCGGCATAATCTACTGTCTGAGTCGCAAAAACGCCGAGTCTATGAACGCAGAACTCAAGCTAAGAGGATACGACAGCGCGGTTTATCATGCCGGTCTATCGGCCGACGAGCGAGATCGAGCGCAGAATTTATTTATTTCAGGCGAAATCAAAATCGTTTGNGCCACGGTAGCATTCGGCATGGGCATCGACAAGAGCAATGTCCGATGGGTNATTCATAACAATATGCCCAAAAACATCGAAAGCTATTATCAGGAAATAGGCCGTGCCGGTAGAGACGGCTCTCCGGCNGAAGCCCTCATGTTCTATTCATTTGCCGATGTANCCGCAATTCAAAAATTCATTGACGAATCAGGCAATCCGGGCGTTGACAATGCAAAACTCTCGCGAATGAAAGAGTTTTGCGAAAGCAACGTGTGCCGTCGACGAGTGTTGTTGAGTTATTTCAACGAAACATTGGACCACGACTGCAAAAACTGTGACGTTTGCCTGAATCCGCCCGAACGCATCGACGGCACCCAAATNGCNCAGATGGCTCTCAGCGCTATGATTCGAATCAGCGAGAATGCCGGAGTGACAATGCTGATCGACATACTCCGNGGCTCATCCCGATCTGAAATCTTTGAACGCGGATTTGACAAAATAAAGACTTATGGAGTTGGCAGGAATCTGTCTTTCTCAGAATGGAATTTCTACATNTCTCAACTTCTGCAATTAGGAATTGTAGATATCGACTATGCCAATCACAACCACTTAAAAGTCACNAATTATGGCAAAAAAGTGGTTCGCGGTGAAATACAAGTGGAACTCGCCAAATACAATCAACGTGCAACAAAAGTAGCTAAACCCTCAAAAAAAGCCATACCTGCAAAACAAGCCAATCCCGCCGAACTTTTGTTTTCAGCCCTGAAAAACCTGCGAGCAGAAATAGCCCGTGCAGAAAAAATTCCTCCCTACCTCGTATTTTCCGATAAAACATTACTTGAGATGGTAAAGCATCGCCCCACCAATTTAATGGCGTTCAATTCCATAAATGGGGTCGGCGAGAAAAAAAGCATAAAATACTGGTATAAGTTCACGTCCCTGATCAAACAATTCATATAATAAAAACACGATGGCACATCCCATAGAGCATCTGAAAAAAATCTTCAAACTTTCACCGGCGCAAATAGAGCAGGTGAACACACTCATCGTCGAAAANCAGATGCCNAAAGGAAGCTTTATCGAACGCAGCAATCAACTGATAGAATCATATTATATAAAGAAAGGAGCCGCCCGCGCCTTCTACACAAAAGACGGCAAGGAACACACTATCGCATTCGCTTTTGACGACGAGTATCTCATCGCCAAGCTAATTTCTGCAAATGCTCCAATGACAATAACCGTCACATTCCTTGAAGACACTGAAATAATCTACATTCCTCACTCTAAGCTAAAGGAAACACTTGACAACATAACCACCGAAAAATCGCCAGAGGCGNTGCTGTTTTTCCACACCGCCCTCCAGCAATATCTCACCTATCTTGAAGAAAGGCTCTACGTGTTTCAAAGCATGAACGCCAAGGAACGCTATGACTGGGTGATAGCCCGCTATCCAAGACTGCTCGAATGCGCTACCGTCACCCAGATATCCTCATTCCTCGGTTTAACGAAAGAGACTCTCTATCGCATCCGNTCAGGAAAATATTAAAAGAGCGACAAGCTTAACAGCCTGTCGCTCTTTTAATATACATAAGGNAATATATCGCTTAATCAGCCTGCTGAGCCAGCGGAGCGGGAACATTATACACGCGGGTCGCAAGTTCACGATCAAGAGTNTANANNGCCAANCCGTCGTTNCCGANCAANTTAAGACGGTCAATCATATTGCGNGCGGTTTCTTCCTCTTCAACCTGCTCCGATACAAACCAGTCAAGTTTTCCGCGAGTAGCGTAGTCATGCTCTGATTCAGCAAGCGCATAGAGATTGTTGATCATCGCTGTCACCTTTTCTTCATGAGCGAGTGTAGCCGCAAAAGCAGCCAACGGCGACTCCCAGGCAGTTTCAACAGCGGCAATGGGCTGCAGCTCTACTCGACCGCCGCGGGAATTCAGATAATTGATAAAAATCTCGGCATGAGCCTGTTCTTCTTTAAACTGAATACGGAACCAGTTTGCAATACCTGAATTGCCCTCGGCTTCAAAGTGCATTGCCATTGACAAATAAAGATAAGCCGACCAAAACTCAGCATTAATCTGCGCATTTATTGCGTCTTGAATTTTACCACTAATCATAATACTNTTATTAAATCAAGTTCTCTAAATAAAAAGTTGTTTCTGCCTATAACGGTTTTTCTTCCGAATTAGTTCATAAAAATGGACACAAATAAAGCTACACAACACTTAAAAAAGCTTAAATGGGCAAAGAAATGTGACATTTATCATATTCCATACCGTTTACCGTCCGTAACTTTGCACCTTGAAAAAGTAGATTGAAACCGAAATTAAAGAACTAAGAACATTTATAATATTTTTTTTTATGGAATTGAACGTAACGAAGTCTGCCGGAATTATACTGGCATCGGCTTGCGCAATGTTCGTTGCCTCATGTGGAGGTGGACAAGGACAAATGATGCAGCAAGCAGCTCCTGAAATTAAAACAATGAATGTTAGCTACGGAGCGTCTGAATTGGAAAGTTCGTTTCCCGCAACGATCAAGGGACGCACTGACATTGACATCCGTCCGCAGGTAACAGGATTCATCACCAAAGTACACGTAGACGAAGGTCAACAAGTGAAAAAAGGTCAGGTCCTGTTCACTCTTGACCAGGTTCAATATCAGGCAGCTGTCGAATCAGCTCAAGCATCGGTAAAAGTNGCAGAAACAGCCGTTTCAAATGCAGCACTGACAGAAAAGAACAAGCGTCAGCTTCTTGAGAAGAATATTATCAGTGACACCGAGTGGCAACTTGCNGCAAATGCTCTTGCCTCCGCTCAAGCTCAGCTCGCCCAAGCAAAAGCCAACCTTGTGAACGCCCGCAAGAACCTCGCCTATACGGTTGTCACCGCTCCGAGCGATGGCGTGATCGGCACNATTCCCAATCGTGAAGGTTCGTTGGCGTCACCATCTTCAGCACAGCCGCTGACAACAGTCAGTGACAACTCTGAGGTATACGCCTATTTCTCGCTTAATGAGAAAGACATTCTCAACCTCACTCAAAACGGAACAAAAAACCTTAACGCGTCAGTCAACGAGATTCCCGAAGTTTCCTTGCGCCTTGCAACCGGCGAGATTTATCCCGTCAAAGGAAAAGTAGCNACTGTGTCGGGAGTGATCAACAANACCACAGGCGCCGCTACAGTTCGCGCGCTTTTCGACAACAAAAGCGGAATGCTTCGCAGCGGATCAACCGGACAAGTGCTCATTCCTAACGATTTCAAGGATGTGATCATCATTCCCCAGGGCGCCACAAGCGAAATTCAGAACATCCGCTTCGCCTATGTGGTGAACGACAGCAACAAAGTTGTTGCCACTCCTATCCAGGTGTCACCCATCAGCGACGGCAAAAACTTCATCGTCACTTCAGGACTTGAACCTGGACAGCGTATAGCTATCGAGGGTATCGGAACCGTAGTAAGAGATGGAATTACCGTAAAACCGGTTGATGCGGANCAAGCTAACGCACAACCCCAGGCAGAAGCTCAGGCTGAGAGCAAATAATCGATACAGCTTATTCAAACNAATACTACATTTCAAGACAATCAAGCTGACATGAAATTAGATACTTTTATTAACCGTCCGGTGCTATCGACGGTTATATCAATCTTCATCGTGCTGCTGGGTTTGATTGGACTAACATCTCTTCCTATCACCCAGTATCCGGATTTGGCACCTCCTACAATCCGTGTGTCNACCACTTANACCGGTGCGAATGCNCAGGCGGTGTTAAATTCAGTCATAGCGCCCCTTGAAGAATCAATAAACGGAGCCGAAGGCATGACCCACATGGAGTCGACCGCGACCAACACCGGTTCTGCCGACATCACCGTTTACTTCAAGCAAGGATTCAACGCCGACATGGCGGCGGTAGACGTTCAGAACCGCGTCGCTAAAGCCACCAACCTTCTTCCCTCTGAGGTGACACAGGTGGGTGTGCTGACTCAAAAACGCCAGACATCAATGCTCATGGGCGTCGCATTATATTGCGACAATGGCGAATATGACCAGACATTCATCGACAACTACATGAAAATCAACGTCATNCCGCAGTTGCAGCGTGTTAATGGCGTGGGTGACGTAATGTCGTTTGGCGCCGACTATTCAATGCGTGTATGGCTGAAGCCCGAAGTAATGGCTCAATATAAGCTGATGCCTTCTGACGTATCAGCCGCTTTGCGCGAACAAAACGTAGAAGCCGCCCCTGGATCATTCGGAGAGCAGGGCGACCAGTCATTCCAATATACCATCAAGTATAAAGGACGNTTGACCTCTCCCGAGGAATTTGAANACATAGTTATCAGCGCGACTCCCGACGGACAAGTGTTGAGACTGAAAGACGTGGCTGAGGTAGAACTTGGAAAAGTGACCTATGGATTCAGCAATGGACTCAACGGATATCCCGCTACTTCAGCAATGATATTCCAGACCGCAGGTTCAAACGCCACTCAGATTATCAAAGACTGTGAAAAAGAAGTGGAGCTTCTCTCCCAAGACCTCCCTACCGGACTGCACTTCGCAATCCCCATGAACAACAACGACTTCCTTGAGGCTTCAATCCACGAGGTTATCAAAACCCTCATCGAAGCCTTCATCCTTGTGTTCTTCGTGACCTATGTGTTCCTTCAGGATTTCCGTTCCACTATCATTCCTGCAATCGCAATTCCGGTAGCGCTTATCGGTACATTCTTCTTAATGTATCTCATCGGATTCTCAATCAACCTCATCACTCTTTCAGCGCTTGTGCTTGCGATCGCGATTGTGGTCGATGACGCGATTGTGGTCGTCGAAGCCGTTCATGCCAAGCTCGACGTGGGCTACAAGAGTGCCCGCAAGGCGTCAATCGACGCAATGACTGAAATAGGCGGCGCGATCATCTCGATCACCCTAGTCATGATGCTTGTGTTCATCCCCGTGTCATTCATGCCCGGCACTTCCGGAGTGTTCTATCAGCAGTTCGGTCTCACAATGGCGATAGCAATCGGTTTGTCGGCATTGAACGCGCTGACCCTCTCGCCCGCCCTCTGCGCCGTGTTCCTGAAGGCTCATGACGATGACTCATCGCTTAAGGAACGCATGGGCACAGCCTATTCTGAAGCCGCAAAAACGATGAAGAAGCGCTATGCTTCAGCTTGGAAGCTCAACCTTCCTCCGCTGATAACATTCGCTTTCCTCGCAGCGACCATCACTTTCATGGTGCTTGGATGGTATCAGTTNGAAGTAATCTGGAAACTTGTGGTAGCTTCAATCTGCGCGATTATTGCCATCATGGGTATATTCAGTGACCGCTTTAAAGCAGGTTTTGATTTGGGCTACGGCCGACTGCTTAAAGTTTACGACAAAGCCACATCATTCTTTATCCACCATAAGATAACCGCATTTGGAAGTATCGCAGTTGCAGTTGCTGTTCTTGTATGGCTTATGTCGATAACCCCCACCACCCTTGTGCCTAATGAAGACACCGGATACTTGTTCACAATGCTTGACATGCCTCCCGGAACATCCCAGGAGCGCACATCGGCAGTGCTTGACGAAATCGACGAGAATATCCTGAAAATACCCGGAGTGAAGTACACCCAGAAGATTATGGGATATAGCTTCCTTGCCGGACAAGGAAACACCTATGGTACAATTATCGTGAAACTCGATGACTGGTCGGAACGCGATGAATCAAGAACCAATGAAGCCATTCTTGCCAAAATCTACGGAATGACTTCCATGATAAAAGACGGTCGTCTTGTTGCNTTCGCGCCGCCTATGATTACCGGTTATTCACTGACCAACGGTTTTGACCTCAAGATGCAGGACAAAACAGGTGGTTCAATCGACAAGTTCTACGGCATCGTGCAAAACTTCCTCGGACAGCTGATGGCTCAACCCGAAGTGCAGATGGCCTACTCNACATTCAATCCGTCATTCCCTCAATACATGATTGACATTGACGCTGCCAAAGCAAAACAGGCAGGAATCAGTCCCTCTACCATCCTTTCTACCCTTCAAGGATATTATGGAGGTATGTATGTCAGCAACTTCAACCGTTTCGGTAAGATTTACCGCGTAATGATGCAGGCTTCGCCTGAATCACGCGTTTCTCCCGAAACTCTCGGAGCAATCAAGATTAGAAACGGCAATGAAATGGCTTCGCTATCCAACTTTGTCACTCTGACGAAAGTTTACGGCCCCGACTTGTTGAACCGCTTCAACATGTTCACCTCNATTTCNGTAACAGGNCAGCCGGCTCCGGGTTATACTTCAGGAGACTGCCTTGCCGCNGTTGAGCGTGTCGCAGCGCAGACACTGCCCCANGGATACGGTTACGAATATTCNGGTATGACCCGTGAGGAAGCAAACACATCGGGCAACACGACTGCAATGATTTTCGGTCTTTGCCTACTCTTCGTCTACCTTCTTCTCTCAGCTCAGTATGAAAGCTACATTCTTCCATGGGCGGTTATTCTTTCAATTCCGTTCGGACTTATGGGTTCATTCATTTTCGCTGACATCGAAGGCATNTCNAACAANATCTANCTNCAGATCGCGCTCATCATGCTTATCGGTCTTCTTGCGAAGAACGCCATCCTTATCGTTGAGTTCGCGCTCGAACGCCGCCGCATGGGCATGTCGGTTGTCAATGCCGCCATCCAAGGAGCCTCNGCACGTCTGCGCCCAATCCTCATGACCTCACTCGCGCTTGTGATCGGACTTCTNCCGATGATGTTCGCCCATGGAGTAGGAGCCAACGGTAACCGCGCGCTCGGCACCGGCGCTATCGGCGGTATGTTNATCGGTATGATTCTACAGGTTCTCATCGTTCCCGCCCTATTCGTTGCGTTCCAGTTGATTCAGGAGAAAATATCTCCGCTCAAATGGGAGGACACCGACAACACCGGTCTGCAATCGGAAATCGAACAATATTCTCGTTAATAATCTAACTCAAGAAACGATATGTTCAACAAAATATCTCGTATGGCATTAATCCTTGTAAGTGTGGGAGCTCTTTCGAGCTGCCACATTTACAAGAAATTCAACATGCCCACTGACAGTGAAGCAACATCTCAATATGTTGAGGCTCTTGACAGCGAATCAAATCCTGAAGCATTCGGAAATNTGAAATGGCAGGACGTGTTCACTGATCCGGCATTAGCCCAGCTGATTCAAATGGCGCTTGACAATAATGTCGATTTGCAAAATGCAAAACTGAACATNGACATAGCNCANGCCCGTCTGAAAGGNGCNCGNNTGTCTTATCTTCCGGCAATAGCGTTCAACCCTAACGGAGCCGGAGCTTCCTACGACCATTCGACAATCAACTGGACCTACCAGCTCCCCATAGCTGTAAGCTGGGAAGTAGACCTTTTTGGAAAACTTCTTAACTCCAACCGCAGCGCAAAGGCAGCGCTTCTACAGAGCGAAGCTTATTGCCAAGCTGTGCGCTCACAGCTCATTGCCGGNACTGCCAACTGTTACTATGCCATAGCCATGCTTGAAAAGCANCTNCANATAAGCCGCCAGACAGCTGAATACTGGAGCGAAAGCGTTCAGGTGATGAAAAATCTGAAATTGGCAGGACGTGTAAGAGAAACAGCCGTAGTTCAAAGNGAAGCCAACTATTACAGCATCCTCAGTTCAATCACTGATCTTGAAGTGTCGCTCCATGAAGCGCAGAACACTCTGTCGCTGCTGCTCAACACCGAGCCTAAAACTTGGGATGTTCCTGTCGGCGCTACNTTNNNAGCTCCNTCNATNATCAGAGAAGGCATCCCGATGAGAGAACTTGCGTCNCGTCCTGATGTACGNGCTGCNGAACAGTCGCTNGCGCTTGCCTACTATGCGACCAACCAGTCGCGCGCAGCGTTCTATCCCGGACTGACCCTCACCTCCAACGGAGGATTCACCAATCTTCTCGGTTCAATGATTGTCAATCCCGGGAAATGGTTCATCCAGCTTGCCGGCTCGCTATCNGCTCCCCTNTTTGCTCGCGGACAGCTGATTTCAAATCTTGAGGCTGCAAAAGCTCAGCAGAAACAGGCAATGAACAATTTCGAACACACTCTCATGAGCGCAAGTTCGGAAGTGAGCAACGCACTGGTTCTTTACTCTAAAAACAGCGAAAAAGCCGAGCTTCTCGTGCTTCAGGTGGAAAAACTTGAAAAAGCAGTAGAATATACCGAAGAATTATTAACTTTAGACGGTTCATCGACATATCTTGAAGTATTGACAGCTCAGCAGAGCCTGCTTGCCGCACAGATTTCACAGGCNGCATGCGAAAATGCAAAAGCTCGNGCGGCAATCAATCTCTATCAAGCATTGGGAGGTGGACGTTAACGAATCAAATTTAATACCTGTAAAATCATGATTAGTCCGCTATCACATGTAGACCCTTCCGCTAAAATCGGGAAAAATGTCACAATTCATCCCTTCGCCTACATCGACGCCGATGTGGAAATCGGAGATGATTGTGAGATTATGCCTTACGCAAGTATTATACGAGGTACTCGCATGGGGAAACACAACAAGGTGTACCAAGGAGCCATTATCGGCGCCGATCCTCAAGATTTTCGTTGGAAAGGAGAAAAAAGTTATTGCAACATCGGCGACAATAATATAATACGTGAATACGTCATCATCAACCGAGGCATCCACTCCACAGGTGGCACTTTCATCGGCGACGACTGTTTCATCGCTGCAGAAACCCACATAGGGCACGACAGCATCATTGAAGGACGNGCAGTNCTCGGCAACGGAGTTAAGATTGCCGGAGACTGCAAGGTGGGNAAATGCTCNATCATGTCNTCAGGAGCCATGCTTCACGAACGCAGCGAGATTGGTGACTGGACTCTCATCAAAGGCGGTTGCCGCATCCTCGGCAACGTGCCCCCTTATGTCGTAATCGCGCATAATCCCGCATCATATTATGGCATAAACGCCATCATTATGAATAAGCACGGATTCACTACCGAGCAGATCGACGANGTGGCTAAAAGCTACCGCCATCTCTATCAGTCAGGCACATCAGTGTTCAATGCTCTCCAGCGCATTGAAGCCGATGTCGCGCCGAGCGACATACGCTCCAACATCGTCGACTTCATCCGTGCCCACGACATGAAAATCGTGGCAATCCCGACAGAACTCGAATAGACTGTTGACAAATAAAGTTTCCAAAATATGCCCCGCGCAAACATTGATTGCGCGGGGCATTTGTTTTATTGCCGCATATAATGTAACTTTGTAACAATCTCGTATATCTCATAGTCCGATGAACACAAAACGTCAACTTCTTCTAATTATAAACCCCATCTCGGGCGTAGGTGACAAAGGTCGTATCGAAAGCCTTGTGAAAGAACGTCTTGAACCATTTGGATATAACATAACAACAGCCTACACCTGCGCGGCAGGCGACGCCACAAGACTTGCCCGTAAAGCAGTCGATGAGAAATTTTACGGCGTTCTTGCAGCAGGCGGNGACGGGACCGTCAATGAAACCGCCGCGGCGCTGTGCCACACCGACACCGCCTTGGGAATCATCCCCTGCGGTTCAGGCAACGGGCTTGCAAGACATCTTGAGATTCCCATCGACCCTGTAAAAGCTCTAAAAATAATAACCGAAGGCAATATAGTGAAAAGCGACTACGGAAGCGTCAACAACCGCCCGTTTTTCTGCACTTTCGGNGTCGGTTTCGACGCTGCGGTAAGCGACAGTTTCGCACGGCAGCANCGCCGCGGCAAATTCGCTTATATCAAAAGCGCCATTTCCGAATATACCAANTTNCATCCNCAGGTNTACGCAGTCAGCGCCAATGGACATGTATTAACAGAAAAAGCGTTNCTGATAGCATGCTGCAATGCATCACAATATGGCAATAACGCCTATATCGCTCCTGACGCAAGCATAACCGACGGACTCCTTGACATAACCATTGTACATGCCGGAACTCCTCTCGACACCGCCCTTGTCGGCGTTGATCTTTTCACAGGATACATTAACAGCAACACGATGATCCACACATTCCGCGCTCCCGCCGCTGTAATATACCGGAAAGAAGAAGGACCAGCCCACATTGACGGAGAGCCTGTAACGATCGCCGACACAATGGAAATCAAGTGCCATGCCCAGTCTCTTAACATCTTCACCCCCACGAAGCAATCGGAATTCCGACCGATCATAACCCCGATGGAAAATATGTTAAAAGACATAAGTTGCGCATTTTCAAGGCTATTTTACTCCAAAAAATGAATTGACAGCAAATTATTTAATATTTTTTTGCTAAATTCAAAAAATATCAGTAAAATTGTGAGTACAATACCAATGTGAAAATACGATCAACCTAAACATTAAAATACAACAATATATTATCCAATGAGNTATCTTAAATTTGATAAAAATCTCATGATTAACTTGGAGCAATCCCTATCAAAGGAAATGCTCCGAACAAACCAAGCCGGCGCATACCACTGCTCATCAATTGTGGGCTGCAACACCCGTAAGCAACACGGATTGCTGGTTATTCCAATTCCNGAGATGGACAACAAATCATTTGTCATGCTGTCATCTCTTGATGAAACCGTGATTCAGCACGGAGCGCCATTNAATCTTGGACTACACCGTTACTCAGGGGGTATATATAGCCCTAACGGACATAAGTACATTCGTGAATATGATTGCGAAAGTGTGCCTCGAACCACTTATAGAGTCGGAGGCGTCATCCTGACAAAAGAAATGGTGTTCAGCTCGGAAGAAAACCGCATCCTCATCCGCTACACTCTTGTCGACGCCCATTCACCCACAACACTGCAATTCCGTCCGTTCCTTGCGTTCAGAGAAGCTAATCAACTGGTGGTTCAAAACGACCGTCTGAATCAAGAGGGCACGGAAATAAATAACGGCATGGGATTCTGTCTCTATCCAGGATTCCCCACCCTGTTCATGCAATTCAACCGTAAGCCTACATGGGTATCAAATCCCAATTGGTATAACGGAATAGAATACGTAAAAGACCTTGAGCGCGGACTCCCATATACTGAAGACCTATGGGTACCGGGATATTTCGAAATTCCAATCAAGAAAGGCGAATCCATCATATTCTCAGCCGGAATTTCAGAGACCTCACCGCGCTCTCTCGCCAAAATGTATGAACGAGAAGTCGCAAGCCGCACAAAACGCTCGAGCTTCTATAACTGCCTGAAAAATGCGGCAAAACAATTCTACATAAAAAATCCTGACGGAGAATACATAGTTTCAGGCTATCCTTGGGGTGAAATCAGAGCACGCGACATTTTCATCGCGCTGCCCGGAACAACACTTGCCATAGGTCATGACGAGGATTTCCACAATATCATGGCTACCGCTTCAAAGGCCTATCGAAATTATATGGACAACGAGATGCTTGACAGCCGAATAAAAGCCATCGATTTGCCCGACGTGCCTCTGTGGGCTGCGTGGAGCATTCAGCAATATGGCAAATCAGCCGGCATGGATGACGCTCGCGAAAAGTATCTCCCCTTCCTCGCCGACACTCTTGACTGGATTATAGCCGGCGGACATCCCAATCTCCAGGTGGATACCAACGGACTTGTTGGCACAACAGGAACAAACACTCCCGTCTCATGGATGAACGCCACCATCAATGGCTGGCCATTGATTCCGCGTTCTGGATATTTGGTTGAATTCAATGCATTGTGGTATAACGCCCTGATGTTCGCAGCCAATCTCGCCGACGGAGTAGACGCTTACAGCCATCGCCGTGAAAACTGGCTCACTATAGCCGAGCAAGCAAAACCGTCATTCGTGAGCACATTCCTCAATGACTACGGTTATCTCCATGACTACGTCAACGGCACATATTCCGAACTTGCCGTCCGCCCCAACATGGCAATAGCCATCGGACTGGATTATTCGCCACTTGACCGNCGTCAACGCAAGGGNGTGCTTGATGTGGTGACACGCGAACTGCTCACCCCGAAAGGACTGCGCACACTGTCGCCGAAGAGCTATGGCTATCATCCATTCTATGTGGGAAGTCCCGAGGACCGCATCAAAGCATATCACAACGGNACCGCGCGTCCGTGGCTCATCGGAATGTATGCCGACGCATATATAAAGGTATTCGGCATGAGCGGTATCAGCTACATCGACCGCATGCTTATCGGATTTGAAGACGAAATGAGCAACGGCTGCATCGGNTCGATCTCCCAGCTTTATGACGGAAATCCACCATTCACAGGCAGAGGNGCCATTTCCCATGCTACNTGTGTGGCAGAAGTGCTTCGCACCTTAAGAAATCTCAAAAAACTAAATGCATAACAGCCTGCCATGAAAGCATTAATGTTTGGGTGGGAATTTCCACCCCATATCTTAGGCGGTCTCGGAACTGCCAGCTACGGTCTCACAAAAGGCATGTGGGAATGTGGCGACATGGACATAACTTTCGTAATACCGAAACCTCACGGAGATGAGGATAAAAGTTTCGCTAAAATCATAGGCACATCGCAGACTCCCGTCGCATGGCGCGATGTGAGCCGCGAATATGTTGAAAGCCGCATTGGAAATGTGATGAATCCCGATGAATACTTCCGTCTTCGCGACCACATTTATGCCGACTTCAATTATATGCGCCTCAATGACCTCGGATGNATCGAATTCTCGGGCCGCTACCCCGACAACCTTCTTGAGGAGATAAACAACTATTCGATATGNGCCGGAGTAATTGCGAGAACAGAAGAATTTGACGTCATCCATTCACATGACTGGCTCACTTATCCAGCCGGCATACACGCAAAACAGGTTACAGGAAAGCCGCTCGTGATTCACGTTCATGCTACTGATTTCGACCGCTCACGAGGCAATGTGAACCCAACCGTCTACAACATCGAACGCGACGGCATGCTTCATGCCGACCACATCATCACCGTCAGCAATCTCACCCGCAACACGGTTATTGAGAAATATGGCATCGANCCGAATAAAGTCACCACGGTACACAACGCCGTGACACCTCTCAGCGAAGAGCTGCTCAACGTGAATCCTCCGCGAGCAAAAGAGAAAGTGGTCACTTTCCTCGGCCGTATCACCATGCAAAAAGGACCGGAGTATTTTGTTGAGGCGGCTGCACGCGTGCTAAAAAACAATCACAACGTGAGATTTGTAATGGCGGGCAGCGGAGACATGATGGAGAAAATGATAACCCTNGCCGCAGAGAGAGGCATCGCCGACCGCTTCCACTTCCCGGGNTTCCAAAAAGGAAAACAGGTTTATGAAATGCTGAAAGCAAGTGATGTCTACATCATGCCGTCGGTGTCAGAACCTTTCGGAATTTCGCCATTGGAAGCAATGCAGATGGGAGTTCCCTCAATAATATCAAAGCAGAGCGGATGCGCCGAGATTCTAACCAACGTCATCAAAACCGATTATTGGGACATCGACGCCATGGCTGACGCTATCTATTCAATCGTCACCTATCCCGCCATGTACAATCAGCTCCGCGAAGACGGACTGGCNGAAGTGAACCAAATCACTTGGGACAAGGCTGGACGCAAGGTTATTGATATCTACAATAAAGTTNTNCACCGCAATTAACCGAAAATAAATTACATACCTCAAAACCCTTAAGCTTATGAAAGCTATTTGTTTTTACTTTCAGATTCATCAGCCGTTCAGGCTAAAAAGATATCGTTTCTTTGACATAGGTAACGACCATTATTACTATGACGATTTCGCCAATGACGATATCGTGACCCGCATCGCTCACAAGAGCTATATCCCCGCCGCNGAAGCATTNCTGAGAATGATTGAATCATCCAAAGGCAAATTCCGCTGCGCGCTGTCAATTTCCGGCACGGCATTGGAACAATTTGAACAGTATGTTCCTGAATTCATCGATTTGCTCAAAAAGCTTGCCGACACNGGCAATGTCGAATTCCTTGCCGAAACTTACGCNCATTCCCTTTCATCTCTCATCGANCCCGAGGAATTCGCTCAGCAGGTCAAGAGTCATGACGATAAGATTTTCGAACTGTTTGGACAGCACCCCAAAGTGCTCCGCAACACCGAGTTGATATATTGCGATGAAATGGCGCCGATGATTTATGATCTCGGTTATAAAGGATGTCTTACTGAGGGAGCAAAACATATCCTCGGATGGAAATCGCCCAACTATGTCTACTCGGCGGCTACATGCCCCAAGCTCAAACTGCTTCTCAAAAATGATAAACTGAGCGATGACATTTCATTCCGCTTCAGCAATCACGAATGGGACGCTTATCCATTAACTGCCGACAAGTATATCGACTGGATTGCAAACACACCGGCTGAAGAGCAAGTGATCAATCTGTTCATGAGCCTTGAGACCTTTGGCGAAATCCAGCCTCGTGAAAGNGGCATTTTCCAGTTCCTCGAAGCTCTTCCTCGTTTTGCCGAGCAAAAAGGAATCGATTTCTGGACCCCGTCGGAAGTTGTTTCAAAATGCAAAGCGGTTGACACGCTAAGCGTGCTTCACCCCATTTCCTGGGCTGACGAAGCGCGCGACACAAGCGCATGGCTTGGAAACAAACTCCAGAACGAAGCCTTCAACAAGCTATATTCTGTGGCTGAACGCGTGCGTCTATGTACCGACCGCCGTTTGAAACAAGACTGGACCTATCTCCAGGCAAGCGACCANTTCTTCTACATGTCGACAAAGCACATGAACGACGGAGCAGTTCACGCCATGTTCAGTCCCTATGAAACTCCCTTCCAGGCTTTCACCAACTACATGAANGTGCTCGCCGATTTCATTGTTCGCGTAGAAGAGCAGTATCCCCTCTCCATTGAAAANGANGAGTTGAACTCNTTGCTCACNACCATNCGAAANCAGGCAACCGAGATTGAAGCACTCAATAAAGAGGTGGTTTCTATGAGAAACAATCTTGAGCACTTCAATGAAGAGCATGTTACCCGCAAGGCATTGGCTGACAAAGAATCGGAAGAGAAAACAGCTAAACCTGCAAAGAAAACGGCTAAAAAGACTAAAAAAGCGAAAGATTCAAAAGAATAAGAATTTGCTCCACAAAAAGGCGGAAGGAGAGGTCAACATATTCTCCTTCCGCTTTTCATTTAACACCCGACTACATTTATGGATATCGAAAAATGCCGTGAAATATGCATCTCCCTTCATCCGGAAATCCAAGAGACATTTCCGTTTGACGACGTGTCGCTCGTCATGAAAATCGCCGGCAAAATGTTTGCGTTGCTTCCTCTCGACACCCCCGATTTAATATCACTCAAATGCGATTCGGAAAGAGCCATAGAACTGCGGGAACGCTATTGCGGCATAGAGCCCGCCTTCCACTTCAACAAAAAATATTGGAATCAAGTGTGGCTGCGGTCAGATGTTCCCGATTCACTCATTGAAGAACTCATCATTCACTCATTTCAGCTCGTTGCTGCAAAACTGACGCGCAAACAAAAAGACGCATTGAAACTGACCGACTGACAAACAAACCACATCAGTCATGATGATAAGGCTCTCCGCGAAGGATAGTCATAGCTCGGTAAAGCTGCTCGACAAAAAACAATCTCACCATTTCATGTGAAAACGTCATCTTTGAAAGAGAAATCTTGTCATCGGCACGAGCATAAACAGCTTTGGAAAATCCGTAAGGACCTCCAACGAGAAAAATGAGACGCTTTGGAACCATGACCATTTTCTTATCTATGAAAGCCGCAAACTCCCGCGATGTAAACTCCTTCCCACGCTCGTCAAGCAGCACGAGGTAATCACCGGGCTGCATTTGCGACAGCATGACCTCCCCTTCCAGTTCCTTCTGCCTCTCTTCAGTCAATGACTTCGTGCTCTTGATATCGGGAAGATATGTTATTGAAAACGGCACATAATGAGATGTGCGCTTCACATAATTGTCAATCCCCTCCTGAAGATATCGGGAAACAGTCTTGCCGATAACCATCAATTCTATTTTCATTCCTTTTTCCGTTTGCACAAAGATAGGCATTCTTTTTCTGTCGTCAATTACTATTTTGGAAATAGCGTGAAAATAGCTACTTTTGCACAAATTTAACACTTGTCGGAATTATGAAAACAAGAGAACAACTGATTGATGAACTTATCGATCTATCATTTGCCGAAGATGTGGGCGATGGCGACCACACCACATTAAGCACTATCCCGGAAAACGAGACAGGGAAACAGCAGCTAATCATAAAGGAAGAAGGAATCCTTGCCGGCGTGGATATCGCCCGCAAAGTATTTGAAAAATTCGATCCGTCACTAAAAATGACCGTCTTCATCAACGACGGCGAGCACGTTAAACCCGGCGACGTCGCCTTTGTCGTGGAAGGCAAAGTGAGATCACTTCTTCAAACCGAGCGCACCATGCTCAACATAATGCAGCGCATGAGCGGCATTGCGACAACCACCGCAAGATATCAGGACAAGCTTAAAGGATTGAAAACCAAAGTGCTCGACACCCGCAAAACCACTCCTGGCATGAGACTTCTTGAAAAAGACGCCGTCAAAATAGGCGGGGGGATGAACCACCGCATCGGACTCTTTGACATGATTCTTATAAAAGACAATCATGTAGACTTCGCAGGCGGCATACCACAAGCGGTTTCCGCCGCCCGCAAATATCTTCAAGAGAACGGGAAAGACCTCAAGATAGAAGTTGAAGTCCGTAACACCGACGAAATCAATCAAGCTCTTGAATGCAACGTCGACAGGATAATGCTCGACAATTTCACTCCTGAACGCACTCGCGAAGCCGTCAAACTAATCAATGGACGCGCCGAAATCGAATCGTCGGGAGGAATCACCATCGACACCCTGAGAGACTATGCCGAAGCCGGAGTAGATTTTATTTCGGTAGGAGCCTTGACCCACTCTGTCAAAGGACTGGACATGAGTTTCAAAGCTTGCTAAAGCCGAGCATTCGCCCCGGCAGCCAGCATATCGTCTACACTAAAGCCTGCAAATGTGTCAATCACAATGTGGGCTTTATCTTTTATTCTTTCCGCCGGCAATGTAGTGGCAAGACCCACAACTACCGAACCGGCAGCCATTCCGGCTTCAAGCCCCGCTTCAGAATCCTCAAACACATAACAATTCTCCGAAGCGCATCCCACTCTTTCCGCCGCCATTTGATATCCCTGCGGGTCAGGTTTAGACCGCTGCACATCCGACCCTGTCACAATCGCATCAAAATATTCCCTCAATTCAGGGTGCAATCGCCACAATTTATTCATCTTATCATTGCTGCTGCTCGTCACGATAGCCGTTTTTACGCCTCGCTCGCGCAACTCCACAAGGAAATCAATCACCCCCTCACATAGCGGATAATCCATCTCAGCCTCAAATTTATTTATACGAGCCAATACATCAGCTGAATCCTCAGGCGAGGGAAAATAAGTTGACAATATCTTCTCTATCGTACTCCCCTTGATGTTCATTGCGAAATTATCGTCGGGAATATGATAATCAATTCCAAGTTGGCGATAAAAACAAGTATAAAGACGTTCACTGTCAATCAGAACTCCGTCAAGGTCAAATAATGCTCCTACAGTAGTCATGTTTTAAAAATATTTAATTCAACAACAAAAATAACAATTATAACACATCAAAATTGGCTAACAGATGTTAATTTTGTAAGATAAAACAAATTTTATGGCAAATGCGGATAGCCCGATGTCACTCGGGTCCAAATCAATCAGTCGATTGCTCGTCCAATATTCAGTACCCGCGATCATTGCGAGCGTAGCGACTTCTTTATACAATATCATNGACAGCATCTTTATAGGAAGAGGAGTGGGACCGATGGCGATTGCCGGACTTGCCATCACATTNCCGATGATGAATCTCGTCGTGGCGTTCTGCACTCTCATCGCCGCCGGAGGCGCCACCATCACTTCTATCTTCATGGGACAGAAAAATATTTCCCGAGCCACCGACGTCGTAAACAATGTGATGGTATTGTGCTTGATCAACTCAATCGTATTCGGAGGGCTGTCGCTCATATTCCTCGATGATATACTGATATTTTTCGGAGCCACGCCCGAAACAATCAGCTATGCCCGCGAATTCATGACAATAATTCTATATGGCACACCGATAACCTANGTNTTCATAGGNCTNAACAACCTCATGAGGGCAACCGGCTATCCTAAAAAAGCNATGATATCGGCGCTCATATCGGTNGGAGTCAATCTTGTCATAGCCCCCATATTCATCTTCAAATTNNAATGGGGCATNGCCGGCGCCGCTTTAGCCACTTTGTGCGGACAATCGGTAGCATTCGTTTGGGTACTTATNCACTTCTTCTCAAAGAGCAGTTTCATTCACTTTCAGCGAGAAAACCGCTGGTTCACTCCAACTATAATAAAAAGAATATACGCAATCGGGCTATCTCCGTTCTTGATGAACGTATGCGCTTGCGTTGTGGTCATCTTCATCAACAAAGCATTGCTTGACACTGCCGGAATAGACGGCAACATGGCGGTNGGAGCCTATGGCATAATAAACCGCACCACAATGTTTTTTGTCATGATTGTCTTCGGAGTCACCCAAGGAATGCAGCCCATNCTTGGATTCAACTTCGGAGCCAACAACTGGGCNCGCGTCAAGCGCACGCTTAGACTCGGNATGATATGCGGCTTTGTAATCACNACNGCCGGATGTATCTTAACCGAGACACTGCCCAACAGCATCAGNCAGCTCTTCACCACCGANGANACNCTCATCGANATCGCGCGGCGCGGATTCAGAATCTATTTCGCATGCTATTCAATCGTNGGCATNCANATTGTGATTCAAAACTTCTTCCAGTCAATCGGAAAACCGAAGTTGTCTATATTNCTGTCATTAACGCGACANCTCATATTTCTCATTCCGTTNCTGCTCATNCTNCCGCGNCACTATGGNATCGACGGNGTGTGGGCAAGCATGTGCGGCTCCGATTTGCTTGCGTTCTTGCTTGCAGTTGCAACCCTCTTCGTGATGAACAGAAAGCTGAACCGTTATTTCAAAAATTNAACATCTTTAAGCAACAGCTAATCAAAAGGCATGATTATCGACACAAATCTGCGGGTATCGCCCAAAGCAGCGTCCAATCTACAACTGCTCACTGAAATTGCCACAAAAGACAACCGCCTGGATCCTCGCCGAGTAAAGGCCGCCCACATCATAAAACGATCGATCGACGCGCGCCAGCGAAACGTCGTCATAAACATAACCCTGAGNATGTGGCTCGACGAAGAGCCGCAATCACTCACAACGGCAACTCCTGTCGAATACCGCCATGTCGANNCCGACAATCAGGCAATAGTGGTCGGAGCCGGACCGGCAGGATTATTTGCNGCGCTAAGGCTCATCGAACTCGGCATACGCCCCGTCATNCTTGANCGTGGCAAAGATGTCGATTCACGCAGAAAAGACCTTGCGTCAATCTCGCGGGAAAACCGTGTCGACCCCGATTCAAACTATTGTTTCGGCGAAGGGGGCGCCGGAGCATACTCCGACGGNAAATTGTACACCCGCAGCAAAAAGCGCGGATCGGTAGAAAANATTNTGAACNTNNTGCANCAACACGGCGCCTCGGAAAACATNCTNATCGANGCNCANCCNCANATAGGNACNGACAAGCTCCCNGATGTNATAAAAGCCATCNGAAACACAATCATTGACAATGGCGGAATNGTNAAATTCAACACCAAGGTCACAGGATTGATAATCNAAAACGGAACAGCCGNNGGAGTNANAACCGCCGACGGAAAAGANTNCCGCGGNCCCGTCATTCTTGCCACCGGACACTCGGCNCGNGACGTCTACCACTTCCTGCTCGANTCNGGNGTGGNNCTTGAGCCAAAAGGNATNGCCGTGGGAGTGAGACTTGAACATCCCCAGAATCTCATAGACCAGATACAATATCATAGCCGTGAAGGAAGAGGAAAATATCTTCCTGCCGCTGAATATTCCATGCTCACCCGAGTCAATGACCGNGGNGTNTACTCNTTCTGCATGTGCCCCGGAGGATTCATCATCCCTGCGGCAAGCGAGCCGGGGCANCTNGTNGTCAACGGCATGTCTCCGTCNTCNCGCGGAACCCGCTGGNCAAACTCGGGCATGGTCGTCGAAGTTCTGCCCGAGGATGTGACTGCCCATGAAGGTCCGCTGAAAATGATGAAATTCCAAGAAGATATCGAAACAAGGTTCTTCAACGANGCAAAACAAACACAGAACGCNCCNGCGCAAAGAATGCTTGACTTCACCAATGGAAAGCCTTCCGAATCTCTGCCGCCAACATCCTATGCTCCCGGAATNCATCCCGCAAGAATCGACAAATTGCTNCCCGNTCNGGTNGCATCAAGGCTGCNAGAAGGCTTCANGCAATTCGGCAAAAAATCCAAAGGATTCCTGACAAATGAAGCTACACTGATCGGGTGTGAGACACGCACATCATCGCCCGTAAGAATCACGCGCGACCCCGAAANCCTGCAACACNNTGAAATCAANGGACTCTTCCCNTGCGGCGAAGGAGCCGGATATGCNGGNGGCATCGTCTCNGCGGCAATNGACGGNGAAAGATGCGCNGACGCGCTCGCNGCNTANNTANCGGATAATNATTGACGAATAGCNATCNTCATNTCCTNGCTCTTAAAAATTATTGTGAGATTTTTACAATAATATTTCGTAATTAAATAGGGTGTTATGCAGATTTTTAATTAATTTTGCACTTTGAATCGATAACTAAGAACATAACGTATGTCAGACATTAAGAAAATCAAGACCGCTCTGGTTTCAGTATACCACAAAGATGGTTTGGATGAAATACTTGCTTTGTTACATAAACAAGGAGTACAATTTCTATCAACCGGTGGAACACAATCTTTTATCGAAAGTCTCGGCTATCCGTGCGCTCTCGTTGAAGACCTCACCGGATATCCTTCAATCTTAGGAGGACGTGTAAAGACACTGCATCCCAAAGTTTTCGGAGGNATTCTAAACCGTCGCGACAACGAAGGAGACCGTGAGCAGATCAAGCANTATGACATTCCTGAAATTGATCTTGTGATTGTCGATTTGTATCCGTTTGTCGACACTGTCGCTTCAGGCGCTTCCCACGAAGCTATCATCGAGAAAATNGACATAGGCGGAATCTCACTCATCCGCGCCGCNGCTAAAAACTATAAGGACGTCATCATCGTCGCTTCCAAAGACCAGTATGCTCCTCTCGCCTCACTCCTTCGTGAAAACGGAGCAGAGTCAACGCTCGACCAGCGCCGCTGGTTTGCGAAAGAAGCATTCGCGGTNAGCTCAGGTTATGACAGTTCCATCTTCAACTACTTTGATCAGAACGACGGTCCATCGGCATTGCGTATAGCAATCGACGGAGCTAAAACAATGCGCTACGGCGAGAATCCTCATCAGAAGGGATACTTCTTCGGAAATTTCGAAAGCATGTTTGAGCAACTGCATGGAAAAGAAATTTCCTACAACAACCTTCTCGANATCGACGCTGCNGTAAATCTTATAAGCGAATTTACCGAACCTACTTTCGCCATCCTCAAGCACAACAACGCTTGCGGACTTGCAACCCGTCCCACAATCGCTGAAGCATGGAAAGACGCTCTCGCAGGCGACCCGGTATCGGCATTTGGCGGCGTGCTCATCTGCAACGGAGAAGTCAATGAAGAGGCTGCCGAGGAAATGAACAAGATTTTCTTCGAAGTNGTCATCGCTCCCTCATATACTGAAAAAGCNCTTGAAATTCTCAAGCAGAAAAAGAATCGCATAATCCTCATCCAGAAATCTCCGCTGAATGAAAAAATGCAATTCCGTTCATGCCTTAACGGAGCTCTCGGACAAGAACGCGACCTCAAGATCGAAACTCCCGAGGATCTCAANCAGGCAACAACCCGCGTTGTCACCCCCGAACAAGTCAAGGATCTGCTCTTCGCCAATAAAATCGTCAAGAANTCGAAGAGCAACGCCATTGTTCTCGCCAAGGGTGAACAGCTTCTTGCAAGCGGCGTAGGACAAACATCACGCGTCGACGCTCTCAAGCAGGCTATCGCAAAAGCTCACTCATTCGGCTTTGACCTCCACGGAGCGGTAATGGCATCGGATGCATTCTTCCCCTTTGCCGACTGCGTGGAAATCGCTCATGAAGCAGGAGTGGAAGCNGTGATTCAACCCGGCGGTTCAATACGCGACAATGATACCGTAGAATATTGCAACGCCAATAACATGGCGATGGTAATAACCGGATTCCGTCATTTCAAACACTAATTTGATTCAACATTTACTTACCAACAAATGGGACTTTTCTCTTTCACCAAAGAAATAGCCATCGACTTAGGAACAGCCAACACCATCATTATCCACAACGATAAGATNGTGATTGACGAACCTTCTATCGTGGCNCTCGACACCAAGACCGGCAAACTCATCGCTGTCGGAACTGAAGCTCAACAGATGCAGGGCAAGGAGCCGGAAGGCATCCGCACAGTGCGTCCGCTTAGAAAAGGTGTGATTGCCGACTTCAACGCCGCCGAATTAATGATTCGCGGCTTAGTGAAAAAAGTCAGCACTAAAAGCAAATGGTTCTCTCCGTCACTTCGCATGGTGGTNGGCATCCCGTCAGGCTCTACTGAAGTTGAGATCCGCGCTGTCCGCGACTCGTCGGAACATGCGGGTGGCCGTGATGTCTACATGATNTATGAACCGATGGCTGCCGCTCTCGGTATCGGTCTTGACGTTCAAGCGCCCGAAGGCAACATGATTGTCGACATAGGTGGCGGAAGCTCGGAAATCGCAGTTATCTCTCTTGGAGGAATCGTCAGCAACAAGAGTATACAAATTGCAGGCGACGACCTCACCGAAGATATAAAAGAGCACATGCGCCGCGCCCACAACATAAAAGTAGGTGAACGCACTGCCGAACTTATCAAGATGAACGTAGGCTCAGCATTGACTGAACTTGAAAATCCGCCTGAGGACTATATCGTACATGGTCCCAACCAGATGACCGCACTGCCAATGGAAGTTCCCGTAAGCTATCAGGAAATATCCCATTGTATCGAAAAATCAATCTCTAAGATTGAAGCGGCAGTCCTTAGCGCNCTGGAGCAAACTCCGCCCGAACTTTATGCCGATATCGTTCGCAACGGAATATGGCTCGCCGGCGGTGGAGCTCTCCTTCGCGGTCTTGACAAGCGATTGATTGATAANATCGGTATTCCGTTCCACATCGCCGAAGATCCCCTTCTTGCCGTGGCTCGCGGAACAGGTGTCGCTCTCAAGAATATCAACAAGTTCAAATTCTTGATTCGATAATTCNCTATTAAGAACCTATTTTCCTGTCGGGAGTGCTGTAAAAAACACAGCACTCCCTAATAGGTAAATATATGCAGCGTTGAAAACAAAATGCGTGACCTGCTTGATTTTCTAATCAAATACAGCAAATGGCTTCTGTTCGTGATCTATGTGGTGATAAGCTGCGTATTGCTTTTTCGCAACAATCCCTATCAGCACTACATCTTTCTGACATCAGCCAACGCCGTCTCATCTGCCGTCTACGGAAGTGCCGAAAACGTCACTTCCTACTTTCATTTGCATGACATAAATGAGGACTTGCAGTCACAAAACGCCCGGCTTGAAGCTCAGCTTCTTGACTTGCANACAAAACTCGAGAAGTTTGAGCTCGATGAAGAATTTGACTCAATCATGGCNGACACGGTAAAACTGCAATATGACTTCATCCTTGCCAATGTGATAAGCAACAGCGTGACACGCGGACACAATTACATCACCATCAATAAAGGCAGAAAAGACGGCATAAAACCGGAGATGGGCGTCGTGGACCAAAACGGAGTTGTCGGCGTTGTCAACGTGGTTGGCAACAATGCATCACGAATCATCTCCCTTCTCAATCCCAAAATGAGGCTGTCATGCAAAATCAAAGGGAGCGAATATTTCGGTTCTCTCGTGTGGGACGGTAAGAACACCGAAGANGCGGTTTTAGAGGAGATGCCAAGNCATGAGAAATTCAAAAAAGGCGACACGATCGTCACAAGCGGATATTCGGCAGTATTTCCTCCAGGCATTCCGGTCGGAACGATTATCAGCCATGCCAAAGAGCATGATGACAATTTCTATGCGCTGCGCATAAAACTGTTCACCGATTTCAACAGGCTCAGTACCGTCAGAATAATCACCAATGAGATGGTTGAAGAACTTCGGGAAATAACCGAAGGAGAGGAAAATGATTGAAATAACAAACGACAATGACAAAAACAATACTTCAATTCCTGCTACTGTTTATTGTATTGATTCTGCTTCAGGCGATTGTGTTCAATAACATTTGTCTGTTTGGGGTAGCCGTGCCGTTTGTGTTCATATACTTCATCGTCCACTTGCCAATCACACTTTCGCCCAACTGGCTGCTCACCCTCTCGTTTCTCACCGGACTTACAATCGACATTTTTGCAAATACACAAGGAATGAACGCTCTCGCCTGTACCATCGTGGCAATGTCNCGTCACAGCATTCTGCATTGGTATTTCCCTCGCGAGGACGAGCTCACCATTCCCGAACCCTCCATCAGGTCACTCGGATTTGAATATTTTGCAAAATATCTTTTTACGTTTGTCCTGTTCTACTGCACCATAATATTCCTTATCGAATCCTTTTCATTATTTAACATCGTCAGGCTGGCTCTACGCATAATTTGCAGCACATTTCTCACGTTTTTAATTTTGCTTGGCGTTGACAGCATGCTNTCGCAGGGGAAATAATTTAATCTATGAGAAAAAACTACGAACTTGAAAAACGTAAATACATAATCGGCGGATTTATTATCATTATTGTAGCCATCTACATCATAAGGCTGTTCAACTTGCAGGTGATGGACAATGACTATAAGCAATTTGCCGACTCTAACGCGTTCATGCACAAGACCCTCTATCCCTCGCGAGGAATGATACGTGACCGCAACGGAAAACTCGTGGTTTACAACCAACCGGCATACGATATAATGATGATTCCACGAAACGTTCAGGAATTTGACACGATTGATTTCTGCAACACCCTTGGCATCACCGTNGAAGCNTTTCATAAGCGCATCGCCGACATGAAAGACAAACGCCTCAATCCGGGCTACTCATCATATACGCCTCAAAAATTCATCGCTCAGATNTCGGCGCGTGACTATGGCAGACTCGCCGAAAAATTATACCGNTTCCCGGGATTTTATATCCAGCAACGCATACTCCGCCAATACACCACGTCGACCGCAGGCAACGTCCTCGGAAATATCCGAGAAGTGAACCAGACTGATATTGAGCGTGACCCCTATTATGCTCCGGGCGACTACTGCGGCGACCTCGGAGTGGAAAAGAGCTACGAAGAATATCTTCGAGGAGAAAAAGGAGTGGAAATCCTGTATCGCGACGCCTATGGACGAATACANGGACGATATGAAGACGGAGCTCACGACGTGGCNCCGGTTTCAGGACGAGACCTCACGTTGAGTCTTGACATCGACCTTCAGCAATANGGCGAGAAGCTCATGCAAAACAAAATCGGAGCAATCGTAGCCATNGAACCGGCAACAGGCGAAATTCTCGCGCTTGTCAGCAGTCCCACTTATGACCCGAAACTGCTTGTAGGACGCGAGCGAGGGAAAAATTACCGAGCACTCATAAACGACTTTTACAAACCACTCTTTGACCGTGCCCTCAAAGGCGCCTATCCTCCCGGCTCAACATTCAAGCCGTCGCAGGGATTGATTCTGCGACAGGAAAACATCATCACCCTCTCAACCGCCTACCCTTGCTATCACGGCTTCATCAGCGGCGGCTTGAAAGTGGGTTGCCACGGCCACGGCTCCCCCATCACTTTGCAACCGGCGCTACAGACGTCGTGCAACGCATTCTTCTGCTGGGGACTGAAAGCCATGCTTGACGGACACCGTTCAAAATATGGCTCCGTCGCTGAGGCATTCGAAGTTTGGAAACGCCATCTTGTGTCACTTGGCTACGGTTACAAACTTGGAGTCGACCTTCCCGGAGAATCGCGAGGCTTCATTCCCAATGCGAAATATTACAGCAAGCGATATGGCGAAAACCACTGGAGCGCCAACACCATCATCTCAATAGCCATCGGTCAAGGAGAAATAACNGCCACTCCGCTGCAAATCGCCAATCTATGCGCCACCATCGCCAACCGCGGACATTTCATCACCCCTCATGTGGTTAAAAATATCCAGGACACGGTTATGCCCGAGGAGTATGTGCAGAAGAAATATCCCACAATCGACAAGGCTTATTTCGAGGAGGTAGCCACAGGCATGAGAATGGCGGTGACAGGCGGTACGTGCCGCTTAGCCAATCTGCCTGACATNGAAGTGTGCGGCAAAACGGGAACTGCGCAGAACCCCCACGGAAAAGACCATTCAGCGTTCATTGGATTCGCCCCTTATCACGATCCAAAAATAGCAATTTGCGTGTATGTGGAAAACGCCGGCTTCGGAGCCACCTACGGAGTGCCTATCGGATCGCTGATGATTGAAAAATATCTCACCGATACAATCGCTCCCGCACGCCAGTATCTCGAGGAACGAATGTTTAACTCTAACACGATTATCAGCAGTGGAGTCAAAAAACACTAATAACTCTGTATTGCGCAACATCGACTGGATAACAGTCATCATATACCTTCTGCTTCTAATGGCGGGAGTAGTGTCAATCTACTCGGCAAGCTATGATTTCGACAACGCTTCGATATTCTCATTCGAGGAGTTCTCAGGCAAACAGATACGCTGGGTNGGATGTGCCGTTATTGCCGCGCTCGTTATTCTGCTGATTGATTTCCGACTGTATGAAGCCTATGCTTATCCAATATACATAGGGCTGATAATACTGCTGATTATCACGATTTTCCTNGCTCCTGACATTAAAGGCTCAAGATCATGGCTTGTGCTTGGACCGATGAGCCTTCAACCTGCCGAGTTCGGCAAATTTGCTACCGCACTTGCCCTTGCGAAACTTTTCTCCTCCTACAATTTTACACTTAGCGGAGTCGCAAGCTATTGCCGGGCGTTGTTGATAATATTCCTGCCTATCATGCTGATTCTGGCACAAAAAGAAACAGGGTCGGCGCTTGCCTATCTCGCGCTGTTTTTTGTGCTTTANCGGGAAGGAATGAGCGGACTGGTATTGACGGCGGCACTGTTTGCTGTAGTNTTCTTTGTCACCATCGTCAAGTATTCCGACACGATGATAATGGGAATTCCGTCGGGCGAAGTAGCNGTCTTCATTATGATCGAAGTNATCATCGTGGCGATGATGGCGATATATTGCAAAGTGATATGGGGCGCGCGAACTCTCCTGCTATGGTTTCTCGGCACCGGGCTTGCCNCATGGCTCATTTCATTGTGCGGAGTAGAGATACCGGGACTCGTTTTCTTCCTTGCCGTCATCGGCATCGCAATAGGCTACTGCCTGTTCCTTCTGTTCAGAGGACCTGTNAAGAGAATCTTGATCACAGTCGGAGGAGCTGTTTTTTCCATCATATTCATGTTCTCGGTCAACAAAGTTTTCAACGATGTCCTTAAGCCCCACCAGCAGTTGCGCATAAAAGTTTCACTCGGCATTGTCGAAGATTTAAGAGGCGCCGGTTATAATGTGAACCAATCCAAAATCGCAATTGGTTCCGGAGGCATATTCGGCAAAGGCTTCCTTAACGGCACCCAGACCAAATTGAAATACGTTCCCGAGCAACACACCGACTTCATTTTCTGCACCATCGGAGAGGAAAAAGGGTTTATAGGCACCACTGTTGTACTCATGCTATTTCTCATCCTGATTCTGCGCATCATAGGGCTTGCCGAACGCCAGCCCACAACTTTCTCTCGCGTCTACGCCTATTGCGTGGCATCATTCCTGATCTTCCACCTTGCGATAAACGTCGGGATGGTTATAGGACTATGCCCCGTAATCGGCATCCCGCTCCCATTTTTCAGCTATGGAGGTTCATCGCTGTGGGGATTCACATTCCTGCTGTTCATTCTGCTGCGTCTTGACGCCGCGCGCCGTCAGCACCATACTTATTGACAATCAAGCCCGGCGTGGACACCGAGGGCATATTTAGCCATTTTATTAGTCTTTTATCAAGATTTTTTGTAAGTTTGCATATTACAATCCCGAAATTTGACCATTATTGATGGAGTCGCTTATATATGTCATCATACGCGGTATCGCAATTGGAGTGCTGATTTCAGCNCCAATGGGCCCTATTGGTATGCTCATAATCCAGCGCACTCTCAACAAGGGGCGGCGTCCTGCGTTTTATACCGGCATCGGAGCTGCGTTAAGCGATTTGATATATTGCCTGTTGACAGGTCTCGGACTGTCGTTCATAACTGATTTCATATCTGCCAATCAGCTGCTGCTCCAAATCATCGGGTCAATCGTTCTGGCGGCATTCGCTTTTGTTCTGTTTCAAAAGAATCCCACGCGCCGCCTGTCAACCCCTACCGAGATAACCGTATCGGGATGGAAAGATATAGTGTCGGGCTTTCTGCTCACATTCTCCAATCCTCTTATACTGTTCTTTATTATCGGACTGTTTGCACGGTTCAATTTCCTGTTGCCTGAATTTCAGCACTACCATTACGTATCGGGCTACGCCTCAATATTTGGAGGAGCCCTGNTGTGGTGGTTCACAATCACATATTTCATCAACAAGGTCAAGTCTCACTTCAACGTGAGATCCTTGTGGCTCATCAACCGCATTATCGGTTCGATTCTGCTCATCATGGCAATCGTCGGGCTTGTAATGGGGCTTAAAGACTACTTTATGCCATGAACAATAATCTTGATTCAATCTCAATCCCGTTCATTGCCGATTTGAATGAGAATAATTATGACGAACTGCTCCAANCCATTGAAGGGAAAGGCATCAGGCAAACAATTGATTGCCTTGACTGGGCGGAGCAATATCCCTATCACCCCTTGACNACNGTATCNNTAATNCACACNANCNANAAACTGTANATCGACTTCTTCGTCAGGAGCAACTATCTGCGNGCAGTCAATTATGAGCCCAATTCACCCGTGTTTGAGGATTCAAGCGTCGGNGTGTTNATNCAGCCGTCACNAGANAAGCCNGANTATTANGCNCTCATGNTCAANTGCATCGGNACGATAAATGCCGCTTATGGAACTCCCGGCAACAAAATCTTGCTCGACAATAATTTCATTGACAAAATATCAGTTTACGCCTCATGCGGCAATCGNCCGTTTCAGGANCTTGAAGGACTATTCAGCTGGAACGTCATCGTNGGCATTCCTCTCGACATCATCGGAATCGANTATAAAAANGNNCCGGTTACAGTAAAAGGCAATTTTTACAAATGCGCGTCGGGCACCGCCCAACCTCACTTTATTTCCTGGCGTTCCATAAACACCCCCGAACCCAATTTTGACGTTCCTGAGTCATTTGGCAACATAATATTACTTTAAATATGAAAAAACTCTTATTAATTCTGTTTCTCGGAATTGCCGCCTCATCATTGTCGGCTCAATCATCTTTCAGCCTGAAAGACTTGCTGAAAGGAGTCTCGTCTGACTCCACGTCTACATCATCAGGTTCTTCGCTTGGAGAAATTCTGGGNTCAGGCACAGTCGGCTCCCTCGTCAGCAANATTCTCGGCAATGACAAAATATCGCCTGCCGATATCGTCGGCACCTGGAACTACTCAGCGCCCGCAGTGTCATTCAAAAGCGACAATCTATTGAAAAAAGCCGGTGGCGCTGCCGCNGCAGCTACCGTAGAGAGCAAACTCGCGCCCTACTACAAGACCGCCGGATTTGACAAGATGACACTCACNGTCGAAGCTGACAGCACGTTCACCATGAAACTCGCCCACGGAACACTGTCAGGCACCCTGTCCAAATCTGACAAGGACGGATTCATGACATTCCATTTCAAAGCGATGAAAATAAACATCGGAACGATGGATGCGGCAGTTTCAAAGGCAGGAAGCACGCTGACTATAACTTTCGACATCTCCAAGCTCATGAAACTCATAAACACCGTTTCGAAAATTTCAGGCAATTCCACCATTTCCGGTCTCAACAAGCTGCTTCAAAGCTATGACGGAATGCAAGCGGGATTCCGATTGCTAAAAGGAAAAGACTCGACCTCATCAAAGAAATAATCAGCGACATCCGCTGCAACCGTCAACGGTCTCAATGCTAAGCCAGCATTGAGACCGTTGAATCTATAGACCCGTCGCNCCAGTTAACAATCTTTTTAAGATTTTTTGTTACTGCTTGCTTGAATCAAAATATCGAAGTTTGTAAATTTGCAATGCTATGGCAATCTTATCACGAAAATTCCTCCACCTGTCATTATTCGCGCTGGCATTCCTATCAACCGCATGCCATAGCTCCCATCATGCCACTACGACACGAAAAGTAAACACACCTCAACGTGTGATAATCTCAAAAGAAATTGACAAGAAGAAGCTCCGTTCCGACCAGATTCTTCTGCTTGAAGAAGCGATGACATGGCTTGGCACCCCCTACCGATATGGAGGTCAAGATTATTCAGGCACCGATTGCTCTGGGCTCACCATGAAAGTCTATCACAAGGCATTGGGAATAAAATTGCCACGCAACTCTGCTGAACAGCAAAAGTTCTGCAAGACAATCAGCAAGAAATCGCTAAATGCAGGCGATCTGCTTTTCTTCTGCACCGGCAAAGACAAAAACCGGGTATCTCACGTGGGGCTTTACATCGGCGACGGGCGTTTCATCCATTCNTCATCAAGCCGNGGTGTCATAATAAGCCATATTGACGAAAATTACTATGCCGCAAACTATCATTCTTCCGGCTTTGTGAGCAGAAATGGCTACGCGCCTCAGCCGAAGGATTCCGGAAAAGATGCAAAGGTGAAAAGCGTCCCCGTGAAAAAAGCGCCTGAAACGCAGCCGCTCAAATTTGAGATTCCCAAAGACAAGGAAACCGAAATGAAACTGAATCAAGCCATCGAGAGCCGCATTGATTCAATCTACAGTTCATTTCTTGACTGATGCCGTCGAAAAATACCACGGATGATTATTAATCACCACAATCCCCGCGCTACCCTCGTTTCCAAGAATGCGACGGGAGCAGATGTAACCTTTCGTATCAGCCAACGCCGTGCGTTTCACTCTGCCCGACGACTCTATAAAGTATCCGTCGCAATCATATATTCCCACATGATTTATACGCCCCGAGACATTCCCGAAAAATACTAAATCGCCCTTAGTCAATGCGCCTCTAAGCACGGGAGCTCCGGTCTTTGCCTGTTGAGATGCGTCGCGCATCAAGATTCGCCCCGTGTTATAAAAAGCCATTTTGACGAGTCCGGAACAATCCATCCCCTTGCTCGACAATCCGCCCCATAAATACGGAGTCCCTATGTGGCGTTTAGCTATTCTTATAATTTCGTTAGCAGCATCATTGAGAGCCACCTTTTCAATCGATTTCACGTATTTCGATTTAATCCAGCCCTTCCTGCCGTCGGGAAGCGCCACCCGGCTCCACTCTCCGGTCAGCTCCCCCTCCATAATATCGCCGGCAACAACGTCGGTCACTACATTGGCGCCATCGCCGGCATCTTCATGCACCTTCACCTCATCATCAGCAATCACAAATAGCCGCGGCGACTTCCTCCATGAAGAAAAAGCGCGGTCATCAATAAGCGTCAGAGAATTCGAGATGACATAACCTCGGTAGCCGTCGGGCATCTCAACCTCTTGCCAGTCGCCGTCGGTTTTGCCAACAAGCTTCAACGGCATTCCCATCAAAACCTGAGTAGACATTTCAGCGCCGTGGCGAGGTTCGGTCCTGACATGAGCCACCGAAATATGAGGTAAAGCCCATTGAGCCATCACGCTACCGTGACAGGCGCATATCATGAGCAACAGCAATAATCTATTTATCATTATCCAGCTAATTAATGACAGTAAATTTAATATTTTTTTCACTGCCACAATCCTTTTCCACTGTTAAATTGTTCAACATAATATAAAGCAAAGTATAATCGCAACGATAATACTTGAGCGCGAGTCTTAATTTTAACTGTTATACTTCACTATTATGGGCAGCAAAGAGATTATAACATTGATGAGACTGCTCGAAATGAGCGAATCTCAGTATACAGTAGGCACTTTTTCGTTCTCCAACGGGTTTGAGTCAGCGACCGATGTCAACCTCATCGCAAACGAATCCACCCTCATGCAATTTGTGTTGGCAGCGTCAAGACAAGCCGCTTATAGCGACAGCATCGCAGCAATTCAGGCTTTTCGCGCCGCATCAGATGACGACTATGACCGCATCCTCCAAGCCGATGCTGAAGCCGCAGCGTGCAAGTCAGAAACGGAAATTGAGTTTACTCGAAGATTAGGGAAAAAACTTGCCGAAGAATCCTTAAGACTTTTCGACTGCCCCATAGTCGAACGCCTGCTCAATGACATAATTAACGACATCACGCCCGGCACCTATCCCNTCGTGCAAGCCGTATTGATGCATCACACAGGAGCCACCGAGATTGAAATGTATTGCTCACAACAATTCGGAATTATCAACATGATTCTCGTGTCGGCTATCAAGAACGTGACCATTAAAGGCAATGTCGATCCTCAAAAAATCGCCTATACTTTAGTGCCGCAAGCCTCGCTTGACTATACAATAATAAAACAGCTTGATTTTTCCGACATGCAAGCTTTCATGCCGGAAACTGAAGCAAGCTCTTCCTTTGTGAGAAACGGTTCGATGNTGATGTCATTGAATTGAATAATCTACCTATAATGAATTAATAACGTAACATCTATATAATATGAAAAAAGTCATTCTCCTCCGTCATGGACAGAGCCAATGGAATCTCGAAAACCGGTTCACAGGCTGGACTGATGTCGAACTCACCGAAAAAGGCAAAGAAGAAGCACGCAATGCNGGAAAGAAAATGCTTAAAGCGGGACTCCTNCCTGAATTTTTCTTCACCTCATATCTTAAACGAGCCATTCACACCCTTCAGCTTGCCGCCGACGAACTTGACCGCGACTGGGTGCCCGTGATAAAAGACTGGCATCTAAACGAACGCCACTACGGCGCTCTTCANGGNCTGAACAAAGCGGAAACAGCAAAAGAATATGGCGATGAACAAGTACACATCTGGCGACGCAGCTATGACGTAAGACCACCNGAAATCACGCTTGACGATCCGAGGTACCCCGGAAACGACCCTCGCTACACATTCCTCAGCTATGACGACATCCCCCTCACGGAATCGTTGAAAGACACCATCGCCCGAGTACGCCCGTGTTGGGAGGAAATCATCATGCCGCGCCTACGCCACTATGACACTATCCTCATTTCGGCTCACGGCAACAGCCTTCGCGCATTGGCGATGATGTTACTTCACCTCTCACCCGAAGAGATCATGCAGACCGAGATTCCCACCGGCGAACCGTGGGTTTTCGAACTTGACGACCGATATAGCGTATTAAAAAACTATTACTTGCCATAACGAGTATTTTTGCGTATTTTTGCACCATCGTAACAAGTACGCAAATATGAAGATAGCTATTGTCGGAACCGGATATGTAGGTCTTGTATCCGGAGCCTGTTTTGCCGAGGTGGGCATTGACGTGACCTGTGTTGATATCAACCGCGAGAAAATNGAGCGGCTGAAGCAGGGCATAATCCCCATATATGAACCGGGGCTTGATGATCTCGTGAAACGAAATGTGGCTGAAGGACGACTTCACTTCACTTGCGACCTGACCGAGTGTCTTGACAACGTAGAGGTTGTGTTCAGCGCTGTTGGCACTCCTCCCGATGAAGACGGATCAGCCGACTTGAAATATGTGCTTGAAGTGGCGCGTACATTTGGCAAGAACATCAACAAGTACACCATCCTCGTCACCAAGAGCACCGTTCCGGTAGGCACTTCAAAAAAGATAAAGGCGGTAATCGACGAAGAATTGAAGAAAAGAGGTGTGGAAATCGACTATGAGGTTGCTTCCAACCCCGAATTTCTTAAGGAAGGAGCGGCGATAAAAGATTTCATGTCGCCCGACCGAGTGGTAATCGGCATTGAGAGCGACCGTTCACGCAAAGTGATGGAGCGTCTNTATCGTCCGTTTCTCCTCAACAACTTCCGCGTCATTTTCATGGATATAGCCTCGGCCGAAATGACAAAATATGCCGCCAATTCCATGCTTGCCACCCGCATTTCATTCATGAACGACATCGCCAACCTATGCGAGCTGGTCGGCGCTGACGTCAACATGGTAAGAAAAGGGATAGGAACCGACGCCCGTATCGGTAACAAGTTTCTTTACGCAGGATGCGGCTATGGCGGCTCATGCTTCCCTAAGGATGTGAAAGCGCTTATCAACACCGGTAAAGAAAACGGATATGACATGACAATCATCCGCGCAGTCGAAGAAGTGAACGAGCGTCAGAAATCGATTGTCTACGACAAACTGAAAAAAGAACTTGGCGGAGATCTTTCAGGAAAGCGAATCGCCCTGTGGGGACTGTCGTTCAAACCCGAGACCGACGATATGCGCGAAGCTCCGTCGCTCGTGGTAATTGAAAAACTGCTCGCCGACGGAGCTATAGTAAGAGCCTATGACCCGGTCAGCATGGATGAGTGCCGCCGCCGNATTGGAGACCGCATCGAATATGCCACCGACATGTATGACGCGGCAGTAGATGCCGATGCGATTGCGCTGCTCACTGAGTGGAAACAGTTCCGAGTGCCTTCATGGGCGGTTTTGCGACGAGCCATGAGGGGTAATGTGATTGTCGACGGCAGAAACATCTATGATGCCTCCGATCTCCATGAAGAAGGCTTCAGTTATTCCTGCATAGGAAAATAGAATATAGTCAGCAATGACCGACAACACATGGGTGAACGGATGAAAAAACATCGGTTCACTCATTCTTTTTTTGCTAATTTTTAAACTAAAATCAGGTTATCTTTGGATTTCTTATAAAAGAAGCCTATTTTTGTTTCTAATTCATCATTTCACCCTAAATCCATCCTATGAAAAGACTATGTGGCATTATTCTCCTGCTGGCAATGGGATCGGCAATTCAGTCTCATTGCGATGTAATGGATTATGCCTACGGAAGAAGCGGAACGGCGCTTAAAAACGCTTTTCGCATTCATTGCGCNCCTGAAATCTACAAAGATCAGTCCAACGAAATCATAATCTCAATCAATTCAGCCTTTGACGGCATGGCGAAAGACGGCATTTCAAAAAAGCCTTTAGACCCGTCCCAAGCTACTGTCGCGCTGATAGTCCCCGCTGAGTGGATGCAGCTTTCTTCGCTTGAATCAAGCCGCATATCCATGGACCTTTATAACCTCATTCTCACGGACCCGCTTATAAGCATAGACCGCAAGACCTATCCATTCGCAACAGTTTCTCAAGTCACGAAACAACATGAAAATGTCGCTGTCGGATATTCCACCTTCCGGGGAGATCTTATCGAAGCCGTAGACCCCCATCCCGAATTAAAAGGCGACATCGCAAGGAGTATCTTCTATGTCACAACTCTATACCCGGTGTCAATGTGGACCGACTGGGGCGGTTTCTTTTTTGAAAACAATCCTTATCCCACGTTGACCCAAGAGGCGGCTGACTTATACTTGAAATGGCATCGCGAAGATCCGGTTGACGAAGAAGAGTTCGCACGGTGCAAGGCAATAGCTGCTATACAGGGAAATGAAAACCCGTTTGTGACACACCCTGAAATAGCCGAATACATCTGGGGAGATAAGAAAGGAGAGGTGTATGGCTCGTCATCTCAATCAGGCTCTGAATCAGGTTCAGAGTCAGACTCAGATTCTAATTCAGATCCGGAGTCCGAAACGGGAGCCACACCCCAAGCCAACCAGCTCAAACCGATCTACTCCAAACAGACCGACAAAACAATCACTCTACAAACTCCCTATCTCCCATCCGACACTCAATGGTGGATGGACAATAAAAAAGTGTCGGGCGAAATCTCCACCGTGTCACTTTCGGAAGGGAAGCATGAACTAAGATTTAAAAATTCCACTTCGCAGGGCAAACTTATCATAACCATCAGGCAATGAAAAAACATCTAATCACGCTTTTTGCTGTCACAGCTCTATGCTCTTGCAGCCACTCCAACGACATAGGCTGGAATCCAAGAAATCCTGAAGAGACNAAAAAGGAAGAGATCGTGACAAACACGTCGACAAGATTCATTTCCAAAAGCGTAAAAATGAACTATGACGACGGAGGCATTCTCGTGACTAAAGGCGACTCATTCATTTCATTCGTAAATCTGTCGACAGGAGAAGAGGTGCAATATACCTATACCGATAACAATTATGAGGCAAATCCCTCGCTTAACATCAACGGCTTACCGGNGCAAATAAATAAGTGTGAAATCATCAGCGAGAAGGCTTCTGACGCATGGATAAGAATTGTCACCGTCGACAACGATTCAATCGAGTTGGTTATAACCGACATTACCGTGCCTTAAAACCAGCATACCTCCCCCATTCCAAAACTCACAAAAAACGGGAAGATGAATCTTTCATCCTCCCGTTTCTNATATTCAGTTGCATTCGTGCCTAAGAAATCAACGCCTTGTCTTTACCGGTTTTTCATCGGCAAACTTGTTGGGAAATTCAAGATGCTGACGAGGACGGACCATCGAGTAGATGATCAGCAACACGCCAAGCAAGATGAACGGGATGCTCAACTGCTGACCGATATTAAGAGTCATCGTAGCCTCCCGAGCCACCTGATCGTTCTTAATGAATTCAATGAGAAAGCGCGGCAAGAATATACCGATAAAGAAGACTCCCAAAATTAGTCCGGGACGCTCTTCGGCATTCTTCTTCCAATACATCCACATNAGCAATCCGAACAGAGCGAAATAGCACAGCGCCTCATAAATCTGAGTAGGATGCACTCCCTGCCCTTCATAAAGCTCATGCCACTCGCGGGAACGAACAAACATGAAGCCCCAAGGCAAATCGGTAGCGGTGCCGAAAATTTCGGAATTGAAAAGATTGCCGAGACGAATCAACCCTCCCACAAGAGCTATCGCTATCACAAGACGGTCAAACGTCCAGAGTGGACTGCGTTTTGTAACGAAGATGGAATAGAGAATCACGGCGATAATGATGGCTATCGTTCCACCGTGGCTCGCCAGCCCCCCTTCCCATATATACAGGATCTTTATAGGATCAGCCCTGTAAACATCCCATTCGTAGAAAAACACATGTCCAAGACGGGCTCCGACAATAGTTGCGATAACCACATAAATCAGCAGTATTCCAAGCCACCGTTCAGGAGCTCCCTCATGCTTGAACATTTTAGCCACAATCTCATAGCCCACAAGAAAACCGATAGCGAACATGAGACCATACCAACGCACAGTAACAAATCCGCTAAAGATTTCAGGATTGACATTCCAGGTGATGAAATCAAGCATTACCTATTAGGATTAAACTAAGTGACCCAATAATTCCTCGCGATCGCCATGTAGCATGTCGATAACGGGAATCTCTATCATAGTGTAGGCTCCGGGGCGCTGAATCATTGAAGCGCGAGCGACACCGACAAGAATCTGCGCGGTCAACGCCGGATTATTGATCGACATGTTAAACTCGAAACGCTGATTCTGAGTTACGCCCGAAACTCCTTTACGCACCATGTTCACGCCGTGGCCCATGTCTTTGATGTCATCGACCGACGGAACTGCGAACACATGAGTTTCATCACTTGCGAAATAGGGATCCTCCTTAACAGCCTTGGCAATATCCTCGATTTTGTGTCCTTCTTCGACTTCCACGTAAACCATGCGGCGATGAATGCCGGTTCCAAGAGGAATAGTCATCGAAAGCGCATTCTTCACACCGGGCTTTGACTTGACTGCAACAGTGTGTCCCATGCTCATGCCGGGACCGAAGTTAGTATAAGTNATTCCTTTCGGAGCTGCAACCTGCATCAAGGCGCGCACAATTGAATCACTTCCCGGATCCCAACCGGCAGAAATTATAGCGACAGTGCCGTTAGCCTTAGCGATCGCGTCAAGATTGCGGCGCAATTCCACGATGCTTGTGTGGATATCAAAACTGTCGACCGTGTTTATNCCTTTGGCAAGGAGCACTGACGCGTGCTTCTCTACCTCGCGGGTGGGAGTACACAGAATAGCTACATCGACATCTTCAAGCTCAAGCGTGTCAGCNACGACTTTAAATCCNGCAAGTTCGGCAGGAACATTAGCCGGATTACGGCGCACGATGCCGGCAACCTCGAAATCGGGTGCCTGCATCAATGCGTCAAGTACAAATTTTCCANTGTTGCCATAACCAACTATGGCAGCTCTAATTTTCTTCATATAATATATTTAGTACAGAATCTTATTCCGGTTGACGGCCGTTTACGATAGCCTCAGTATCGCGGGCAATCATAAATTCCTCGTCGGTAGGAATAACAACGACTTTCACCTTAGAATCAGCGGCTGAGATAACTTTCTCTTCTCCGCGNCTGCTCGAGTTCACGTCATTGTCAATCTTAACACCGAGATAGGTCAAGTGGTCGCAAACATACTTGCGGAGACACTGCTGGTTCTCTCCNACACCGCCGGTGAATACAATTATATCAACACCGTTGAGAACAGCGGCATAAGCTCCGATATACTTAACGATGCGATACATATACATGTCAAGGCTCAACTTGGCACGCTCATTTCCGGCTTCGATAGCAGCCTCGATGTCACGCATGTCTGACGAAACGCCTGATACGCCGAGCAGACCGCTCTTCTTATTGATGAGGTTGCTCAACTGCTTGCTGTCAAGATTNTCCTTNTCCATGATNAANGTCAANGCGCCCGGATCNACATCACCCACGCGGGTACCCATCATAAGACCCTCCACGGGAGTCAAACCCATCGAGGTGTCAACGCTCTTACCATCTTTAACCGCAGTGATTGAACCGCCGTTACCGATGTGACAGGTGATAATCTTTTGGCTCTTGTAGTCAACGCCGAGGAAATCACACACGCGGCGAGCCACGTAGCGATGGCTGGTTCCATGNAAGCCGTAACGACGNATGCTGTATTTGTCATACATTTCATAAGGAAGAGCATACATGTAGGCTTCAGCAGGCATTGTCTGGTGGAACGCAGTGTCAAACACGGCAACCTGAGGCACACCAGGCATCAAGTCGGTGATTGCGTCGATACCGGTCATGTTGGCGGGATTGTGAAGAGGAGCCACGTCATAGCATTCCTTGATTTTCTCCACCACTTCGTCGTCAATCTTAACGCTCTTATTGAACTTTTCGCCACCATGCACCACGCGATGACCAACAGCGTCAATCTCCTTCAGGCTCTTGATGCAGCCATAAGTGGGATCGGTGAGGATATTCAGAATATCGTTGACNGCTTTCTTGTGATCGGGAATAGGCTCAACGATGCTTTTCTTTTCGCCGTCGGGAAGACGGAATTTCAAGAAAGAGTCGGGCAAACCGATCTTTTCCACGCCGCCTTCAGCAAGAGTGTTCTTATTGTCAATGTCAATAAGTTTATATTTCACTGAACTGCTACCGCAGTTAAGAACAAGAATATTCATTTCAATTATGATTTAAAGTCAGTATTATTTACGTGATTTAGCTCCGATAGCCTGATTACATGTGATAATCACNGTCTTGTAAATGTCTTCGGGGAAACATCCGCGTGACAAATCATTAACCGGAGCGGCGAGACCCTGAAGAACNGGACCTACTGCCTGAACACCGGCAAGACGCTGAACNAGCTTGTANGAAATNTTTCCGGCCTCAAGCGAGGGGAACACAAGAACATCGGCAGTGCCGGCAACAGGGCTACCGNGAGCCTTGCTCTTAGCTACNCNTNGAACGATAGCGGCNTCNGTCTGAAGTNCACCGTCAATCAGCAAGTTGGGGTCAGCTTCTTTCACAAGCTTAACTGCTTCAATCACTTTTTCGACACGCTCATGCTTTGCGCTGCCCTTGGTAGAGAAGCTAAGCATAGCGATGCGCGGCTCGATATTTGCGATGTCGCGAGCGGTATCGGCAGTAGATAGAGCGATCTGCGCAAGCTCCTTCGCAGTCGGGTCGGGAAGCACGGCGCAATCGGCGAACACCATCAGATTGTCCTGTCCGAAAGGAGAACCTTCGGGCAACAGCATGATGAATGCTCCAGAAACCACCTCGATACCGGGTTTCGTCTTGATAACCTGGAATGCTGCGCGAAGCACGTTGCCGGTTGTGTTAAGAGCTCCGGCAACCTGTCCGTCAGCGTCGCCGTTCTTAATCATAAGACATCCCAGATAAAGGGGATTCTTAGTTGTCTTGATAGCATCTTCCATCGAGATGCCTTTCTTTTTACGAAGCTCATAGAATATGGGTGCATAAGTATCAATAACCGCCTGGTCTTCAGGATTTACAATCTTTGCCTTGCAGATATTGGTAAGACCCAATTCTTTAGCGGCAGCGTTAATCTCGTCGGGATTTCCGATCAGGATAATATCGGCAAGACCCTCTACAATGATACGGTCAGCTGCGGTTAGAGTACGAGGTTCTGTGCTTTCAGGCAAAACGATGCGTTGGCGTTGCTCTTTTGCCTTAGCAGTCAATTTTTCAAATAGTCCCATTTTCGATTTAAGTTTAAAGAGTAGATTTTTAATATTGCAAATTTACTGTTTTTTCATCAACAATTTATCCAATTTTAACCAAATTTTAGCCCCTGGAAATATGCGATAGGAAAATTTTTCCATATCACGTCCCAAACACCGCCTTACCGGCAATTTTCAGTTCAGCCAAAAGTCGCTAAAGCCCTCAGGCTCCTTAAGCAGCATGATTAATACCGCCAAGTGGCTTTTGCTCCCGTTTCGTCAGCGACGGCTGCAGCGGCGCGTGGTTGATAGCGCTACGCATCGGCTGAGGATTAATATTAGTTTTTTTTTGCAAAGGTAAGGCGGGAACGGAGCAGATTTACCCACAAATTGTCTCGCTCATGCATTTTTTTTTGAAAAAGCCTTCAGGAGCTTGAACTCTGTAACGGCGAAGGCATTTACATGAAGTTTCTAAAATTTGCATATATCAGCGCGATGAACAGCATTATGGAAATAAAAAAAGCAGCCCGAGGAATTCGGGCTGCTTTCTGTATTGTCTTTTTCTCTCAGGATTATTTGAGAGCGTTTTTAACCTGGTCGTTGGGAACCATTTCTTCTTTGAAGAAGTAGGCACCGGTCTTGGGTGATTTTTCCATTTTAATCACCTTGCTATAAGTACGTCCTTCACCTTTCTGAAGTGATGCTACGGTTTTCTTTGCCATATCTTAGGAGTATTATTTGATTTCTTTATGAACAGTCACACGCTTAAGAATCGGGTTGTATTTCTTAAGTTCAAGACGCTCGGTTGTATTCTTACGGTTCTTTGTAGTGATATAACGAGATGTACCGGGCATACCGCTTGCCTTGTGTTCAGTGCACTCAAGGATTACCTGCACTCTATTACCTTTCGCTTTCTTTGCCATAATTCGTTATATGTCTAAAAATTTAATATCTTTACCGGTTAAATATCCCTTTTCAGCAGCCTGCTGCATAGCGGCATCCAAACCGAGTTTGTTGATAATACGAAGACCGGCTGCTGAGATAGTAAGACGAATCCAAACGTCCTGCTCTACCCAGTAGAACTTCTTTTCAAATAGGTTCACGTTAAACTTACGTTTAGTGCGGCGCTTTGAGTGCGACACATTGTTACCTACCATTGCTTTCTTGCCTGTGATTTGACAAATCTTTGACATGGCTGTTTTTGTATCTTTACTTTGGTTACTAATTAACACTATCTGTAGTAAGGCCGCCATCTCAGTTCTCATATCATCACTAAGTGCATCATTCTCAGCGATTTTACAGGATGAGCCTTAAAACATTGTGCAAAGTAACGAATTTTTCGCCAATTACACAAATTTTCCCAGTCTTTTCTAACCATTTTTTTTTCAGTCTTTAAAAAATGCGCCCTGCAACTCGCCTGAATATTTTGCGTGTCACACAACCGGATAGGTCAAACTTAAGGCTTAAGATTGGTCGCTCCCGAACAATTTTAACACAAAATCATTATATTTGCAAAAAATATTGATGACGATGAAACAAGGTTACTTCAGAGTGGCGGCGGCAGTTCCGCATGTCAACGTGGCAGATGTAGACTATAACGTGGAGCAGATCAAGGCTATGGCTAAAGAGCTTGACCGCCTTGGAGTTCAACTTTCAGTCTTTCCGGAATTGTGCGTCACGGCTTATACATGCGCCGACCTGTTCCATCAGCAAACATTGCTGAACGCCGCTCAACGCGGAGTGGAAAGCCTGAAGGAATTTACCCGCGACCTTGACAGCGTTATTATAATAGGAGCGCCGATGAGAATAGACGGAGCTGTTTATAATTGCGGAATCGCGCTCGGCAAAGGGGAAATTCTCAACGTAACTCCCAAAACTTATCTTCCAGACTATAACGAATTTTACGAAAAAAGGTGGTTTCAACCAAGCCATATCTCAGCCAACACCCCCACACTTCTCAGCATAAACGGCGTGAAGGTGGGTATCGAGATATGCGAAGACCTGTGGGCGCCGATACCGCCGTCGACCAAGCTTGCGCTTGCCGGGGCTCAGATTATTGTAAATCTGTCGGCATCCGACGACCTTATCGGCAAATATGCCTATCTTACCTCTTTAATAAAGCAGCAATCGGCGCGCTGCATCTCGGGGTATGTATATGCGTCGGCAGGATATGGAGAATCATCGACCGATCTTGTTTTTGACGGGAAGGCTATAATCGCCGAAAACGGAGTCATTCTCAACGCCAACAAGCGCTGGACTCGCAAAGCGGCTTATGAAATAGCCGACATCGACATCACGGCAATCGACCGTGACCGCTTGCACACAATGACCTTCAATGACTGCGCAGCACGGGAAAACGCCTCGGCAGCCACTGTCTCCATCGAATTGCCGGAAAAGGATGACGACACACTGCTCAGGACAGTGGATCCTTATCCGTTTGTGCCGCCGACCGACGGGCTCCTCAACGAGCGGTGTGAGGAAATCGTAAATATCCAGGCTGCGGGACTTGCCAAACGACTGGAAGCCACTCACACAAAAAATTTAGTAGTCGGAATTTCGGGTGGACTCGATTCAACACTGGCACTACTGATCGCCGTCAAGACTTTTGACATGCTTTCACTGCCCCGAACCGGAATACACGGCATCACGATGCCCGGATTCGGGACGACCGACCGCACATACGAAAACGCGATTTCGCTGATGAAAACTCTCGGAGTGTCGATCAGGGAGATTCCAATCGCCGACGCGGTAAAGCTGCATTTCCGCGACATCAGCCATGACATAGCCCACCATGACGTCACCTATGAAAATTCGCAGGCGCGCGAACGCACGCAGATATTGATGGACATAGCCAATCAAGTATCGGGAATGGTTCTCGGCACCGGCGACCTGTCGGAGCTGGCTCTCGGATGGGCGACTTATAACGGCGACCACATGTCGATGTATGGAGTCAATGCGGGAGTGCCGAAAACGCTTGTGAAATATCTTGTGAAATGGTTTGCCGAAAACGCAGCTACTCCAAGAGAGAAGTCAACGCTTCTCGACATCGTAGACACCCCCATAAGCCCCGAACTGATTCCCGCCGACAGCCAAGGCAACATAACGCAGAAAACGGAAGACCTCGTGGGTCCCTACGAACTTCACGACTTTTTCCTATATAATATATTGCGCTACGGCTTCTCTCCTACAAGGATATATTTCCTCGCTCAAAAGGCGTTCAAGGATAAGTATGACAACGAAACCATCAAGAAATGGCTCAAGACATTTTGCCGACGTTTCTTCAATCAACAATTCAAGCGCAGCTGCCTCCCCGACGGACCGAAAGTGGGAAGCGTGTGCCTGTCGCCTCGCGGAGACTGGCGAATGCCGTCAGACGCATCATCGGCTCTTTGGCTAAAAGAGTGCGAATCTTTATAAGTTTGAAAACAGCATTATGATCTCTATAAACAATCTATCGGTTGAATTCAGCGCCAAGAGTCTTTTTGACGATATAAACTATGTGATAAACAAGAAGGACCGCATAGCCCTCGTCGGGAAGAACGGAGCCGGAAAATCGACCATGCTAAAAATAATAGCCGGACTCCAACGCCCCACGTCGGGATCGGTGTCAGTGCCTCAGGATGTGACGATAGGCTATCTCCCCCAGCAGATGACGCTCACCGACTCGCTCACCGTCATCGAAGAAGTGAGAAAAGCGTTTTCCAAAACCAAGGAGCTCCACGACGAGTTTGACAGGCTCAACACGGAACTATCCGAGCGCACCGACTATGACTCGCCCGCCTATCAGAAACTGATTGACCGCATCACCTATCTCACCGAGCGCCTCGCAATCGAAGAGAGCGAGAACGGAGAAGCCGAGATGGAGAAAATTCTCATAGGACTCGGTTTCCGCCGTGCGGACTTCAACCGCCCGACGGCGGAATTCAGCGGCGGATGGCGAATGCGCATCGAACTTGCGAAAATCCTGCTCATGCGTCCCGACGTGCTACTGCTCGACGAGCCCACCAACCATCTCGACATCGAGTCAATACAATGGCTGGAGTCATTTCTGACCACCAAAGCGGGCGCCGTGGTGCTCGTGAGCCACGACCGCGCATTTATCGACAACGTGACCAATCGCACCATTGAGATATCGCTGGGGAAAATATATGATTACTCAGTCAACTATTCAAAATATGTGGAGCTGCGGAAAGAACGCCTTGAACAGCAACGCAGGGCATATCAGAATCAGCAGAAACAGATTCAAGAGACCGAGGACTTCATAGAGCGCTTCCGCTACAAAGCCACAAAATCGGTTCAGGTCCAGAGCCGCATAAAGCAGCTTGCCAAAATAGACCGCATAGAGATTGACGAAGTGGACACCTCGCATCTCAACCTCAAATTTCCGCCGGCTCCACGATCGGGCGACTATCCTGTCATAGCCGACGATCTTGGAAAAGCCTATGGCGAGCATCAAGTGTTTGACCATGCGACATTCACCATCAAGCGAGGTGAGAAAGTGGCATTCGTCGGCAAAAACGGCGAAGGAAAGTCAACGCTTGTAAAATGCATCATGAACGAAATCCCCTACACAGGGTCGCTCAAAATAGGGCATAACGTGAAAATAGGGTATTTNGCCCAGAACCAGGCNCANCTTCTTGACGGCGAGATAACCGTCTTCGACACTATCGACCGGGTAGCCACAGGCGATATCAGGACAAAAATACGCGACATACTCGGCGCTTTCATGTTTGGCGGCGAAGCCTCCGATAAAAANGTGAAGGTGCTTTCCGGAGGTGAAAAAACACGTCTTGCCATGATAAGGCTCCTGCTCGAACCGGTGAACCTGCTCATTCTCGACGAGCCNACCAACCACCTTGACATGACGACCAAGGATATTCTCAAGCAAGCGATAAAGGATTTCAACGGAACCGTTATCGTAGTGAGCCACGACCGTGAATTTCTTGACGGACTGGTTGAAAAGGTATATGAGTTCGGCGACGGCAAAGTGAGAGAGTGTCTTGGCGGAATCTATGAATTCCTTGAAAAGAAAAAGCTGTCATCGCTGAATGAGCTGGAGAAATCCAAGCCGTCTACACCATCAGCCCGACAGAAAGAGCCGGAAAAACCCGCACAGCCTGAAGCNGTGGAAAAAGAGAGCCGTCGCATCTCCTACACCGAGCAGCGCGAGCGGGAAAAGATGATTCGCCGAGCCGAGAAAAAATTGAAAGAAACCGAGGAGCGTATCTCAGAAATCGAGAANGCGATAGGCGAAATCGAAGAGAAGATAGCCGCAGGAGAAATAGCCGGCGACATCTTCGAACAGCATGCCGCCCTCCAGAAAAAGCTCGAATACACCATGAGCGAATGGGAAATAGCCGGAGAAGAACTCGAGCAATTCAAAAACAATAAATAATCCGCATCGATTAAATAATCCGCATCGATTCCTCCCCTCTTACTTACACATATATAATGTTAATGGACAACAAATCACTGGTTGATGTAATATCACAAAAAATGGGGCGCGAGCCTAATGACATTTCAGCGCTGATTGCAGGAATGGCGACCGTAATCAAAAATCATCTCTGCGAGATGGACACAATCGCCATCCCCGGATTCGGCGAATTTAATGCGATAAAACACGAGGAGAAGGTNCAACCCGACCTCTCTACGGGAAAATTGATGCTCCTCCCGCCGGCGATAACCGTGGAGTTTCGTCCAAGCTCTTTATTAAAACGCAAACTCAACGACGCCCAATGACACGCAAAATAACTTTTCAACAGCTCGCCGCCGAACTCAGTCAAGCCACTTCAAGCGACTCGACGACGGCTTCAGATTTTATCAAAGAACTATTTGACACCGTAGCCTCGACTCTTGCCAACGGCGAGAGCGTCACGGTGAAAGGAATAGGNACATTCATCAACGGGATAGGCAATGACATAACATGGNTTCCTGACGAAACGCTCGCTTCGGAAGTGAATGANCCATTCGCTTTTTTCGAAGCGGTGGAACTCGGCGACGGAGTNACTGAAAAAACTCTGGAGGAAGTCCCGCAATCTGCAGGAGNACCAAGTCATCCAGCGACTGAATTTTCAGAAACAGTTGACAGCGACGAATCAAACCTTGACGAAGACTCACCCGAAGGCGACCATGAATTTCCGGTGGAAATGCCTCCCATACCCGAAAACAATGCCGCCGACACAGCTATCGCCCAAACTGAAGAGAGCNTAANGACTCCGCCCATCGCTAACGATGAAAACAAGCCGGAGCCGCCAGCCATCAAAATGGAACCGGAGAGCATCCCGGCTGAAAGTGTCACGCAAGAATATGAGGAGGCAGAAATAGGTGAAGAGCCGCGAAGGAGATGCCGCCTACTTCCATGNATCACGTTTATCGCCGGTCTTATCCTTGGGCTTGTCGGAGGATACTTCGGAGCAATATATGCCGGTGATCATTTCCGCGAGTCGGCAAAAACCGTGGACGAACANCCCGAAGCACAACTTGCCGAAGACCCCGCCGCANTTTTGCCCGACAGCATAAAGATCGAGGCGGTTTCACAAGCCGACACATTGCAGACTGAACATGACGAACAGGCTGAAGCGGCAAAAACGTATCTTGCCATCGACACGGTGAGACCTCACCGATTCCTCACCACTATGTCACGAAAATACTATGGCGACTACCGTTTCTGGGTATATATCTTTGAAGAAAACCGCTCGGTAATTTCCGACCCCAACCATCTGAATCCGGGAACGCCGGTCATCATTCCACTCCCCGAAAAATATGGCATTGACGCTTCCGACAAAGAAAGCGTGGCAAAAGCGGAACGCAAATCGGCAGAAATTCAAGGCGAAAAAGTGAAATAAACATAATGTTTTAATTAGTTAAAGATTATATAGCTAAATTTAACAATCCTCCTTAACGCATCAGTTGTTAGATTGTTTAAATTTGCATTCTAAGATATATCCACTTATATCCTTACATTAGAAATAATAATCTAAAAAATAATTTACTCGGTAAAAATCAAATCTATGAGTGAAACAGTAAACATTCGGGAGCTCAATGACCTCGTTGCTTCTAAAAGCGATTTCATTAACCTCGTTCAAAGGGGCATGGATCAAACCATAGTAGGTCAGAAACACCTAATCGATTCATTGCTTATCGCATTGCTTTCAAACGGTCATGTACTCCTTGAAGGTGTTCCGGGATTGGCAAAAACTCTGGCAATTAAAACATTGTCGCAAATTATTGATGCAAAATACAGTCGTATCCAGTTCACTCCTGATATTCTCCCCGCCGATGTTATCGGTACAATGGTATACAGCGTGAAGAACGAACAGTTCCAGGTAAAGAAAGGACCTATCTTCGCCAACTTCGTGCTTGCCGACGAAATCAACCGCGCTCCCGCCAAAGTGCAGAGCGCGCTGCTTGAAGCTATGCAGGAACGCCAGGTGACAATCGGAGAAAAGACATTCCCGCTTGACGAGCCGTTCCTTGTCATGGCGACCCAGAACCCGATAGAACAGGAAGGAACCTATCCTCTGCCCGAGGCTCAGGTAGACCGATTCCTGCTCAAGGTTATCATAGGCTATCCCTCGAAGGAGGAGGAAAAAATCATCATTCGTCAAAACATCACCAACGAGCACAAAGAAGTGCGTCCGTTGCTGAAACCTGAAGAGATCCTCGAAGCCCAGAAAGTGTGTGAGAAAATCTATATTGACGAAAAAATCGAGCGCTACATCGTTGACATCGTCTTTGCCACCCGCTTCCCGGCTGACTACGGACTAAACGACCTCTCGTCGATAATCGCCTTCGGAGCTTCGCCCCGTGCATCAATCAGCCTTGCGAAAGCCGCTCGAAGCTACGCATTCCTTCGCGGAAGAGGTTACGTTGTTCCAGAAGACGTCCGTGCAATAGCCCATGACGTGCTCCGTCATCGTATCGGACTCACCTATGAAGCCGAAGCAAATAATATCACTGCCGACGAAATCGTTTCAAACATCATCGACAAAGTCGAAGTACCCTAATCGTTAACCCCCGCCTATGGATGCCAATGAGCTTCTAAAAAAAGTCAGGAAAATTGAGATTAAGACCAAAGGGCTGTCTCAAAATATCTTTGCCGGTGAATATCATTCCGCTTTCAAAGGACGTGGAATGACATTCAGCGAGGTGCGCGAATACCAATATGGCGACGATATCCGAGACATCGATTGGAATGTGACCGCTCGTCATAACCATCCCTATGTCAAAGTCTACGAGGAAGAGCGCGAACTCACCGTAATGCTCATTGTCGACGTGTCGGGCAGCCGCAACTTTGGAGCCGTCGGAGAACAGAAACGAGAAATGATTGCAGAAATTGCCGCTACCATAGCTTTTTCCGCAATACAGAACAACGATAAAATCGGCGTTATTTTCTTTTCCGACAAGGTGGAAAAATTCATTCCTCCGAAAAAGGGCCGCAAACACATCCTGTTCATCATCCGTGAACTGCTTGATTTCACGCCTGAAAGCCAAGGGACCGACATTGGAGTGGCAGTGAGATACATGACCGACGCTATTAAAAAGCGCTGTACCACGTTTATCATTTCCGACTTCATTGATCAACATGACTATTATCAGGCTCTCTCCATTGCCAACAACAAGCATGATGTCACCGCGATACAGGTTTATGACAAGCGCGACGCCCAGCTTCCTGATGTCGGCTTAATGAGGGTGGTGGATCTTGAGACCGGACTTGACCGATGGGTGAACACCTCATCAAACAAAGTGCGCCAAACATTTAATAAATGGTGGTATGAACGACAGCAAACGATGATTGACCGCTTCAACAAGTGCCGCGTGTCACACACCTCGGTTGCGACAGACGAAGACTATGTAAAGGCGTTGATGTCATTGTTCAAAACTCGTGAATTGAGATAATTTTATGAAACTAAAGCATATAATATCACTCGTTGCCGCAATACTGATTGCGTGGACCTCAGCAGAAGCCGCCCCTATAACAATCAAGGCTTCGCTGGACTCAGCCTATATACTTATGGGCAAGCAGACTATGCTGAACATCAATATTGTGCAGGACAAAGGCGTGGTGGGTCATTTTATCACCAACAATGGCGACACCCTCACGCGCGAAGTCGAAGTGATACATAATTATGCCCCTGACACAGTGAGCCTGAGCAGCGACAGGGAGGAAATTACCCGCAAGGTCCTGATTCAGTCATTTGACTCAGGGCTTTACACTTTGCCCCCATACGTATATGTGGCGGGCAATGAAACGCTGTCCACGTCGCCGCTCGCGCTGAAAGTGCTTCCGGTTGATGTTGACACCCTACAGACAATCCACGATTATGCAGGAATCTCAGACCCGGCTACGAAAATATGGGACTATTTGCCCGATTTCATTGTGGACTACTGGTGGATTTACTTCGTAGTCGCATTGATCGTGATGCTTTTGGGAATATGGCTGGCATTCTTCAAGGGCAAGAAAGGAGTGTCGCTCGCGCCGAAGCAGAAGCCAATTCCGCCCTACGAACTGGCATTGCAGCAGCTTGAAAAACTCAAGACCGAGAAGCTTTGCGAAAATGGACTTGAAAAAGAATACTACACCCGTCTCACGGATATTCTGCGTAACTATCTTGACAGTCGCTTCGGCATAAACGCCATGGAGATGACCTCGTCACAGATTATCAGGCAGCTCAACATGAATGCCGAAACAAAACCGTCGGCGCCTGTCCTGAACAGAATCCTCGAAATGGCTGACTTTGTGAAATTCGCCAAAGTGCGTCCGCTTCCCGATGAGAATCAGGCGGTGTTCAACAATTCAGTGAAATTTGTCGAAGACACCAAGCCGGCTCCCGTTGAAGAGGAAAACAATGACGAAGACCCGAATAATGAATCTATTACTAAATCGAATAAATAATGCAACTCGCCCATCCTGAATATCTTTGGCTTTTCCTGATTTTCATACCGCTCATAGGGTGGTATATCTGGAAGCATCGCAACGCATATCCGGCGATGGAAATATCATCCACATCACCCTATGCGAAGTTGCCGCGTTCATATAAAGAATATCTTCTGCACGGATTGTTCCTGTTGCGGCTCGCAGCTATAGGATGTCTGATAATCGTGTTGGCGCGTCCACAAACCCGCGACAGCTGGCGCACATCGTCGACCGAGGGAACCGACATCATCATAGCCCTTGACATATCATCGTCAATGTTAGCGCGCGACTTCAAGCCTGACCGTTTTGAAGCGGCTAAAGATGTTGCCGCCAAGTTTGTGGCCGGAAGAGAAACCGATAACATAGGCGTTGTGATTTTCGCCGGAGAAAGTTTCACCGCAGTCCCGATGACAACCGACCGCTCTCTGCTCGCCAACTATATTCATGATATAAAAATGGGAATGCTCGAGGACGGAACCGCCATCGGTGACGGACTTGCAACATCCATAAACAGAATAAAGGACGGGAAAGCGAAGTCTAAAAGCATAATTCTTATCACCGACGGAACCAACAATACCGGTAACGTGGCTCCATTGACCGCAGCTGAAATCGCCAAGAAATTCGACATAAAGGTCTACACGATCGGTGTCGGTAAAAACGGAACGGCACCAATGCCGCAACAAAATTATTACGGCGGCATCGATTACGTCAATATGCCGGTGGTTATCGACGAAGCGACTTTGCAGACCATCGCCTCTACGACCGGAGGAAAATATTTCCGCGCTACCGGGAACTCGGTGCTGAAAGACATATTTGCAGAAATCGACCAACTTGAGAAGACCCAAATGGATGTAAGACATTTCTCCCACACTGAAGATAATTACATGATGTGGGCATGGCTTGCCGTGGGATTCTTCTTGTTTGAAATATTGTTGCGTCACACTTTGTTGCGCACAATCCCATAATTAATTAAAACTTAGCGATAAGCCCTATGTTCAGTTTTGCAAATCCTCATTTACTATATCTACTGTTCCTGCTGCCTGTCGTGGCAGGACTCTTTTTCCTTGCCCGACTCGCTCGCCGCAAGAAGCTTGCCCGCTATGGGAAAATCGCCAATTTGGAATCACTGATGCCTGAAGCATCACGATACAAGCCCGGCATCAAGCTCATTTTGCAGCTTCTTGCGATAGCCGCGCTGGTAATTGTGCTCGCCCGCCCGCGCGCCGGAGCCAAGGAGGAATCGGCGGAAGTGCAGGGAATAGAGGTGATGATATGTCTTGACGTGTCCAACTCGATGCTCGCTTCGTCGAACGACGACCCTAAAGGCGTGTCAAGACTGCAACGGGCAAAACTCGTTCTGGAGAAACTTATCGACAAGCTGGACAACGACAAGATAGGTCTTATCGTGTTTGCGGGCGACGCTTACACTCAGCTTCCAATCACCACCGATTTCGTGTCGGCGAAAATGTTTCTTAACAGCATATCTACCGAGATGGTTCCCTCACAGGGTACCACTATCGGAGCTGCGATAGAGATGGCAATGAATTCATTCACTCCGTCGGAGGACATGCAAAAAGCCATCATCATCATCACTGACGGCGAAAGTTTTGACGACGACCCGATAGCAGCGGCAAAATCAGCTGCTGAGCAGGGAGTGCAGGTCGACGTAATCGGTCTTGGCTCCACAAAAGGGGCGCTAATCCCGATTGGCAGAAACGGACAATTTCTCAAGGACGATCAAGGAAACCCCGTGACCACGCGCCTCAACGAGGAGATGGCTAAACAGATCGCGCAGACCGGCAACGGAATTTATGTCCAGGGAGCTTCGTCGACAGTCGTTAACGACATAGCCGAGCAACTCGACACTCTCGCAAAGAGCAACATAGAAAGAGTTGTCTATGCTGCAAGCGCCGAACAATTTCCGGTATTCGCATGGCTCGCACTCATTTTCATCGTGCTTGACATCTTCATGCTCGACCGCAAAATAGGATGGCTCAAAAAGATTAACTTCTTCAGCAAGCAAAATAAGAAACTATGAAGAAACTGATATTATTACTCCTTTCATTCGCATCATTGCTTCCGGCTTTTGCCGATGGCAACAATGCCGACACGTCGACCCGAAAGGAACGCAACTATATACGTCAGGGCAACGCTCTATACAATGAAAAGCGTTTTTCCGAAGCGGAAGTCGCTTATCGGAAAGCCCTTGAAGAAAACGCCTCAAGCGAAGTAGCTTTATACAATCTCGCCACGTCATTAATACGCCAGGCAGGAAGCGCCGACCCCAATTCGGGAAACAACCCCATGCAGGAAGCATCAAGCATTCTGCAAAACCTCGCCCGGTCGGCACAAGAGACCTCCATCGCCGAAAAGGCTTATTACAACATGGGCAACATGGCATTCAACCAGCAGCAGTATGATCAGGCAATAAATATGTATAAAGGAGCCTTGAGAAAGAATCCCGACAACGACAAAGCCCGTCAAAATCTGAGACTCGCTCAGCTGAAACGCCAGGAGCAGCAGAATCAGGACCAAAACCAGGATCAAGACAAGCAAGATCAACAGAATCAGCAGGACCAGCAAGACAAGCAGGACCAGCAGAATCAAGACCAGAACAAGGATGACGACAAGGACCAGAACAAACAGCCCAATCAGGACAAGAAGGACGAACAAAAACAACAGCCCCAGCAACAGCAGGGCGGCATAAGCAATGAAAACGCCAACAAAATCCTGAAAGCGATGGAGAATGAGGAAAACGCCACCCGCCGAAAAGTGCAGGAACAGCAGAAAAACGAGGCGGCGTCATCATCTCGCATCCGAGGGAAACAGTGGTAGAAACCTTTGAATAGACACTTGATTATGAAGAGACGAATAATAGCACTACTGACATTCATCACCGTTATTTCCGGAATGGCAATCGCCGAGACATCGTTCACGGTGATTCCTCCGCGCACAGTCATCGCCGGAAACAAATTCAGCGTCACCTTCCGCTTGAAAAACGCCGAGGGGTCGGGAATAAAGGTTCCGGACATCGACGGTTGCACGTTGCTTTACGGTCCGGCGACTTCCACAATGAAAAGCTATGAATTTGTAAACGGCAAGCAATCTTCATCATCAACAGTGGATTATTCCTACACCTATCGCGCCGTCGAACCCGGCGAGCACACCATCGGAGAAGCGCGCATCACTGTAGGCAANAAGGTTTACACATCGTCACCCGTCAAATTCATAGTTCTTCCTCCCGACAAAGCTGCTTCGGCAGGAACCGGCGCGCGCGTCGACGACATCAACAGCCAGACTCCCGACAAAACGGTATCGGCAAATGATGTTTTCGTGAGAATCATCTTGAACAAATCCCACGCCTACGAACAGGAAGCAATCCTCTGCACCATCAAGCTCTATACAAAATANAGCATCAGCTCATTCTTGCCCACAACTCAACCGGCTTTTGACGGATTCCTCATCGAAGAGCTGAATCTGCAACCCCAGCTGAATGAGATGGAGCATTATAACGGGCAAAACTATATGACCGCCGTGTTGAAACAGTGCATAATATTCCCACAAAAATCAGGAAAGCTAACCATCAATTCAGGCAAATACGACATCACTGTCGTGCAGCATGAACGCTTTTCAGGATTTTGGGGAGGTTCACGCCCTGTTGAAAAAGAGATTCACGTCAGCTCAAACTCGGCATCGATCAACATCACTCCNCTGCCCCAGCCTCAACCCGACGGATTCTCAGGCGCAGTTGGAAACTACACTATCGACAGCCATCTGAGCGCTTCAACATTCCGAACCAACGAGGCGGCATCGTTGATCTACACAATCAAGGGAACCGGAAACATCAAGTCGATACATGAACCTGAGATTGACTTCCCGTCAGAATTCGAGCAATACACNCCGCAGACCGACGTAACGTCGCAAGTCACCGGTTCGAATGTATCCGGAAAGATGACCATCGACTACACTTTCGTGCCTCAGAATGTAGGAGAGTTCAAGATAGGCGCTGACAATTTCGTCTATTTCAATCCCGAGACAGGCAAATATGTGACGCTAACCACACCGGGCTANAATATCAAGGTGNCTCAGGGAGCGGCAGTTTCATCAACCGCTTCAGTGTTCAACAAGCAGGCTATAGCAAGTAAAAACACCGACATTCTCCACATCAAGATGGGCAACCTCGGTGTTAAAAAATCTCACGAATTTTANTTCAATTCGTGGTGGTNCGTTCCCACCTACATTGTGCTCGCATTAGCGCTGACCCTGNTGATAATATTCTACCGCAAGCAGGTCAAGCTTAATGCCGACCTTCAGGGACGTCGCCTTGCNAACGCCGACAAAGTNGCACGCAAGAGACTGAAACTCGCCAAGCAATACATGGCGGCACATGACAATGACCGTTTTTATGAAGAGATTCTGCGCGCCCTGTGGGGATATTTCAGCGACAAACTCGGTATTCCGGTTTCACAGTTATCCCGAGAGAACATCACCCAGCAGCTCACCGCCTATGGAGTTTCCCAAGAACTTATCGACTCATCGATGACNCTTATTGACGACTGCGAAATGGCTCGCTATTCTCCAGCGCGTAGNGAAGAGCAAATCGAGGAGCTTTACAAGCAAGCGTCAGGAATTATGAATGAAATGGAACGCACAAAACGAGCTAAAATTTAAGGCAATGAAGAGACAGCTATTTACACTNGCGATGATTATAGCCGGCATCATNTCAATGACGGCTCAGACATTGACTCAACTTGCCGACTCGGCATACATGAACGATAATTTCGCAAAAGCNACCGAACTATATCTTGAAATAGCNGCGACCGAAGGCACCTCGTCAGATTTATATTACAATCTNGGTAATTCCTACTACCGGCAAGGGAAACTCGGCAAAGCTATTCTATATTACGAAAAAGCGTTGAGACTCGATCCGTCAAACAAAGACGCGAGAGCCAACCTTGAATTTGTCAACACTAAAATCACCGACGAGCCGGGAGACCGAGGTATGTTCATTTCCAACACTGTCAACGGATTCGCTCAGAAAGTGCCGGCAAANACATGGACGGTTATAGCAATTATCTCTTTCGTCCTGTTTCTCGGAGCCGTGTCGCTTTATGTCTTTTCATCAAACATCGCTTTGCGGAAAACCGGCTTCTTCGGAGGCATAATCCTGGTATTCCTTTGTGTCGCCTCCAATATTTTCGCNTCNATAGCCACCCGATATTCCACCTCGTCGACNGATGCTGTGGTCATAGTTCCATCCACACTGCTGAGCACATCGCCGCGCGCGCCTAAAGACCGCTCGGAAGAAGCGCTTCTGCTTCACGAGGGNACNGTGGTGCAAATAATCGATTCNGTCACAACACGNATCGACTCCGTTTCAACAAAATGGTATGATGTTCAAGTTGATAACAACAATCGNGCATGGATTAACGGAAANGCGATTGAGCGCATCTGATAGAATATGTTTTAAAACACGTTTCTTTTATGCGGAGAATATTTGGAAAATTGATGCAAAAACACTAATTTTAACGACATCAATAACCAAATAAAGGATTACTAACTAATAAAATTTATAGTATCATGACTAAAACAATTTCCTTCAACGACCTCCGCCGCATTAAAGATAGTCTTCCCGATGGCTCAATGCACAAAATAGCCGATAAACTCAATTGCACCGTGCAGACNGTNCGCAACTATTTCGGCGGNAGCAACTACCAGTTTGGACAAAACGTAGGAGTACACATCGAACCGGGTCCNGACGGAGGAATCGTGGTTCTTGACGATACCACCATCTATGACATGGCTATTGCTATTCTTGAAGAAGAAGCGAAAAAAGCAGAAGAATAAACCACAATAGACTTATCAGCTGATAAACGATGTCGGAAGACCGCCTCATAACAGTGGCAATCCACACATACGAGCACGCCGTTCAACTCAAGAATTTGCTTGAGAGCGAGGGCGTGCCCGTTGCTTTGCACAACGTCAATCTCACCCATCCCGTGGTGTCGAGCGNCGTGAGAGTACGCATAAAGGAAGCCGACCTGCCACTCGCGCTGCGTATAATCGAAAACAGGGAAATTTTCGGAGCCAGAAATGACTCTCCCGCTACAGGCGCCCAGCACACATTTGCCGTCCCCATCGATTTCAGCCCCCACTCCACCAAAGCCTGTGACATCGCTTTTCANCTTGCCTATCGCCACAAGGCTTCAATCAAACTCATCCACGCTTATCTTGACCCNTACATAACCGGCGACGTTCAGCTTAACGACACGATGACCTATGACATCGCCAATGCCGAACTCCGCGACGAGCTCGACACCGAGTCAAAAAAACTCATGGCTGAGTTTTCGGCAAAACTGCGCCAGCGCATAAAAACCGGCGAACTACCCGCAGTCAAATTCACAACCGAAGTCGACGAAGGGGTGCCAGAAGAGGTCATTGTCGAATATGCCAAAGAGAACAATCCCGAAATGATAATAATGGGCACCCGTGGAGCCGACACCAAAGAGNANCNGCTCNTAGGGAGCGTGACCGCAGAGGTGCTCGATTCGTGTCGCCGCCCGGTGTTCACCGTTCCGGAATCGGTAAATCTGAATTCAATCACCGACATAAGCCACGCAGTGTTTTTCTGCAACCTCGCTCAGGAGGATTTGCTCGCTCTCGACGCTTTGTACAGGATTTTTTCCGAGGAACGCCTTGATGTGACGATTGTCCATGTGCCGTCAAAAAAAGGCGCAGCAAATACGTCGGAAGCATTTGACAAATTGATGGAATATTGCGCCGACCATTATCCTCGCTTCAGCTTCAAGAGAGCCAACGTCAGTTTGCCCGGAATTGTCGACGACTTCAAGGAGATTGAAAAACAGCAACGGGTAGATCTTATAGCTATGCCAAACAAGAAGAAAAACATCTTCGCCCGACTGTTCAACCCGTCGCTCGCCCATAAACTGCTGTTCCACTCTGACATTCCTATGATAGTAATCCCAGTGTGAATCCATGATTTCCATGTAGATTGCAATTAACGATTTCTTCAAACTCATCCCATCATTTCCACGGGAAAATACTTTCATGTTTGAAAATTATTCTTTAAATTTGCAGTCGTTTTTGGCTCAAAGGGTTAACTATGCCCTGACTCAAACAAAAGATTAACAGAACAACAATGATAACAATCACTTTTCCTGACAAGAGCACACGCCAGTATGAATCGGGCGTGACTCCGCTTCAGATTGCAGAAAGCATCTCGCCGCGATTGGCTCAAGACATCTTGGCCGCGAGCGTCAACGGCGAAGATTGGGATATAAGCCGCCCCATTGAAAAGGATGCGGAAATAAAACTTTTCAAATGGGACGATCCGGAAGGCAAGCACGCTTTCTGGCACAGCTCGGCTCACCTGCTCGCTGAAGCTCTTCAAGAACTGTTTCCCGGCGTAAAATTCGGTATCGGTCCAGCAATCGAAAACGGGTTCTACTATGATATCGACCCCAACGGCAACACCATCACCGCCGCCGATTTCCCGAAAATCGAAGCTAAGATGCTGGAGCTCGCCCAGAAGAAAGAAGCAATCGTTCGCGCCGACATCAGCAAAGCCGACGCGCTTAAACTTTTCGGCGACCGCAACGAAGAATACAAATGCGAGCTCATCAGCGAGCTGGAGGACGGACATATCACAACTTATACCCAAGGCAATTTCACCGATCTTTGCCGCGGTCCGCACATTCCCAACACAGCCCCCATCAAGGCTGTGAAAATAACTTCACTCGCCGGAGCCTACTGGCGCGGCGACGAGAAGCGCAACCAGCTCGTTCGCGTTTACGGTATAACTTTCCCCAAAAAGAAGATGCTCGACGAGTATCTTGCCATTCTCGAAGAGGCTAAGAAACGTGACCACCGCAAACTCGGCAAAGAGATGGAATTGTTCGCATTCTCATCGAATGTCGGCGCCGGTCTCCCCTTGTGGCTTCCCAAAGGAGCCGCTTTGCGCGACCGCCTCGAACAGTTCCTGCGCAAAATACAGAAACGCTACGGCTACCTTCAGGTCATAACTCCCCACATCGGAAACAAAGCCCTTTACGTAACCTCAGGACACTACGCAAAATACGGAAAAGACTCTTTCCAGCCTATCCACACTCCAGAAGAGGGCGAAGAATACCTGTTGAAACCGATGAACTGCCCTCACCACTGTGAGATATTCAAGGCCTATCCGAGATCTTACCGTGATCTGCCCATGCGCCTTGCCGAATTCGGAACAGTTTACCGCTATGAACAGAGCGGCGAGCTTCACGGATTGACCCGTGTGCGCGGCTTCACTCAGGATGACGCCCACATCTTCTGCGCCCCCGAGCAGATTAAAGACGAGTTCTTGAAAGTAATGGATATCATATTCTACATTTTCAAGGCGCTTAAATTTGAAAACTTCGAGGCTCAGATATCATTGCGCGACCCCAACCACAAGGAAAAATATATCGGAACCGACGAAAACTGGCATCTTGCAGAAAACGCCATCATCGAGGCGTGCGCAGAAAAAGGGCTGAACGCCCGCACCGAACTCGGCGAAGCAGCTTTCTACGGTCCTAAACTCGACTTCATGGTGAAGGACGCCATCGGTCGCCGTTGGCAGCTCGGAACTATTCAGGTAGACTACAACCTCCCCGAAAGATTCCAGCTCGAATATACCGGAGCCGATAACCAGAAACATCGTCCCGTGATGATTCACCGCGCGCCATTTGGTTCAATGGAACGTTTTGTGGCAGTATTGCTCGAGCACACCGCCGGACGCTTCCCGCTGTGGCTCGCTCCCGAGCAGGCTGTGGTGCTTCCAATCAGCGAAAAGTTCAACGACTATGCTTATGAAGTGGCAAAACAGCTCAACGCTGCCGATCTTCGAGTTGTGGTCGATGACCGAAATGAGAAAATCGGAAAGAAAATCCGCGACAATGAGCTCAAAAGAATCCCTTATATGCTCGTCGTTGGAGAAAAAGAAGCACAAAATGGTGAAATTTCTGTAAGAAAACAGGGCGAAGGTGATAAAGGTACGATGAAAATTGCTACCTTTGCAGAATATTTGACCAACGAGGTCAACAACATGATTAATCAATAAAATAACTGAATGGACAACAAGCCAGGCTATCAGGGTGGACCCAACCGAGGAAACGCCCCACAACAACGTAGAGGAGGACCACAAAAAGACAAGGAGCCCTACGCAATCAACGAACGCATTAGAGCCCGCGAGGTACGCCTTGTCGGCGATAATGTGGAAGCCGGTATATATTCTATTCATGAAGCATTGCGTCTCGCAGAGGAGCAAGAGCTTGACTTGATTGAGATTTCTCCCAATGCCGAGCCTCCGGTGTGCAAGATTCTTGACTACCAGAAGTATCTCTATCAGCAGAAAAAGAGACTGAAAGAGCAGAAAGCGAAATCGACCAAAGTTGTGGTTAAGGAAATCAGATTCGGTCCCCAAACCGACGACCATGACTATAACTTCAAGTTGAAGCATGCGCAAGGATTCCTCAAGGAAGGAGCCAAAGTAAAAGCGTATGTATTCTTCCGCGGTCGTTCAATTCTGTTCAAAGAACAAGGAGAAGTGCTCCTGCTTCGCTTTGCCAACGATCTTGAAGAGCTTGGCAAGCTGGAACAGATGCCGGTGCTTGAGGGAAAGAGAATGACCATCATGCTGTCGCCTAAAAAGAAATAAGATAAAAACAACCGCAGGTAAAACTGCACAATTTTATACACTCTTAAAATTTTCAAACAAAATGCCAAAGATTAAAACTAATTCCGGTGCCAAAAAGAGGTTCGCCCTTACCGGATCAGGAAAAATCAAAAGAAAACATGCCTTTAAGAGTCACATCTTGACTAAGAAGACTAAAAAGCAGAAACGCAACCTCACTCACTTCGGTCTTGTCGCTAAAGTCGACACTCACGAAGTTAAACAGCTCCTTGCTCTATAAACAAGGCAACTGAACTGCAAAATCTGTTTTTTAACTCGTTAAACATCATTATTAACCGAATGCACAGCAAATAAGAGCAAACAAAAGCCGCTGACATTCAAAAATCATTACAAAAATGCCAAGATCAGTAAATCATGTTGCTTCAAGAGCACGCAGAAAGAAAATCTTAAAACTCACCCGTGGTTACTACGGAGCGCGTAAAAATGTTTGGACCGTTGCCAAAAACACTTGGGAAAAAGGTTTGACCTATGCTTACCGCGACCGCAAAGATAAAAAGGGCAATTTCCGCTCATTGTGGATTCAGCGTATCAACGCTGCCGCTCGCGAAGAGAACCTCAGCTACTCTAAGCTTATGGGTCTCATCCACAAATCAGGCATCGAGATCAACCGCAAAGTTCTTGCTGACCTCGCCCTTAACAATCCCGCAGCTTTCAAGGCTGTAGTTGAAAAAGTTAAGAACGCCTAACTTATAATCCCTACCACATGGGAAAACAGGGAATACCGATTTCGGTATTCCCTGTTTCTTTTTATCCAATGATACATCCGCCTTAGTAACAATACCGGGGCGGCAGTTATACAAAAACAAAGGGAAGACTTGCACCTCCCCTATTCATAAACGTCATTGGACTTTTATCAGCCTAAGTATGTTTTGAGCAATTTGCTCTTCTGACCTTTCAGCCGACGTATCGCTTTCTCCTTTATCTGGCGAACACGCTCGCGGGTAAGATCAAATTTTGCTCCAATCTCCTCAAGAGTCATCTCCTGGCAACCTATGCCAAAGAACATCTTCAATATTTCGCGCTCGCGTTCATGAAGTTGACGCAACGCACGCTCTACTTCTTTAGAGAGTGATTCCTGAGTGAGAGTGGCATCAGCCATTGGTGAGTCATCATTGGTGAGCACATCGAGAAGGCTGTTGTCCTCGCCTTCCACAAAGGGAGCATCTACCGAAATGTGGCGACCCTGCACTTTCAAAGTATCAGCAATCTTATCTACGGGCACGTCAAGAGCATCGGCAAGTTCCTCTGCCGAGGGACGACGCTCATTTTCCTGCTCAAATTTAGAAAGAGCCTTGCTGATTTTGTTAAGCGAGCCAACCTGATTGAGAGGCAAGCGCACAATACGCGACTGCTCGGCAAGAGCCTGCAGAATTGACTGACGAATCCACCAAACGGCATAAGAAATAAACTTAAAACCGCGTGTTTCATCAAATTTCTGAGCCGCCTTAATGAGACCCAGATTGCCTTCGTTAATCAAGTCGGGCAGTGACAATCCCTGATTCTGATACTGTTTTGCCACAGAAACCACGAATCGAAGATTGGCACGAGTAAGTTTTTCAAGCGCAGCCTGATCACCCTGGCGAATACGTTGCGCCAATTCGACTTCTTCCTCTACAGAGATAAGGTCCTCACGACCAATCTCTTGAAGATATTTATCGAGTGACGCACTCTCTCGATTGGTGATTGACTTAGTAATTTTTAATTGTCTCATCTGTTATCACACATGAATTTTAATGTACAAAGTTACAATATTTTTTGCAAACTAACATTAATAATAACGCACAAACTTGCGGTTTTATCCTTTCAAATACCCTTTTTAAGATATTTTTCAGTGCGAATTAACAGTTGGACTGCTATTTCAAAAATCAGTTCCCCGAGCCGGCATTGGGCGAAAACAGGCTATGGGAATTCACCCAGTCGGTGAAAACCTGCTTATAACTGTCGCTTACCGGAATGTAGTGTTTGCCAAAGACTATGCGGTTGCGCTCGATTATCCTAATCTTTGACTTGTTGACTATGTAGGAGCGATGAACGCGCATGAAATCTGACGGCGGCAGATAATTTTCCAACGCTTTTATACTCATCAGCGACATTATAGAATTAGTCTCGCCCTCAATATATATTTTCACATAATCCTTCAAGCCCTCGATGAAAAGGATATCTTTAACGGGAATCTGGATCTGCTTGTACTCGCTTCTAACAATCAGATAACGGTTGTCATGGGAATTAGCCTCCGCACGGCGTGACACGTCGGTCCATTCAAGAGCCCTGTTGGCTGCGCCGACAAATTCTTCATAGCTGATGGGCTTCATCAGATAGTCCAACGCGTTGACCTTGTAGCCGTCGACGGCATAGCGATCATAAGCCGTAGTAAAGATTATGCGACACGACTGAGGTATAATTCTCGCAAACTCCAATCCGTTGAGCTGAGGCATGTGGATGTCAAGAAACACCACGTCGATATTTTCCTCCAGAATAACCTTAATCGCCTCCTGAGCCGACGAAAACTTTCCAACAAGCTCCATGAAAGGGGTCTTTTCAACATAAGAAGCAATTAAGTCACGAGCCAACGGCTCATCGTCAATCACACAGCAACGCAATATAATCATATCACAGTTTTATTATCAATTCAACAACATAGACACCATTTTCGGCAACAGTCTTCAGCGACGCATCCTTCCCGTAGATTAAGTCGAGGCGTCGTCGCAGATTGGCATCTCCAATGCCTGAATCATCTGAGACGGGTCCGGGCACATAATGATTGGAGACAACGCATTTCACCACTCCGTCATTAGCCACAATGGAGACGGAAATCTCAGCACCGGGGACACCGATATTGCCATATTTAAAGGCGTTTTCCACCGGCGAGATAAATAGCAGCGGAGCTATCTGACAGTTTCCGCTGTTTCCCTCATCAAGGGTCACATGGACCGGCATCGTCTCGCTCAACCGCAATTTCATGAGCTTAATGTAATTATTGATAAACTCAATCTCATCTTTAAGCATCACCGTGGGGGTATTCTCATATAAGACATAGCGAAGCAAGCGGCTGAGTTCATGAACAGCATTCTGGGCTTTGGCGGGGCTTATCGCAATAAGAGCATAAATCGAATTCAGCGTGTTAAACAAAAAATGAGGATTAAGCTGGCTTTTCAGATTGGCAAGCTCCTCCCTATGTTGCGCCGCTTCCATCTCCTTGTGCCTCGCGCTGATCTTGCTCCAATAATCGCTCAATTTCATCGCCATGGAAAGGGCTATTGTCAGCACACACATGGCAAGATCCCGGAAAATGCCGGTAAAGACATGGACCATGCCTACATGTCTGGCGGCTCTCGGCGGAGCGACAGAATGAAACAGAGCCATCACACTCACCACAACAGCGATGACGGCAACATTGATCAAAGCCAGACGCAACGCCCAGTTCTTTTTTCCAAGACAATAGTCTATTATCAGATAATAGTTAACATAGAACAACGCCACAAAGACAACTGATTTAACATAAAATCGCCAGGAATGGGAGATATCGGGCATGTTGCGGCTCATCAATATCTCTGGCAAGATAAAAACTATGCTCAAAAACAGAAGGTGGATGAAAAATTTCACCCACTTCTGTGTTGTCAGCGACGGTTGTCCTATAATTTTACTACTCATATCTTATCGCCTCTATCGGGTCAAGATTGGCGGCTTTCTGCGCCGGATACCATCCGAAGAATATACCGGTTACAGTACATACCGCAAAAGACAAAATTACTGAATAAATCTGGATATACACAGGCCAATGCGCGATCATGTTCACAAGCCACGACGCAAACACCCCGACAAGCACTCCGATGATACCTCCCGTGACACTTATTATCACCGCCTCAATCAGGAACTGGGCAAGGATATCGATGCCTCGGGCGCCGATCGACATTCTCAATCCGATTTCCCTCGTGCGTTCAGTGACCGATACATACATGATGTTCATAATGCCGATACCTCCCACAAGGAGCGATATTCCGGCGATACAGGCAAGCAACACCGTCATCATGTCGCTGGTAGAATTCATCATTTCGCTAAGCTCCTGCTGGCTGCGTATAGAGAAATCATCGTCGGCATCCTCTTTGAGGCGGTGACGCTCACGCAAAATGGAAGTCACCTCGTCGATAGCCTGATCGGTAAACTCCTCGTCAAGAGCGCTCGCGAAAAGCCCCTGGATATAGTCGATAGCGAGAACACGCTTCATTATCGTGGTGTAAGGAGCGAGCACAACATCGTCCTGGTCCATACCCATTGAGTTGGTCCCTTTTTCTTCGAGGGTGCCAATCACCGTGAACGGAATCTTGTTGAATCGCACCACCTTGCCGATTGGATCCTCGCCATTGGGAAACAGGTTGTCGATGACTGTCTTGCCAAGCAGACAAACTTTAGCCGCCGACTTTATATCCTGCTCGGTAAACATTTCTCCATCCTTCACCTTGACTTTTCGTATGTCAAGATAATCGGGCGTAACTCCATAGATGGTCGACGGATAGTTATTATTGCCGTTGATAAACTGCCCTCCGCTGTTCACCTGAGGAGAAATCGCCGATATATATGCCGCCTGGTCTCTTATCGCCTCATAATCGGCAACCTCAAGAGTCTGCATATCATCGGAACTCTGCCTCACACCGCCACGCTGCATATTGCCGGGATGAATCATAATCATGTTGGAGCCCATTTCAGAAATCTGAGCCTTTATACTATTCTTTGATCCCTGACCGATAGCAAGCATCGTTATGACCGACGCCACACCGATAATAATACCCAGCATTGTCAAGAAACAACGCAATTTATTATTGTTGAGCGCCTTCAACGCTATTTTTAATAGATTGGCTAAATTCATGATTAATCATTATCTTTTGGTAGAGCTTCATAAGCCTCCTTTGCCGATGCCATGGTGGGATTATTGACATCCGACACCACTTTCCCGTCGCGCAAAACAATATTGCGCGATGAGTAAGCCGCAAGCTCAGGGTTATGGGTCACAAATATTATAGTTCTCCCTCGGGCATGGAGTTCCTGAAACAGCATCAGAATGCTGAACGAAGTGCGGGTGTCAAGATTTCCCGTCGCTTCATCGGCAAGAATGATGACAGGGTCATTCACAAGCGCTCTCGCAATAGCCACACGCTGCTGCTGACCGCCCGACATCTGATTGCTCTTATGATAAAGGCGCTCCTTGAGCCCCACCGCTTCGAGGGCGGCGATGGCTCGTTCACGACGTTCACGCGAAGAGACCGACGAGTTATAGAGAAGCGGCAACTCCACATTCTCTACCGCCGTCGTCTTCGGCAAAAGATTGTAATTCTGGAACACAAAACCAATCTTGCGGTTTCGTGTCACCGCGCGCTCGTTCTTGCTCATCGACTGTACTGACGTTCCGTCAAGGATATATTCCCCCTTTGTCGGAGTATCAAGACAGCCGAGCAAATTTAGCAGTGTGGATTTTCCCGAGCCGGAAGTACCCATAATGGTCACAAACTCGCCTTCCCGAATTGAAAAACTGACACCGCGCAAGGCATGAACCTCCTCACCGCCGACCATGAAGTAACGGCGAAGGTTTTCAACCCTTATTATTTCCCTTTTATCACTCATCTGATAAAACCAGTTTCGTTATTATCTTTTCTTGTTTCTGCCCGGGGGTTGCGGCGCAAACGGACTCTGTTCCGCTTTTTCTTCCGACTTCCGGCTACCTGCATTTATTTCATAATCCACGGCAACCTCGGCATTTTCAGCGATTCCTGAAAGAATCTGAGTGCGGCTTCCATCAGTCACGCCCACCTTCACCAGCGTCGGCACGAGCTTGTCGCCTTCCACTACCCACACGTTACGCTCGTCATCATTGTCGGATGTCAACGCTTTAGCATCGGGAGACGCCTGAGGAAGTCCCTTGGCTTCGCCATAGTCATGGGGTGTGAAGCGGAACGCAGCACTTGGCAACAGGCTTATTCCATCTTCACGCAAAGTGTAGATGGTGAGATTGGCAGTAAGCCCCGGAATCAGTTTATGGTCAGGATTGGGAGCGTTGACAACAACCTCATAGGTAACCACATTGCTCTCAACCGTGGGATTAAGGCGCACCTGGGTGACTGTTCCTTTAAACTTGTCGTCAGGATAGGCATCGACTGTAAACTCCACTTCCTGTCCCACTTTTACCTGACCTATATCAGCCTCGTCTACATCGCCGATGACCTGCATGTTATCGAGGTCGGCGATAACATAGAGGTTTGCCACGTTCATGTTTGATACCACAGTTTGTCCCACTTCGACCTCACGGGAGATTACCACTCCGTCTATGGGCGAATAGATTTCGGCGTAGTTAAGATTTTTAGCGGCGCGCACGCGATCCGCGCGAGCCTTGTCATAGGACTGCTTCGACACCTCATATTCTTTTCTTGAGGTCTGAAACTCATAGTCGCTTATAAGCTGTTTGTCATGAAGCGCCTTGTCTCTTTCGTAATTAGTTTTGTTATACTCGTAGTTAAGCCTTGCCGACTCCATATTGGCGTCAGCGCTCTTGAGATCGCTCTCAAGAAGCGTTTTCTCAATCTCGGCAATAAGCTGACCCTTGGTGACAACCGAATTGTAGTCAGCATACAGCTTATCGATTATACCAGTCACCTGAGTACCAACATCCACCTGCGTCACCGACTCCACCGTTCCGGTAGCTGTCACCGAGCGGCTGATGTCGCCACGCTCCATTCGAGCAGTCTCAAGCGTGATTTTACTCTCCTTGGCGCATCCCGTCGCCAAAAGCGCGAGTAGCAGAAATCCTAAATTTTTCACACTCATAATTATTATGGCATATTTATATTTGACGTACGATAATATTCAATCATTTTATGTCCCAGCATCGCCATGTACTTTGCCTGCAAAAGGGAATGGCGCGCCTCGAGCATATTATTGTGAGCAGTCATCAGCTCAACGGTGTTCACAAGTCCGAGATTGAACTGCTCATTCACCAATTCATTGCTAAGCTCGGTCGAGCTCACCTGCTGTTCGCCGGCGATGTAGCGCGATTGAGCCGACTGAAGGTCGATGTACCACGACTCCACTTGCTGAGCGAGTTCAGTTTCCCTCGCCTCGCGTTCAAGTTGCGCGTTAAGTCTCTGTATATTCGCCTTAGCCACCGCCGATTTAGTTTTCTTATTATCAAGAATAGGAATTGAGAATGTCAATCCCACCGATTCGTTTACACCGCGTTTCATCTGAGTGCCAAAAGACTCGCCGGGAGCATAGTATCCTGTGCCGACCCCTGCCGTAAGAGAGATGTCGGGCATACGTCCCGCCTTAGCTACCTTCACATCGACATCAGCGTCTTCTATTTCCAAATCATTAATCTGAAGAGGAAGATCAACGGCTGTAGCCATGCGATAACTCTCTTCCATCGATGGGAGAAGGGCAAGCACCTCATCACGAGTCCACTCGATGTTCTTTACCGAGATCGAATCGTTGATTCCAAGTTCGAGAAGTTTTTTAAGCTCCATGCGTCGTGTGTCATATGTAGCCACTGCGTTAACGAGCGCATATCGGTCCTGCTCATATTGTGATTCAAGTTGCGAATAGTCCACTCTCGACAAGCGTCCCGCTTCCATCAACTGGCGGGCACGGTCGGCTTGGGCTTTACTGAGCGCAACCGCTTCCTCATAGATTGAAATAGCCTCCTTGGCATAAAGCAAGTTTATATAAACGCCCAACATATCCACTTCAATGGAACGAAGCTGATTTGCCGTATTCAACTTGTTTATTGCCAACTGCAATTCCGATTTTTTGATATTATTTTCACGAACGCCGCCATTCCACACAGTCCAACGTGCATTAAGCCCGTAATTGCTGGTATAGCTGTTCTTGTTTCCCTCACCCCAGGGCGCATTTGAATACCCGTGGGTAGTGGCAAAATCAAGCGAGGGCTGCCACGCAGCTTTCGCTTCTTCTTCAGCAACCATTGCCGTCTGCTCATTGAGCATAGTCTGTCTCAAAGAAATATTGTGCTCCTTCGCCCACTCGACACAATCATTATAAGACCATTCCCGAGCCTGCGCCATAAGAGAGCAAGCAATAATCGCCGACGATATAAATACTGTCTTATTCATTAAATATATAATTTTACTTTACAAAGTTAATCGGATACCGCTTTAATCCAAAATATTATAGATAACATGACACTAACAGCGATGATTAAAGCCCGAATATAAGGATAATCGCTATATATCCACGCCTAAATGTTAAAAAGTCTTACCAATTCAATAGGCAATATATTCTTTAATGGATATCCAACGGAATTATCTTATCTTTGCCACGCAAATTTCAAAAGCCACCACACCGAAATCGCCTTTTGACCACCGGATTATTATGAAAAGATTCAAAATAGGGCTTCTTGCTCAAATATTAATCGCTATCGCGCTCGGCATCGTTTCAGGTCAGTTCATGCCTTCTTGGATTGCCGGCATCTTCATGACATTCAACGCGCTTTTCAGTCAGCTTCTGGGATTTCTTGTACCACTTATAATCGTTGGATTCGTCACGCCGGCAATAGCCGAAATAGGGAACCGAGCCGGCAAGGTGCTTCTACTGACAGCCGCAATAGCTTATGTGGCAACCGTTGGCTCAGGACTTTTAGCCTATTTTACGGCCGAAACAACGTTTCCCTGTCTTATCACGCCCCATTCCATGGATGCCGCCCTTGAAAGCGGAAATGAAATAGCTCCTTATTTCACGGTCACCATCCCGCCAATGTTTGGTGTTATGACAGCCCTTGTTTTCGCATTTATGGCAGGAATCGGTATAGCTTACAACCAAGGAACGGTGCTTAAACAAGGCGCCGAGGAATTCCGTGACATTGTTGCCGGAACAATAAGAACGGTCATTATACCGCTGCTGCCCATCTATATCTTCGGCATATTCATGAACATGACCATGTCAGGACAGGTGGCGAGCGTCTTAACAGCTTTCCTAAAAATAATAGGCATCATATTCCTGATGGCGGCGGTAATCCTCATTCTCCAATATTGCATCGCCGCCTTATTTGTAAAAAAGAATCCGTTTAAACTGCTGTATACCATGCTACCCGCCTACTTCACCGCCCTTGGCACCCAGTCGTCGGCGGCAACGATTCCGGTTACATTGCGGCAGGCTATCAAAATGGGAGTTAGCGAAGAAATCGCAGGATTTGTTATTCCCCTATGCGCCACTATCCACATGTCGGGAAGCACGCTGAAAATAGTGATGTGCGCGCTTGCGCTGATGATCATGCAAGGCATCCCCTACGATTTTTCCATGTTTGCAGGATTCATCGCGATGCTTGCCATAACCATAATCGCAGCGCCGGGAATCCCCGGAGGAGCAATCATGGCGTCGCTCGGGTTGCTTGGCTCAATGCTCGGATTCAATGAGCAGGACCAGGCTTTAATGATCGCGCTCTACATAGCGATGGACAGTTTCGGCACGGCGTGCAATGTCACCGGCGACGGCTTTATCGCCCTCATCGTCGACAAATTTTTCGGAAAGAAAGCGCCTAATGAAGCAGAACTTGAAGAGGCTATCCTCGGAAAGTGACAATCTTGTTGTAAACATAATTGGTCAGCGTATAGACAACATTGCCTATTAGCGTAGCGACACCGTAGCCCGACAAAGTGAACACGAGAATATCTATCTCAAAATATTTCAAGTCGGTCTTATAGCTCAACAACCAAACTGTGAGCAACTGTATTCCATAGCAAACAAAAAATCCAACAAGGAATTTCACCGCTTCAGCCGCATAATTGCCCGACGACTTAAATACCCAGTTCTTATTCCATAAAAACGAGTTAATAACCCCGCACACATATCCGATGGCATTTGACACCAGCGGATTAATGCCAATCAGCGACTTGCATATGTAAATCACACAAAGGGTGACCACGGTATTCATCACACCGACACATGCATACTTTACAAACTGCAACAGCGATTGGCGCGATTTAAGGTTATCGATTATCTTAATCATCTTCTTCCGCTTTTATATCATTAACAAGAACCGGCAAAGACCAGCCATATTTAACCGCAAGAATGCGAATTATTATTACCGTAGCCGCGCATGCGAGACCTTGAGCCATCGGCGAAGCTCCCAGAGCATATAGAAGCCAGTAAACAAGCCCTCCCGCAAGACAGGCTGTGGCATAAATATCTTTCTGAAACAACAGCGGCTCGTTATTGAGCAAAATGTCTCGAATCACACCTCCGATTGCGCCGGTAGTAATACCCATCACGATAGCCACCCAAAAAGGATAATCAATCGCAATAGTTTTCTGAATACCGATCACCACAAAGAGAGCCAGTCCTATCGAGTCGAAAATAAACAGTATCCTTGTCTTTACAAGAACATTCCTGAACAGAATCACCACAATCAGCGCCAGCCCCGTCACAGCAAGATACCACCACGTCTGCATCCAGAACACCGGAATATCGAGCAGAACATCCCTGACCGTGCCGCCCCCGATAGCCGTCATGAGACCCACCGTATAGGCGCCAAACCAGTCAAAGTGTTTCGCCGCAGCCATGCGTATTCCGCTTATCGCCGCAGCAATCGTTCCAATAACTTCGGTTATAAATAAAAATGTAGCTTCAGCATCCATCTGTAATATCTACTTATTTTCCCGCTGAAAATAACGGCAGACACTCGTCAACCCGCAATTCAGACAGTCGGGACGACGCGCTTTACACACATATCGCCCGTGAAGTATAAGCCAATGGTGAGCCACCGGGATAAGCTCCTCCGGGATGTTTGCGCACAACGCCTTCTCCGTTTGCAACGGATTTTTGCTGTTAGTAGTGAGTCCTATGCGTTCACTCACCCTGAACACATGTGTGTCAACCGCCATGGCGGCTTTGTTCCACACCACCGACAGCATCACATTAGCAGTTTTGCGTCCCACCCCGGGAAGTTTCATCAGATTGTCTATATCTGATGGCATCTCTCCGCCGAATTCTTCGACAAGAGTCTTTGCCGCGCCTATCAACGACCGGGTCTTATTATTGGGATAACTCACCGATTTGATATACTGATACACCTCGTCGGGCGTTGCCGCCGCAAGTGACTCAGGGGTTGGATAGGCTTCAAACAAAGCCGGAGTAACCATATTTATCCTCTTGTCGGTACACTGCGCCGACAGGATGACGGCAAGGAGCAAGTGAAACGGAGAGTCATAATGCAACTCGGTTTCAGCAACAGGCATCGCAGCCTGAAACCATTCAATCACTTTGGCATAGCGCTCCTTAACGGTCATCGTACAAAACTGTTTTTATCAATGCGCGGCAGTAAATTCACGGAGGAAGCGAGTGTCATTCTCCGAGAACATTCTCAAGTCCTTTACCTGATATTTAAGATTGGTGATGCGCTCAACACCCATACCCAATGCGAATCCCGAATATTTCTTGGAGTCTATGCCGCAAGCATCGAGCACATTAGGATCGACCATGCCGCATCCGAGAATCTCAACCCAACCGGTGTGCTTGCAGAACGAGCAGCCTTTGCCGCCGCAGAGGTTACAGGATATATCCATTTCGGCTGACGGTTCAGTGAACGGGAAATAACTCGGGCGCAGACGTATCTTGGTGTCGGGACCAAACATTTCACGGGCGAAGTAGAGCAATGTCTGCTTAAGATCGGCAAATGAAACGTGCTCGTCGACATAAAGCGCCTCAACCTGATGGAAGAAGCAATGAGCGCGAGCTGAGATAGCCTCGTTACGATACACTCTACCCGGGCAAATAATGCGGATAGGCGGCTGAGTTTTTTCCATCACTCGCGACTGCACGCTTGAAGTGTGAGTGCGGAGCAGAACGTCGGGATTACGCTGAATGAAGAAAGTGTCCTGCATATCGCGCGCAGGATGGTCAGCGGCAAAGTTCAACGAAGAGAACACATGCCAGTCATCTTCAATCTCAGGACCTTCTGCAATCGAAAAACCAAGACGAGAGAAAATCGACACGATTTCATTTCTCACCACCGAAAGCGGATGGCGGGTTCCAAGACGCATAGGAGCCGCTGAACGGGTCATGTCGAATGCCGCCGCGTCAACTTCCTTATTTTCAAGCGACTCGCGCAAGGATGCTATTTTTTCCGTAGCAAAATCCTTCAATTGATTCAGCGGGGCGCCGAGAGTTCTCTTTTCCTCTCCCGAAAGCGCGCGGAAGTCATTCATTAATGCAGAAATCTCACCTTTTTTGCTGAGATATTTTATGCGAAGAGCCTCAACCTCCTCAGGAGATGACGCTGTCAAATTCTCTATTTCCACCTTCAGGTGTTCTATCTTTTCAAGCATAGCCGTCTTAATTACTTTATTGGTGCAAATTTACAAAATATTTCCGTGATATAAGAACCTGTTTTGAAATTCTTACAAAAATGACGCACTTATCGCAATTCTTCAATTGCAAATTCAGGCATTTCTATCGAATTCGTGCTTTTTCCTGCGAAAATCAATCCATTTTGCCAATAAACAGCTATCTTGACTTTCTTTTCTATTCTTATTCCAAATTATTTTGTTTAACTTTGCTAAAGAATAAACCAACATTAATATAATTTCTGCTTAATGAACAAGATTCTTGAGAAGGAACATTTTTCAGAAAAAGTGGTGAAGCTTGTTGTTGAAGCTCCATCTATAGCCATGTCGCGCAAACCGGGGCACTTTGTCATTGTCCGCGCTTGTGAACATGGAGAAAGAATTCCGCTGACAATCGCCGACGCCGATACCGATCGCGGCACAATCACTCTCGTAGTCCAGAACGTGGGTGAATCATCGGCAAAAATATGCGCTTTGAATGAAGGTGAATATCTGACTGACGTGGTCGGACCTCTTGGAAAAGCCACCCACATTGAAAAAGTAGGAACAGTCGTTTGTTGCGGCGGTGGTGTGGGAGTAGCACCGCTGCTTCCCATCATCAAGGCTCTCAAGCAAGCCGGCAACAAAGTCATCTCAGTGCTTGCGGCTCGCACAAAGGACCTCATCATATTAGAGCCTCAGGTAGCCGAATACTCCGACGAAGTGATAATCATGACCGACGACGGCTCTTATGGCAATAAAGGACTCGTGACCGACGGCGTCGAGTCAGTAATCAAGCGAGAGAAGGTGGATATGGTGGTCACCATCGGACCTGCTATCATGATGAAATTCGTGTCGCTGCTGACAAAAAAATACGACATCCCGACGATGTGCTCGCTCAACACCATAATGGTTGACGGAACCGGAATGTGCGGAGCATGCCGCGTGACAGTCGACGGCAAGACTAAATTCGTATGCATCGACGGTCCCGAGTTTGACGCCCATAAAGTTGATTTTGATGAAATGATGATGCGCCTGCGCTCTTATAACTAAAAAACATATGAATATCGACAATATAAACGACTCGTCGCGCAACGCCGCCTGGCGCGAAGAGCTCCGCAATGCAATGACGGCAAAGGAGCGCACGGCTATTCCCCGCGTAAAGATGCCCGAATTGTCTCCCGAATATCGCGTCACCTGCAACGACGAAGTAAACCAGGGACTCCCTGCCGAAGCTGCGGTTATCGAAGCTTCACGATGCATGGATTGCCCTGATCCTCAATGCGTGAACGGCTGTCCCGTGAGCATCGACATACCCGGATTCATCAAAAACATCCAGCGCGGAGAATTTGCCACGGCAGCAGCGGTTTTGAAAAAGACAAGCGCCCTGCCCGCCGTGTGCGGACGAGTGTGCCCGCAGGAAAAACAATGCGAGTCCCGCTGCATTTATCTCAAGATGAAAAAAGAACCGGTGGCAATCGGCTATCTCGAAAGATTTGCCGCCGATTTCGCGCGCCTCGCCCATGAAATGCCCGTGCAGCAGCCAGCGACATCAAATGGCATACAGATAGCGGTTGTCGGATCAGGACCCGCCGGACTCTCTTTTGCCGGCGACATGGCGGCACGCGGATATGAAGTGACCGTTTTTGAGGCACTTCATGAAATAGGCGGAGTGCTGAAATATGGAATACCAGAGTTCCGTCTTCCCAATTCGGTAGTCGATGCCGAGATCGACGCTCTCGCAGCTCAGGGAGTAAGATTTGTAAAAGACTGCGTAATCGGAAAGACCCTCAGCTATAACGATTTGCATGGCATGGGCTTCAAAGGCATTTTTGTCGCTTCGGGAGCAGGACTGCCGCGCTTCATGGGGATCCCCGGCGAAAATTACATCGGCGTGATGTCATGCAACGAATATCTCACACGCATCAACCTCATGGGTGCCGGAAAACCGGGATATGACACACCCGTGCTACGAGGAAAGAATGTCGCCGTGATTGGCGGCGGAAACACAGCGATGGACGCCGTGCGCACAGCGCGTCGAATGGGTGCTGAAAATGCTATGATCGTCTATCGCCGCAGCGAAGCCGAGATGCCCGCCCGAATCGAAGAAATAAAACACGCCAAACAGGAAGGAGTGCAACTCCTCACTCTGCACAACCCAATCGAATATACCGCTGACACTAACGGAAGGGTGAACACAATGCGCCTACAGAAAATGGAACTTGGTGAACCCGACGAATCAGGCAGACGTTCACCCGTGCCTGTTGAAGGCGCGATAATCGATGTGCCCGTTGATCTTGTGATTGTCAGCGTCGGAGTCTCTCCGAACCCGCTTATTCCTGAAGCCATCAAGCAACTTGAAGTCTCAAAGCGCGGAACAATCGTCGTGAACCAGGATACGCTACAATCCTCAGTAAGCGATATTTATGCCGGAGGCGACATTGTGCGCGGAGGAGCAACCGTAATCCTCGCCATGGGCGACGGACGCAAAGCCGCAGCCGCAATGGACAAGAAACTTCAGGAGGAACAGATGTAGCATACAGCCCGATTTTTAACACAAAATTCGACAAAAGTATTGCGCAATCAAAAAAAAGGTTATATCTTTGCAGCCGTAAAACCACAAACAAGGTTCCTTGGCCGAGTGGTTAGGTACCGGTCTGCAAAACCGTTTACAGCAGTTCGAATCTGCTAGGAACCTCTCAAAGGAAACGCACTAATGCGTTTCCTTTCTTATTTTAACAGCCCCTCTACCGTTTATTCCATGAAATCATCAATCATCATCACCATCCTGGCTTTAACATCCTTATTGTTTTGCCCCTCAGACTTGAACGCGAAACCGCGCCACAGATATTTCAAGACAACCGACGCGGAATTTTTCAAGACCGACACAGCCCGCCAAATAGGCGCCCGCATTCTTCTATTTCAGCGAGTGACCGGAGGCTGGCCTAAAAACACCGATCTCGTGTCGCCGATGACAGCTGCACAGGTTTCGAAAGTGCTGCAAGACAAATCGCGCGTCGACGACTCTACAATCGACAATAACGCAACAACAATGGAGATGCGATTCTTGGCACAGCTCAACAACGCTTGTCCATCGGGAGTCTATAAGGCAGCAATAAGCAAAGGGCTTGATTTCCTGCTCAGCGGACAATATGAAAACGGCGGCTGGCCTCAATTCTGGCCTGATCCCAAGGGGTATCAGGTGCATATCACCTACAACGACGACGCCATGTATAACACCCTCTCGCTCTTTCAAGATCTTCTTAGCGGAAACGGTCCATACAAAAATATCATTGACGCAGAAATGGCATCAAAGCTCCAGCGCTCTGTCGATAAAGCCGTTGAAGTAATCCTTGACACACAGATTAAAGTGAACGGGGAGCCGACAGTGTGGTGTCAGCAACATGACCGCGACACGTATGCGCCGGCAAAGGCACGCGCATACGAACTGCCGAGTTTCACTTCTCTTGAAAGCGCCAATCTGCTGAAATTCCTCATGTCACTGCCTAACCCCGACGAGCGGGTAAAGAAAGCGGTTCACGGCGGAGTAAAGTGGCTTGACCGTAACAAAATCACGGGAATGAGATACGAACGCCCTCGCGACAAAGACGGCAAGGCGATTACCGCCCAACTTATTTCCGACCCCAACGCAACCTCGATATGGTCGCGTTACTACGATCTTGATGAATGCCTGCCGTTCTTTTGTGACCGCGACGGCATTCCGCGACGCAGCCTTGACGAGATAGGGTTTGAGCGACGCACCGGCTACGGGTGGTATGATGCCCGCCCTAACGAAGTGTTTGCCATATACTCAGAATGGGCCGATCGCTACGATCCCGAAAACAAACTTCGATTCTGATACATCGGCGTCACCAACCCATTTCCAACCTCATGCCCGAAGAAGTTCGCAAGGAAATGACGAAATAACTAATTTTCTTATTGATATTATCCTCCAAGATAGGAATTAATTAAAGGTTTTTGACTAAATTTGTAGGAAGCTTTGAAAAGTCAGAGCTTCCTGCCTTATTTTATACCGAAATTTATTTTTAACTCAGCCGGGGTAACAGCCGGCAACAATACCAGTAATATTTTTATATGAAAGTCTTAAATCTATTAGTGTTTCTAATGCTGCTGCCACTTGCGGTTCGTGGAGACTATTGGTCAGACACGGAGTATAAACGCATAGAACAGAGCATTCGCGAGCCAAAATTCGGTGCAAAAGAATTCCCCATCACAAAATATGGGGCAAGTGTCAATGCAACTCCCGAAAAAAATCAGAAAGCAATCAACAAGGCAATCGAAGCCTGCTCCAAAAAAGGAGGAGGCAAGGTGATTGTTCCCGCAGGAACTTACAACACCGGCGCGATTACATTGAAAAGCCACGTGAATCTCGTGGTTGAAAAAGACGCTAAACTCCAGTTTGTGTTCCAGCCCGAACTTTACCCCATCGTTCCCACTCGCTGGGAGGGTATCGACTGCTGGAATCTTTCACCCTGTATTTACGCCTATCAGGCTACCGATGTCGCTATAACCGGCGAAGGAACAATTGACGGAGGCGGCACAAACGAAACATGGTGGAAATGGTGCGGAGCCACCCACTATGGATGGAAAGAAGGCGTCATCAGCCAGCGCAACGGAAGCCGCGCGCGCCTGCTCAAGATGGCTGAAGACGGCGTAGACATGAACGAGCGCCATTTCGGTCCGGAAGACGGTCTTCGCCCTCAGCTCATCAACTTCAACCAGTGTGACGGAATCCTCATCGAAAATGTGACTCTGCTTCGTTCACCGTTCTGGGTGATTCATCCCCTTCTTTCAAAGAATGTTGTGGTGCGCGGCGTACACATCAACAACGACGGACCCAACGGCGACGGCTGCGACCCCGAGTCATGCGACGGCGTGTTGATTGAAAACTGCTTCTTCAACACCGGTGATGACTGTATCGCCATCAAGAGCGGACGCAATAATGACGGACGCCTTTGGGAACGCCCAAGCGAAAACATCATCATCCGCAACTGCGAAATGCAGAACGGACACGGAGGCGTGGTGATCGGCAGCGAGATTTCAGGCGGTTGCCGCAATGTCTACGCCGAAAACAACCGCATGGACAGCCCCAACCTTGACCGTGTGGTCAGAATCAAGACCAATACCTGCCGCGGTGGTATCATTGAAAATATCAACGCGCGCAACATCACCGTCGGTCAGTGTGGCGAATCAGTGCTGAAAATCAACCTCGATTACGAGCACAATGAAATATGCTGCCGCGGCTACCTCCCCATCGTCAGAAACGTGAACCTCGAAAACGTAACTTGCGAAAAGAGCAAATATGGCGTTCAGATCATAGCCCTCGACACCTGTACCAACGTGTATGACATCAACGTGGTCAACTGCCACTTCAACAATGTTGCCGAAGGCAATTTCATCTCAGGACTTACTCGCGACATCAACTTCAAGGATTACTATGTGAACGGAGGTTTGTGCCTCACCGAGAAGCCCTACAAGAATTACAGCCAGTGGATGACCGAGTCAGAAATAAAACGCGAACCGCGAAGCTATATGCTTGACTTCTCAACCCGCCCGAAATGGAGCTATGTGATGGGTATCGAACTTGAGGCAATGCTTGACACATATCTTAAATATGGCGGCGAGCACATCAAGGACTATTGCAAGCTCTACACCGACACAATGATCAACGAAAAAGGAGAAATCAAGCGTTACAACCTTGAGGACTATAATCTTGACAATATCCGCACAGGACACTTTGTGTCACGCATGTATCAGCACTTCCCCGAAGAAAAGAACCTCATCGCCATGAAGACTCTCATGAAGCAGATGAAGGATCAACCCCGCACAAAGGAAGGCGTTTACTGGCACAAGGCTATCTATTCTTACCAGGTGTGGCTTGACGGCATTTTTATGGGTCTCCCCTATTCCACTCTTACTGCCGGAATGATTCTGCCGGCAGATGAAGCCGACGCTATCTACAACGATGCAATCGATCAGGTGAAAAAGACCTACGAACGCACCCTCGACCCCAAGACAGGACTTAACCGTCATGCTTGGGACGAAAACCGCGACATGTTCTGGTCGGATAACGAAACCGGACTCTCTCAGCATTGCTGGGGACGTGCCCAGGGATGGTACACAATGGCACTGATTGAACTTCTTGACGCTCTGCCCGAAGATCATCCCCGTCGCAACGAAGTGATCGACCTTCTACGCAAGGACCTTGACGCAGTAATCAAATGGCAAGACAAAAACTCGGGAGTGTGGTATCAGGTAATGGACAGCCCCGGACGTGAAGGCAACTATCTTGAATCGACAGCATCCTCAATGTTTGCCTACTCTCTCTTGAAGGCTTACCGTAAAGGATATCTCGGTGAAAAATATCGCGACGCCGGTATCAAGGCTTACCGTGGAATCTTAAACAACTTTATCAAGATAAATCCCGACAGCACAATCTCGCTCACCAACTGCTGCGCTGTTGCCGGACTTGGTCCGGGTCTTAGCCCTTCAGTGCTCAAAGCAGCGCCCAAGGTTAAGGAAAACAAGCGTCGCGACGGCTCTTTCGCCTACTATCTGAGCGAACCTATCCGCGATAACGACGCAAAAGGTATCGGTCCGTTCATCTGGGCATCACTCGAAATGGAAGACCTCGGCTACAATACCGAAAACGTGTCACAGCCCATCGATCGCCAAGCTGTCGTTAGCCGAAACAATCCCAAAGTCATCAAAGCTGATCCTCTGTCCTCTCTGTCGGTGGGAAACGGACATATCGCCGCAACTGTCGATGTCACCGGACTTCAGAGCTATCCTCAATATTATGCCAACGGCATTCCGTTGAACATCATGTCGGACTGGGGTTGGCACTCTTTTGCCAATGACAAAAACTTGACCCACGCCGACACAGAGAAAGCTTTCAATCTTCACGGACAGTCAAGCGTATATGCCGTTGAATATAAAACCGACGGACGCAACAAAGATGCTACCGAATACTTTCGCGCCAATCCTCACCGCCTTAATCTCGGAACTATAGGTCTTGAGCTTCGCGACAAGAACAATGCCATCATTCCCATTGAAAACCTTACCGCTATAAACCAGGAACTCAAACTTTGGGACGGCATAATTGAATCAAAATTCACTGCCGACGGAAACGTGGTTGAAGTGTCGACAGGAATACTCGGAAATAAAGACTGCCTTTTCTCTCGCATCAAGACTCCGTTGCTTGCCACAAAAGGAGCCAAAGTGGCATTTAACTTCTCCTACCCTTCCGGAAAGCACGCTGATGATGCGAATGACTGGACCAAACCCGAACTTCACAAAAGCGTAATAATCAATTCCGACAATCGTTCAGCTACCATCGAACGCACACTTGACGGAACAAAATATTACATTCTCATCCAGTGGGAAGGAAATGCTAAGCTTGAAGCTGCCGGCGATCACTATTTCACACTTTCTACCGACGAGGACCTTCTCTCTTTTTCAGCCGAATTTGCTGAAAAACAACCGGTGAAAGGCGAGACTTCCTACTCTTATGACCAGGCAATAAAAGCTGTCATGAAATATTGGTCAGGATGGTGGAAAAAGGGTGGCATCGTCGACTTCGGCGAATGCACCGACAAGCGCGCCCCCGAACTTGAACGCCGCACAATCCTCTCACAATACCTGACTCAAATCAACTGCGCCAATACCACTCCTCCCCAGGAAACGGGACTCACCTACAATTCATGGTATGGACGTCCTCACCTTGAGATGACATTCTGGCACATGATCGATTTCGCTCTCTGGAATCGTCCTGAAGTTCTCGAAAAAGTGATGGAATGGTACAATAACACTGCTTATCCCGAAGCAAAGAAAATCGCTCAGCGTCAAGGATTCAAAGGCGTGCGCTGGATGAAGATGACCGACCCCGATGCCGGAGAAGCTCCGTCTAACACCGGTTCATTCCTCACATGGCAACAGCCCCACTACATCTACATGGCTGAAGAGCTTTACCGCATAAATCCCTCTCAGGCAACACTTGACAAGTACGCTCAAGGCGTTGAAGAAACTGCCGAATTCATGGCTGACTTCGCTCTTAAGTGCGCTCCTAAAAAGGGAGACATCAAGCTTTACGGACAGACTGCAATGCAGGAATCAATGTCAAAGGATTTCTCTTTCAATCATCCGTTTGAGCAGGCTTATTGGTATTATGCCCTCACAACGGCTCAAAACTGGCGCGAGCGCCGCGGTCTTGAACGCAATGCCGAGTGGGACATGATCATCAGCCGCCTCGCTCCGCTTACCGAAAAAGACGGCATCTATACAGCCGGAGAACCGCTGAAACCGTTTGACAAAAAATCTAAAGCGAAAGCGTTTGATCCCTATGTTTCGGCTGAACTTGCCGGAAAAGCAAACATCTCGGAAGAAGATTTCAACCTGAAATCACGCAGCGACCATCCCGCAGTTCTCGGAGCCTGCGCCCTACTTCCCGAATCTCCGCTCTACAATCCCGATGTGATGAGAAAAACTCTCGCATGGGTGATGAAGAACTGGAACTGGGACACAACCTGGGGATGGGATTACGGAATGATCGCAATGGCTGCGGCTCGTCTCAACGAGCCTGAAACAGCTCTTGAAGCACTCCTAATTGAAAAGGGAAAGAACACCTATCTCGTGAGCGGACACAATTTCCAGGAGCCGAAGCGCCTGCGTCTATATCTTCCCGGCAACGGCAGCTTCCTTGACGCAATAGCAATGATGTGCGCCGGTTGGGACGGAAGCGGCGATGTGTTGAATCCCGGATTCCCGAAAGATGGCAAATGGAATGTACGTTGGGAAGGACTCCGCCGCATGCAGTAAATCCCGATATAATTTTTCTACCGTATTTTTAAGGGTGGCGTTTAAACGCCACCCTTTCTATTTTCAAAATAATACATTATATTTGTAACTGTAATTCAATACAGTAATAATGGCGGAACATAACGATCTCGGAGCTTGGGGCGAGACAATGGCTCGTGAATACCTTATAACGAAAGGCTATACTATCATTGAGCATGACACTCGCAAAGGGGGAGCCGAAATCGATATAATCGCCTTAAAAGACAACCGCATTATATTTGTCGAAGTAAAAACTCGCCGCGACGGCTCTTTTGACCCCATAGAGGCAATCACCCCTAAAAAAATCAAAAGCATCTGCCGTGCCGCCGACAATTTTGTCAGAACATATAACTACCGGCAAGAAGTGCAGTTTGATATAATCGGAATTATATGCTCGTCAACGGATAATTATAAAATCGAACATATCCCTGATGCATTCTATCCCCCGCTGGGATAACCTCAAAATCGATACCGTCATGAATATTCTTATAATTGGAGCTACCTCGGGAATTGGCAACAAGTTGTGGCAACACTATTCGTCTAAAGGCAATAAAGTTGCCGTCATTGCCCGCAGAAAAGAGGAGCTTGAAAAAATGGCACAAAGCGCGCCCGGCAACACCATTTGCAAGGCTTGCGATGTGGCTGACATTGAATCGTTCTCTACTGCCTTTCTCAACATTATCGAGCAATTGAAACCGCTTGACCTCATAATCGTATGCGCCGGTATCGGAGAACTTAATCCGAGCCTGGATATTGAAACGGAGCTGTCGACTGTAAGAGTAAATGTGTTGGGGTGGACTAATTGTGTTGACATGGCGTACAACTATTTTACCGATCAGGGAAAAGGGCATCTTGTCACCTTCACATCCATAGGCGGACTTCAACCCACACCGATCGCGCCTTCCTACAGCTCATCCAAGGCTTTCCAGATAAACTACACAAAATCTCTGCAACAAAAATCCAGAAAATCAGGGATAGTCGTAACCGAAATCCGTCCCGGACTTATCAACACCAGGATGGCGAAAGGCGAAGGGCTCTTTTGGGTAATGCCTTTAGATAAAGCGGCAAATGCTGCTATCAAGACGATTGAGCGCAGAAAAAAACTCGCCATCATTTCAAAAAGATGGCGAGTCATAAACTTTTTATTAAAACACTTCATGTAGCCGATTACGGCAGAGAGCCTAATATCACATATTGACTTTGCGTCGACGAAGCGACGGATCAGGCTCTTTAAACAACGCTTCCATCTCAGGCGGAATCACAAATATATCGTCTTTGTCTTTTGGACGCAGAGCGTCATACCAATGAAAGTTGGAAAGATAATATATGGTCTTGCGAGCAAGATATAGCGGAGTAACCGTGCCAGTAACCTCAGGCCACATAATCATTCTCTCCAGCTGCCGTCCATCAAACCACGCCGAAAGGAAGCTGCTCTCCGTATTAACGATTTTATTATAGGTCGAGTCATTTTCCTGAGGAAGCGATATAATTTCAACGTTACCGCTCACATCAAGCTGACGCATATTTCCGATGCTGTCAAACCACGCGACCATCTCCTTGCCCGAAATCTGATTATAAAACTCGCCGTCCACGTGCTCGGCAACAAACCCAAATTCGGGAAGCTTAGCCCAATCGACAGTTGAATCATTAAAGTGAGCCATAATCACACCTCCAAACACTTGACGCTGCTCATTCCACAATATCGGATGCCGATGCATGTAAAGCGTCGAATCCCGTTCCAACATGGCAAGTGAATCACACAAACCCTGCACATCCACACGCCAGAATCTCACTCTGGGATATGCCGTAAGCACATGAGTCGAGTCATCATAAAGCATATATGCCCTGACAGTATCGCCATGCATATACAGCGTGTCGCCTTTACTATATTCAAGTATCCGGGCACGACCGGTTGCATACGCACTGTCATTAACCTGATTATAAAATCCATAATCACCGTCAAGAGCTACGCTTTTAACCGAATCGGTCAAAATCATATTGCCCCAAGCCTCTCCATAACCTTTCTCATGATCATAGAAAAGGGTATCGCCGGTGAGAGTGCTGCCGCGATTAGTCACCACAAGCGATCGGTCATAGAGTTCCGACAACTCCTCCTCGGTGTCATACCAACCGTTATCAGTATAGACTGTGGCGCTGTCAGTGACAATAACCGTAGGGCTCACAAGATTTGCTATATGAGTTTCCGTATTATACTTCAACACTTCAGTAGTGATTCTGAAATCTTCCTTCTTCTTGTCTTGAAGCACTACATTATTTCGAAACTCAGCGTCTTTAGTGTCAGGGCTATACTCGCCATATCCCGATGTAAGCTCATTCTCCTCATCGGTTATGGTTCCTTGGTTTTCATAATAGCCGAGATTGAGCCCCATGTCATAGTCAAAAACATAAGTTGTGAGCTGCACGTCACGATTTATGAGCCTCACAGGGTCGGCTCCCGCTCCATAGAAAGTGGCATGGTCAGCCTCTCCGTCATATTCAAGCTGGTCGGCATAGACAAAGAGAGTGTCGCCCTGCTCCATCTTAACATTACCGTAGGCATTCAGCGAACCGGTCTTTTCAAAAAACAGAGCGCTGTCACAATACATGTACATACCTCCTTTTCGGAATAGCACGTTTCCGGTGACAACCTGATAGTCGGGACTAACCCGCTCATCCATGTAAAGCTTGTCGGCTCGTTCGAGAAACACTCTGTCGCCGGCGTTGCGGTCCTCCTGCGGGATTGTAGGCTTTATGGGTATGCGCTTAGCTTTCTGAGAAACGGGCAAAACCACCTTTTCTCCAGCCTTCTGCACACCAAATATAAACGATGGCACTATTACAGCCATGACAGCCGTAACAGCGCTTAATCGCCGAGTGAACCTATTCCGCATCCCCATCATTCCCTAATGAATAAATGATTATTGTTGTTTTATCCAGCCATTATGCTTGAATTCGCAGTCACGCCAACCATCCTCAATGCGCACATAGGTGTCTTTAATTTTCTTTTCAACCCATTCCTTAATGATGCGTTCACGCTCTGCGTTCTCATACATCTGTTTGATAAGTTGGTAGTCATCGCTCAGATTAGCCTTGTGACCTGGAATACGCGCCGACAATTTTACCATAGCGACAATATCATTGTTTCGCTTCGTATCCTTCATAATGAATGGTTTGGAAATCTCACCCACACTCATCTTGTCGACAACTCGGCTCACTTCCTGAGGGAGCTGTGACATTTCAAATCGCGATGTCGGCGGATGCACTTCGCTGTTGATCATTATACCCTTATTGTTGCGGGTGTCTTTATCACTTGACACATAAGGAACAATCTCTTCAAACGTAAATTTTTCTGCAAGAATTTCATTTCTGACAGTGTCAAGATGATGTATCGCATCGGTCAAATCAGCATCCGACACTTTCGGACGAAGCAAAATGTGGCGGGTATTTATACGGTCGCCGCGCTTTTCGATAAGCTGGATGATGTGGAAGCCAAACTGCGTCTCAACGATTTTCGACACCTTTTTGGGGTCATTGAGATTAAAAGCCACAGCCGCATAATCCGGGTCAAGACTCGCTTTGTTTATAAAACCGAGCTCACCGTATCTCATCGCGCTTCCGGTATCTTCAGAATAAAGAATAGCAAGCGTTGAAAAATCCGATTCACCCTTATTTATTTTGTCGGTAAAATCCCTCAGACGGGCTTTCACCTCATTCACCTCCTCAATACGGATAGCCGGATGGAGGGTTATGATTTGAGTTTCCACCTGCAACGGAACAAAAGGAATACTGTCAGTGGCAAGGCTGGCAAAGAATTTTCTCACATCCGACGGTGTCACCTTTATATTCTTGGTCAATGAACTCTGCACTTCCTGCACCATATATGAGTTCTTGACAGTCTCCCTCATCGTCTCCCTGATTTCAGGCATAGGACGACGGTAGAACTGCTCAAGTTTCTCCTGGCTGCCGAGATTGGCTATCATATAGTTGATGCGTCGCTCAACTTCCGATTGTATCATACTCTCCTGGACTTCCACCGAATCAAGCTCAGCCTGATGCAAAAACAGCTTCTCGATTGCGATGTTTTCAGGAACTATGCAATAAGGATCGCCACCTAACTGCGGATTTTCATACAGCATATTCTGATACATCTCCTCGACCTCCGATTTCAAAATCGGCTGGTCGCCAATCCACCATGCCACTTCCTCCGCCACGTTATTCTGCGCGGCTGTCGATAACGCCATGGCGGCAAGAGCGCATATTATTATTCCTTTCTTCACGTTTATATCTGTTATTTGTTATTATCATCCTTTTGACCGGCATCTGTTGTCATGCCAAGATCAATATTAACTTTCACAATGCCGTCATTAACGCCTTTATCAAAAAGTTGACGTCGCAAACTGCGTTCATACTCCGGTCGGCGAGCGCTCCTGTATTGCTCGACGATCATCTCTTCAACAAGATCAAACGGCATCACACTCCCCACCGGCATCAAATCGCTGACGGCAAGAATATACGTCACTCCGCCATCGCTCATTTCTATGCGTCGTTCGCCTCTGCCGGAAAGCCTCCGGGAGATATCGCCGGGAAACTTCCGCTCCAATATAGGCAACTGCACCCAATCGTCACGGAAATACTCATACTCCATGTTGCCATCCATGCTCTCCTTTTCAAGCCGGTCAAGATTGTCACTGTTCTTTGACATGACCCACTTCCTTATGTTGGGCAAGCGGCGGTCACCTGAAGGTATCTTGACGAATATGCCCTTCACCATCGACGAGGTGGAACGATAATCATTCTTATGTTGGTCATAGTAGGAACGCAACGAGTCCCTATCTATGTCGCCCGATGACTGGCTCGCATACATCAGCCGGCTATATTCCCACATTATCAACTCATTTCGGTAGTTCTCCACCATCTCGTCGATATGCGACATGTCGCTGATATTTCTTGCTGCAACCTCTCCCACTATTCTCGCATCGATCCATTGACGCACATACGCCCTGACAAATCTGACACTGTCCTCATAAGAGAGTCCGCCGGGAGTGCGCGATCTCAACTCCGATCCTGTCAGCACTTGGCTACCGACCATCGCAACCGCCTCGTCATCGCTTTGAGCCACATCAATATCATGGCTTCCGCAAGAAGACATGAGCAGCGACACCAATGCGATATGTAGGTAACGGTTCATTTTCCGGGTCCAATATCCAAATACGGTCAAAATTACTAAATTTTCAGCTATTGCACTGATTTTAATAACTTTTTATCAACTTTTATAGGATATTTACGTTTGAGCCGCTCCACCCACTGTTTTTCAAGCTCATTCTGGTAATCGGCAATAACAGCGCCGCGAACATCCGACATTTCTTCGGGACTGTCGATAACCTTGCCCTGATAAAGCGTCACATATTTCCACGGACCTTTTGCCAATGTATCGCCCGATTTAAAGACTACGGCATCGACAACCTTGTCATCGCCTTTCGCCGCAAGAACGCGTTCCATTCTTATCTGGCTTTCAAAACGGTTGGCTATGACATCGGCAAGCGAATCGATTGAAGGACGCTCAGTCTCCAAATACTTGGCAAAAGCCTCGCCGATAGAGTCATTGCGGGTATACACCACATAACCCTTAAACTTTGAAGCATCCCATTTATATTTGGATTTATGAGTTTCAAAATAGCGTTTCAACCCGTCTTCATCCGACGATGCCTTACTCCATACTTCCTTGTTGGCGATTTCAAACAGCATCATTCCGTCGCGATACTCATTATAGACATTGCGGAAATCGGGATCAGTAGCAACAAGCGTTGCCGCCTCAGCTTCAATCAGCCTGTCGTCAATCACTTTTTCAAGCTGATAATCTATGAATTCAGAAGCCTCGCCCGACGACATGCTTGAATTTGGCATGCCCGACGCAAATAGATCGGCTGTAGTGATTTTTTTCTTATTAACCTCAGCTACCGTTACAGGATTTGTCACCAATGCAGCACACATTGCCGAGTCAAGACCCTCTTTCTTCGATATTTCCGACTTCACCGCATCAAGCTCAGCAGTGAACACCAATGCGTTGTAACGCTTCTTAAGCTGCTCATAACCGGCTTTCTCAGGAGCGGCATAACGGTCATCGCGCTTCATATTCTCAAGAATTGCCTCACGCACTTCGTTAAGCGGACGCACGTCGCGGTGAGATATGCGCTTCACGATGTGATAGCCATAGGATGTTTCAAACGGTTTGGATATCTCCCCGTCATTAAGCGTGAACGAAGTCTCCTCAAATTCAGGCACCATGCGTCCCTTGCCAAACCAAGGAAGCTTGCCTCCGTCACGAGCGCTGCCCGGATCTTCGCTATACTTCATCGCGAGCTCGTCAAAATCGCCGCCGGCAATAACGACTTCATAGATTGAATCAATCTTTGCCTTGGCGATAGCCTGCTCTTCGGGAGTTTTCCCCTGAGTAAGAACCAGAATATGCTGCGCGAGCACCTCTCCAGCATTTTTACGCTCCGACTCCACCTTTATCAAATGAAGACCGAACGGAGTCTCGACAATTTCCGACAATTCGCCTACAGGCGTGTCATAAGTAGCCTTTTCAAAAGAATAAGGGAGTCTGCCCACCGGAAGAAATCCAAGAGTGCCGCCATTATATTGCACCGACCCGTCAATTGAATATTTTCGTGCGAGTTCCTTAAAATCAGCGCCGTTCTTGATTGCGGTTTTTATGCTGTCAAGCCTGATTCTCGCCTGTTTCTCCATTTCTGGAGTGTTTCCTTTGTCAAGCATAATGTGGCTCACTTCACGCTCAGTGAGAGTGTGCCTGTATGATTCATTCACAAGACTGTCCTCAACGGCTTTCACCCTTATGTGGGGCAGCATCAGTTCATGGCAATAGTTGGCAAATTCGGCTTTGAACGCCGCCATCGTATCAACTCCGGCAGCTTCTGCGTCAGCCACCTTCATTTTATAAATAGAAAAGAGTTCGGCATACTCTTCCGGAGAAACAAACTTGTTCTGCTGTCCATTGCTCTTGTGGTAAAAGTATTCAAACTCACTCACCGGAATCTTCTTACCGGCTATAGTCATAATAGTTTTGTCACTTGTTTTCGCCATTGCCGGCGTTAAAGCCGACAAGGCGAGAAGTGACGCAATAAATGCGGTTTTCATTTTAAATTCAAGATATTTTTACTGGTGCGAAGCGCTGTAATTAGGAGCCTCGCTGGTGATAGCTACATCATGAGGATGGCTCTCGGCAACACCGGCATTTGTGATGCGGGTAAACTTGGCTGAATGAAGTTTGTCGATATTAGCCGCTCCACAGTAGCCCATACCTGCGCGAAGTCCGCCAAGCATTTGGTAAACCACCTCATAAAGCGAACCCTTAAACGGAACGCGAGCTGCGATACCTTCCGGCACGAGTTTGCGGGTGTCGGTCTCCCCTGCCTGGAAATAGCGGTCTTTCGAGCCTTTTTCCATAGCCTCAAGAGAACCCATGCCTCGGTAAGACTTGTACTTACGGCCATTGTAGATGATAGTGTCGCCGGGCGATTCTTCCACACCTGCAAGCATTCCGCCAAGCATGACGCAATAAGCGCCGGCGGCAAGAGCCTTAACAATGTCGCCTGAATAGCGAATACCGCCATCGGCAATCAAGGGAACTCCGGTTCCGTCAAGAGCCTTGGCTACATCATAAACAGCGCTCAACTGGGGAACTCCCACGCCTGCAATAACGCGAGTGGTGCATATAGAGCCCGGACCGATACCGACCTTAACGCCGTCAGCGCCATTCTCAACAAGATAACGGGCAGCTTCGCCGGTGGCGATATTGCCGACCACAACATCTATTTCAGGATATTTGGCTTTCACTTTGTGGAGCACGTCAACCACACCCTTGCTGTGACCGTGAGCTGTATCGATGACGATAGCGTCTACCCCGGCAGCTACCAGAGCGTCAACACGATCCATCACGTCAGGAGTTACGCCCACTCCCGCAGCCACACGAAGTCTGCCCAGGGAGTCTTTGCAAGCGTTGGGTTTGTCCTTTGCTTTTGTTATATCTTTATATGTAACCAGCCCTACAAGTTTACCGTCGGCATCCACCACAGGCAGCTTCTCAATCTTATGCTCCTGAAGTATTGCCGCGGCATGATCCAAGTCGGTCGACTGCGATGTTGTCACAAGATTATCCTTTGTCATGACATCGTCGATAAGACGGTTCAGATTCTGCTCGAAACGAAGGTCGCGGTTAGTCACGATACCCACGAGTTTACGGTCATCGTCCACAACGGGAATACCACCGATATGATATTCTTCCATCATTGCAAGAGCGTCTTTCACAGTGCTGCCGCGCTTGATTGTGACAGGATCATAAATCATACCGTTCTCGGCGCGCTTCACGGCATGTACCTGACGAGCCTGTTCAGCAATCGACATATTCTTATGAATCACACCGATACCGCCCTCGCGTGCAATAGCTATCGCAAGAGGAGCCTCTGTCACCGTATCCATTGCGGCAGAAACAAGGGGTACGTTCAATGTAATGTTGCGTGAGAACTTGGTGGTGAGATCCACGAATCTCGGAAGAATTTCTGAATAAGCCGGAATTAGGAGGACATCGTCAAATGTCAGTCCGTCCATTTTTACTCTATCTGCAATAAATGACATAAGTGATAATTAATTTATTGCGCACAAAGTTACACATTATTTTTCACATATAAAAAAACTCAGTGTAAAAAAGCCGCCTCCCACGCAAAAGAACCCCTGTCGATTTATGCCTGAGCATGGTTTTTCCCTACTTTTTATCGTGCTTCGCATAATCAGGCTCAATAGCATAAATCTCTGGATCATACTTCTCGTCATCAAGAGCGTTCCCTTCCTTGTCATAAGCCCGATATTCCTCATAACGCGCTTTCATGACGCTATGCCTATTGCTCTTGAAATATTCGTCATCCGATAGAGCCTTAAGCCTGTCCACTTTTGAATACTTCTCTTTCGACCAAACCTCAGGCACATCCCCGTCAACTTGCACTATCCCTTTTGCCTCGAAACGAAATGTGTCGCCGCTATGAGCAAGGAGTATCAGCCCGGGCAAACCCGACAGTTTCCACGGACCGTCAGACAATGGCAACTCCGGAGCAAACCATGCCGTCCACTTTCTGCCGTGATAATCAGCCACCGCCATCACGCATGAATACCCCAACACCGTTATCGTTGAATCACCTATCTCCCACTCAATCCCGTTTAGCGGCTCGTCGTAATATCCGCTCTCCGTAGCCCAGGAATCATACACCCGCTCAGTTCCCGACAGAAAATCCTTTTCCACATACAAATGCGTCTTTTTCAGCGGCGCGTTACCTCTCGTCATGTCGATCACCATGCCGCCGTCGGCTCCGGTAGTCATCCATGCCGCCATCTGAATCTCAGCCAATTTCCTCTTCCCCTCAGGAGTCGAATTCATCGAATCGACATAAAAGCTCATATCGTTGAAATAGAGCGACTTCCCGTTTCCTGAAATCAGCGTCATCTCCTTTGCTCCGCTTTTCGACTTGGAAGGAGCCATGACGTCATACTTCACTCTAACCTGCGCCGTTTGGGCAACACCGACCATTGCCGTCAATATCATTGACAGCGCGATAATTGTTTTTTTCATCCGTGAAATTATTTATATGTCTATTTTATACTGCGTAATCCTATTCGTGGCGTGTCATCTGAGCGAAATGTCCATTCTATCCTTATTTTTGTCAACCGTTATCGCCTTTATTTCTCCGGCGGGAATCGAATTTATATCCTCATATTCCACCGGCTCCCCATCGACATAAATTTCCATCGGAAAATTCTTTCCCGCCTCCGGCTCATCGGTATCCACAAAAACCCTTGCAGGGCGAAGAATCGCGCTTGATTCAGGAGCGCGCAGAATCATCCCCGAGGCAAACAATGCCACAACGACGATTCCATATCGCCAGCCGACTTTACGGTTTCCCATGCCGCCGCCATCCATCATCATGAGACGCTTTTTCAAAACGCTCCCGCCAAGCCTATTCGACATTCCCGAATCAGAGTCCGATTTTGCGACCTTATTGATAAGAAGCATTTGATATTCAACGACATCACAACCGCCGGCTATCGCATAAGCATCAGCTTGAAACTCATGAACAGTTTTCAACTCGCGCTTCATCAGCCATGCGGCGGGATTATACCAGCACAACACCCCCACCGCCTGAGCCAACAGCATGTCGAGCGAGTGCCACATTTTTATATGTCCCGCCTCATGAGCCGTGACAAGCCGGTTATTAACAGCGTAATCTTCCCGGCTCATCACCATCACGCCCCATATACTAAACGGAGCCAACCGTCGGTCATCGGCAAGATATACCGTCAATCCGCCCTCATCAGTTTTTGATGACTCGGATATGATCCGCATTATCCGGAACCAATCCGCAAATGTAGCTGTCAGTGCCACGCAACTCCCTGCAAGCCACAGTATGGAAGCGACATTCATAATTCCGGTCAACACAGAAAAGCCGCCATCTTCCGGCACCATGTTCAATGTGACTTCATCAGAAAACACGAAACGGTCCACCCACCCTATCGCAGGAAAAAGCAGCAACGCAATCACATATATGCTCAACAGCATTATGCGATTCACCCCAAAATTTCTTCCTCCGGCAAAAACCGAACGATAAGCCAGCCACAGCAACGCAAGAGGGATGGATACTGCAAGCGAATAAGCGAATAATTCCGTCATGACTCCCGGCTATTTTGTTTTTTCTTCTCCACCATTTCAAGAAGGCGGCGCAACTCATCGGCGTCAAGCTTTTCATCCTCCACCAATTGCGACACCATCGAAAAACAGCTCCCGAAAAAATTCTTCACAATTTTGCCCACCGCCGTGCGTCGATAATCATCAATAGGTTTTATGGCGAAATAATTGAATCCTCCATAACTGCCCGGCTCATGCCCCACATATCCCTTCTTCTCCAAAAGCCTCACAAAAGACGAAACTGTATTTATGTGAGGCACCGGCGGCTCAAGATATGTCATGAGCGTTTTCACGCTACAAGGTCCATGCTTCCACAGGAGTATCATTATCTCCTCCTCCTTGCCTGTCAATTTATTACTGTTTGATTTCATCATAACGAGTTTTTTAGTTGACACGGCAAATATATAACAATCCCGCGACAACGCCAACCATTCTCAACTAAAAATTTAGTCAGAAATACCTAAACAAATGTTAAATATGAATTTCTCTAAACATTTTCCACCCCACCCATGTTATAATAATACATAGCAAAATTACTTTTTTCTATTGCAAGAAATGTGATAATGATTGGTTTATAAAGCATTGAGGCTGTCGTGACGACAGCCTTTTGTTTTTCGCCCCACCGGCATCTTATATATCGAAAGAAAAGGAGTATGACAAACGTACGGACATGGCACGCCATGTCAACAACCATTTCTCTGATTATCAATCTCTTTAAACGTAGGGACATCGCGTGCGATGTCCCTACGTTTTGAGACCCACTCCGGCAACGACATCGCCGATTGTCGCCGTAGGCGGCATCATCCGGTGCTTCCGCTACTCTGAATGTCAAGCCTGCAAAGGCTTGCCTTATGGATAGCCGGGTACGGCGAATAAAATGAGCCGTGCCCGGAACATGCGCCCAACAGAAATAGCACTCTGAAAGAGTGCCCCCTAAAAACACACTC
>JAAVEB010000010.1 GCA_014801525.1 Bacteroides sp.
ATATATATATATATATATATATATATATATATGCAAGTATTTTAAATTTTATTAACAAATAATTTGATTCCGTTCACACGCTTGCATCAAGGCATAAAAAAAATAGGCTATGTCATTTAGACACAGCCTATTCATATATATTATATAGGGAAAGGGGCGGTTTACTGACGTCCTGAAACGACAGCTTCCTTATTGATCTTGACGATGAGACCCTGAAGCACCTTTCCGGGACCGATTTCAATGAATTCGGTGGCTCCGTCGGCAATCATGTTTTCAACAGTCTTTGTCCAACGCACGGGGGCGGTGAGCTGAGCCACGAGATTAGCCTTTATCTCGGCGGGATCAGTGTGGGGCTTTGCATCCACATTCTGATACACGGGGCAGATGGGGGCATGGAAAGGAGTAGCCTCGATGGCAGCAGCGAGTTCAGCGCGAGCCGGCTCCATGCAGGGGCTGTGGAATGCGCCGCCCACCTTCAGAGGAAGAGCGCGCTTAGCACCTGCCGACTTAGCTTTCTCGCAAGCTTCGTTGACAGCCTCGATTTCGCCTGAGATAACGAGCTGTCCCGGGCAGTTGTAGTTAGCACAAACAACCACGCCGTCGACAGAGCTGCAGATTTCATCGACCTTCTCGTCGGAGAGGGCGATGATAGCAGCCATTGTAGAGGGCTTGAGCTCGCAAGCTTTCTGCATAGCCTGAGCGCGGGCGCTCACAAGGCGAAGACCGTCTTCAAAGCTCAAAGCGCCTGCAGCTACGAGAGCCGAGAACTCACCGAGCGAGTGTCCGGCAGCCATATCGGGTTTGATTTCATTCTCAAGAGTTTTGGCAAGGATAACCGAGTGAAGGAAAATTGCCGGTTGAGTAACTTTGGTCTGGCGAAGGTCCTCGTCGGTACCGTTGAACATCAGGTCAGTGATGCGGAAACCAAGAATTTCATTGGCTTTTTCAAACATTTCGCGAGCCACGGGATTGTTGTCATACATGTCTTTTCCCATTCCCACGAATTGCGCTCCCTGACCGGGGAAAACAAATGCTTTCATAATGCTTATTTGATAATGAATTTTAAATCAGGCTACAAAAATACTAAAAAAATCCGACATGAGGATGTATTGTCAAATAAAGTCACTACCTTTACGTTATCCAATTGTACAATAAAGAAATTTTATCTATGAATTTTTTCAATATCATACCTCTGTTTTTAGGAAATCTCGGCATGACCGAAATACTCATTATCGCATTTGTGGTGCTCCTGCTGTTTGGCGGAAAGAAGATTCCCGAACTGATGAGGGGCATCGGCAAAGGGGTGTCGAGCTTCAAGCAGGGGATGAACGAGATTCAGGACGAAATAACCAAGCCCGCTCCCAAGAAGGATGACGACGCCAAAGAATGACGGCGAGCCGGCAGAGTTGGCTCAGGCGGGATTCTGGGAGCACGTCGACGCGCTGAGGGGAGTGCTGATAAAGGGCGCGGCGACAGTGATGGCGCTCATGGCGGTATTTTTCTATGTGATGCCACAGCTGTTTGACACGGTCATTCTCGCTCCTTGCCGCCCGGACTTCTGGCTCTACAAACTGCTTGGAATCGACGATTTCAGGGTGAATCTCGTCAACATCAGGCTCGCCTCCCAATTTTTCATCCATGTGTCCACGTCGTTCTGGCTGGGGTTGGTGTTTTCATGCCCGGCGCTGTTTTATCTTGCCTGGACATTCGTGAAGCCGGCGCTATATCCCGGCGAGAAGAGGAGCGTGAGATGGGTTTTCGTGTTTGGCAACATAATGTTTTTTCTCGGCATCGCGCTCGGCTACGCAGTGATATTCCCTATCATGCTGCATTTTCTCGCCGACTACCACATCAGCGCCGACATCCCCAACGACATTTCGCTCGACTCTTACATGGACAACTTCATCATGATGATTTTCGTGATGGGAGTGGTCTTTGAAATGCCGCTCCTTGCCTGGATGCTCGGGAAACTGGGGCTGATTACCCGCGACATTTTCAGCGCTTACCGCCGCCAGGCGATAGTGGCACTGCTCATAATAGCCGCATTCATCACCCCCACTTCCGACCCGTTCACGCTGATGGTGGTGTTCATTCCTCTTTATATGCTGTGGGAGTTCGGAGCGCTGCTCGTTCCGAAACGCAGGGAAACCGACAGCGACTATTCCCTATAATAGACTCTTTTCACTCTCGCCGACACGGAGGTGAGCACTTCGTAAGGAATCGTGTCGAGAATGCCTGCAAGCTCGGCGGCAGGAATATTGGGACCGAAAATCTCCACCTCGTCGCCAACTTTACACTCGGCGAGGTCGGTCACGTCGATCATGCAAGCGTCCATGCATATGTTTCCCACCGTGGGACACCGGTGTCCGTTGATGAACACCGACGTTCTTCCGTTGCCGAAATGNCGGTTCATTCCATCGGCATAGCCAATGGGAATAGTAGCTATACGGGAGTCGCGCGTGAGCACGCCGCGGCGGTTATATCCTATGGTGGTNCCNGCTTTCCAGTCCTTGATTGAAATGACGGCNGTGCGCAGCGAACTCACNGGCTGCAGGAAATCCTGCGAATGGTCGTTCATCGTGGCTATGCCGTAAAGACATATCCCGAGACGCACCATGTCATACTGATACTCGGGGAAGCGGGTGATTCCGGTGGAGTTGAGAATGTGGCGCAGGATGTGATGGCTGAATCCTGCCTGCAGCAGGTCACTGCAACGGCGGAACATGGCAAACTGCTCACGGGTGTAGTCGTCCATCATGGGATCATCGGCGGCGGCAAGATGNCTGAACACCGATTTGGGCGAAACCACGTCCTGTGATTGCAGCGTTTCGACGAGCGGCGCCATGTCGCGTTCAAGAAATCCCAACCNGTGCATTCCCGTGTCAAGTTTTATGTGGATAGGATAATTTTTCACCCCCTGGCGGCGCCCCTCCCTGATGAACTGGTCNAGAAGNTCAAAGGAGTATATCTCGGGCTCAAGCCGGTTTTCAAACATCATCGGGTAGCTGTCGACGCGCGGGTTCAACACCAGTATNGGCATCGTTATTCCGGCACGGCGCAAATCGGCTCCCTCGTCGGCAACGGCAACGGCAAGATAAGCCGCGCCNTGCGACTGCAACGTCTTGGCAAGTTCATAGGAGCCCGCTCCGTAGCCGAATGCCTTCACCATCGCCACGATTCCGGTGGACGGTTTTATGCGCGCGCGATATTCATTGAAATTATGGACTATCGCGTCNAGGTTCACCTCAAGCNCNGTTTCATGCTGGCGNGCCTCAAGCNTCNCGGTGATGAAATGGAATCCTGCCGCAGGCTCCCCTTTCACGAGGATGAGTTCGTCATGGAAATCCTGCTGCGACATCTGCTTGAGAAAATCGGCNACATCNGNNAANAAGCGCNNCTCGCCNNCGAAGGCGGCNGCATGGCGCGCNATTTCCGCCCCGATGCCGATGAGACGTGTCACCCCCTTTCGCATAAGAAGGTTCATGACATCGGCATATACAGCGGCATTACCCGGCTCGTCGACGGCAAGGTCGCCGAGAATCACGGTCGAGGTGCGGTCAGGGGTCTGGCGGCGCTTCATGAAGTCGAGCGCCACNGCGAGCGAGTCACGGTCATTCGTGAANGAATCATTTATAATCATGCAGCCCCTCACNCCCTCGATCACGTCAAGGCGGGTGTCGACCTTGCCAAGCGTCAAGGNGCGTTCAGCTATAGTTTCAGGCTNCACGCCCATGTAGAGCAGAGCGATTATCGCATGGATGGCATCTTCGACCGACGCTTCATCCTTGAACGGAACAACNGCATCGACACGTTCACCTTCATAATCGAGGGTGATTCTCGACCCGGCAGGCTCATCGGNGACAGTGACAGCAAGGGCGCCGNCGACGCCAAGCATCGACCAGCCTATGCGACGGAAAGCGCCGGNNGCATCGGCAACGGCTCGCCTCACCACCTCGTCATCGGCACGATAAATCACCGCATCGCTCCCGCTGAACAGCCGGAGCTTCTCGCCCGCCTTCTGGAGGCGATCGCTGAAGCCTTCGTCATGCGCCGAGCCGATATTGGTGAGAATGCCGAGCGAGGGTTTTATTATGTCACGCAAAATCTCCATTTCGCCNGTGGTCGAGATTCCGGCTTCAAAGATGCCGAGACCGGTGGCGGAGTCAATGCCCCACACCGAGAGGGGCACGCCGATGTGGCTGTTGAAGCTGCGCGGGCTGCGGGCAATGTGGAAATCGCGACGCGCCATGCGGTTGATCCACTCCTTCACCACCGTCTTTCCACGGCTGCCGGTGATGCCGATGACCGGAATGTCAAAGGCTGCGCGATGGCGGGCGGCTATCTGCCCNAGCGCCTTCTCGACGTCGGGGACCACGAAGAAATTCACACCGTCGACAGTGACATCGGGAACGCTTTCGACAACAAAATTCCTCACCCCCTTCCCGATAAGTTCCGGAATGTAGCGNTGTCCGTCGTTGGTGGGTGTCTTTATTGCAAAAAACAGCGATTTCTCGGGATAAGTGAGCGCCCGTGAGTCGGTGAGCAGCGNGTCGATTTCGCTGTCNGGATATGCCGGAGCCGTAACGTCGAGCATTTCGGCAATTTGCGATGCGTTATATTTCATTGTCGGCGATGTAATAAATATAGATGGCAAAGTTACTCCAAATCCGCTATCCTCCCAAGAAAAAAAATCGCTATATTTGCATCGACAAGAACCAATTCACATTATTAATCACATTTTATCCATTATGAAAAAACATTTTGTTTCCGCCGCTCTGCTCGCCATTGCAGCGGNGACTGTCCATGCCGCAACNCCGGGAGGGATAACGCCGGAGATGATGGAGAAGATAAAGGGCTCCTACCAAGCCACTCCCGCCGACCGCGCCCTTCACAACGCCATCGCAGCCAACAACATCGATAATCTTGCCGTGAACGCCGACAACAAAAACAGTTTCAACACCGATTTTTCCCACCGCGTGAAAAGCCGCGGAATCACCGACCAGCAGTCGTCGGGACGTTGCTGGCTCTTCACGGGGCTCAACGTGTTGCGCGCTCGCATGATGGCTCAACACAATCTCCCCAAGCTGGAACTGTCGCAGAACTACAACTTTTTCTGGGACCAGCTCGAGAAATCCAATCTCTTTCTCCAGGGAATAATCGACACGGCATCCAAACCGATGGACGACAAGACGGTGGAGTGGCTTTTCCAGCACCCTATGAGCGACGGCGGTCAATACACCGGACTCTCCGACAATATCATGAAATATGGCGTGGTGCCCGCTGAAGTGATGCATGAAACCTACAGCAGCAACAACACCGCCAAGATGAGAACCCTCCTGGGCTGGAAACTGAAGGAATGGGGACTGGAACTGCGCAAAATGCAAGCCGACGGAGCCGACCAGTCGAAACTCGCCGACCGCAAGACCGAAATGCTCGGAGAGGTATACCGCATGCTCGCCCTCACCCTCGGCGTGCCCCCGACCGAGTTCACATGGACCCGCAAGGACACCGACGGCAACATAATCGACATCCGCACCTACACCCCTCAGTCATTCTATCAGGAGTATGTGGGCAAGGATTTGAAAAACGACTATGTGATGTTGATGAACGATCCCACCCGCGAATACTACCGCCTCTATGAAATCGACTATGACCGCCACGCCTACGACGGGCAGAACTGGACCTACGTGAACCTCCCCGTGGACGACATCAAGGAGATGGCGATAGCGTCGATCAAGGGCGACGACATGATGTATTTCTCATGTGACGTGGGCAAGAGCTTCGACCGCAGCCGCGGAGTGCTCGACGTGAACCATTTTGACTACGAGTCATTGTTTGGCACAAAATTCGGCATGGACAAAGCCGACCGCATCCGCACCTTTGCCAGCGCCTCATCCCACGCCATGACGCTCGTTGCCGTGGATATCGACGAAAACGGAAAGCCTCGCAAGTGGATGGTGGAAAACAGCTGGGGCCCCGGAGCCAACGACGGACACCTCATCATGACCGACAAGTGGTTTGACGAATACATGTTCCGCCTGGTTGTCGACAAGAAATATATCACCCCTAAGGTGAAAGAGGTTTTGAAACAGAAGCCCACATTGCTCCCCGCATGGGATCCCATGTTTGCCGAAGAAGAATAATCCCCCCGTTACGACAAGAGGCTGTGATAACACAGCCTCTTGTCGTTTCCATTATTTCACTCTCGTCAGGTTGCCATCGTCAAACCCTACCGTGACAATGCAGTCAAACACTTTCGACTCGGGATGGTCGGCAAGATATTTTGACACGATTTCAACCGCCCGGTTCAAGAAACTCTCCCAGTCGAGCCCGTCGCCCACCGACACGGGAATATATTTCTCAGCCGGTTCATAGTCCTGTTCACACGCCCAGTCATCATCATCGGCGTCATAGTCGACCGCCCCCGTCATATAGAGGCGATAACCGTCCTCCGACTCAAAAAGCCCCACATTAAGCGCCGTGATCTCAGCAGGCACAACCTCATTCCGATCAATGCGGTCAAGCCACGCAACAATTTCATTTTCCATAATAATATTCTAATTTTGATTCCACGCATTCTCAAATTCGGCACAGAACACATTGCCAATCCGTGTCACTATTAGTGACAAAACGAATAATATATTATATCTTTCATGGGCTACAAAGATAGGAGTTTTGGAGAATCAGGCAAGGTTATCTGTTTTAGAACATACGAATGCAATCATTTTTCGTGCCGATTGATAAGAAAACGTAAGCCCGGAGCGTTATCATTATATGGATGTAATGAGCAAGCAGCAGCGGTCGAAGTGCATGTCGCGCGTCAAGAGCAAGGACACGAAGCCTGAATTGATTGTGCGGCGCTATCTTTATTCCCGCGGCTACCGCTACAGGAAAAATCTGCGTTCGCTCCCCGGGTCGCCCGACATAGTTCTTAAAAAATATGGCGTGGCGATATTCATCCACGGATGTTTCTGGCACGGGCATGAGCCTCACCTGAGGCTGCCGAAGTCCAACCGCGAGTATTGGGAAACGAAAATCAACCGCAACCGCGAGCGCGACGAGGAAAACAAGGAGCGCCTGCGTCGGTTGGGGTGGAGCGTGATGACCGTGTGGGAGTGCCAGCTTCGTCCCGAATGCCGACGCGAGACTCTGCTTGAAATCGAGTATCATCTGAACCGCAATTATCTCAACCGCTTCCGCACAAAAGACCCCTACGGGCAGGAACCCGAACGGCAAGCCGCAATCGCCGCCGAACCGGAGCGTCCCTATGGCTCCGAGAGTTGACCGGCATCTCCGAGATTCTTTTGCCGGGCGTTTTTCATAGTTTTATCTGGAAAATTCATTATCTTTGTGAAAATATGGTTGGGCTAAACTCAACCGCTATAAAAAGATAACCCATAAATCAAAAAACTATGAACGTAGTCGACAGATTTCTGAAATATGTGAAATTTGACACTCAAAGTGACGAATTCACCAATCTATGGCCTTCGACACCCGGGCAAATGATTTTCGCCCAGCATCTTGAAGAGGAACTTCGCGAACTGGGACTGAGCGACATCTCGCTCGACGACAACGGCTATCTGATGGCGACACTACCCGCCAACACCGACAAGCCGATTCCGACAATAGGTTTCATCGCCCACCTCGACACGTCGCCCGACCTGTCGGGTAAACACGTGAAGCCGCGCATCATTGAAAACTATGAAGGAGGCGACATAACCCTCAACGCCGACAAGGGCATAGTGCTCTCTCCGCGCGAATTTCCCGAACTCGACCACTACAAGGGGCAGGCTCTCATCGTGACCGACGGAAACACCCTGCTCGGCGCCGACGACAAGGCTGGCATCGCCGAAATCATCACCGCCGTAAAGCATCTCAAGGACCATCCCGAAATCAAGCACGGCAAAATACGCATTGCGTTCAATCCCGACGAGGAGATAGGACAAGGCGCCCACAAGTTTGACGTGACAAAATTTGCCGCCGACTGGGCTTATACAATGGACGGCGGCGAGATAGGCGAGCTTGAATATGAAAACTTCAACGCCGCGGTGGCTCGCATCACCTTCACCGGAAGAAACGTGCACCCCGGCTACGCCAAGCACAAGATGATAAACTCTATCCGCATCGCCAACACCTTCACCTCCATGCTGCCACGCTGGGAAACCCCGGAACACACCGAAGGCTATGAAGGATTCTACCACCTCATCTCAATCGAGGGCAATGTGGAAAAAACGGTTGTCACCTACATCATCCGCGACCATGACCGCGACCGCTTCGAACGCCGCAAGAAAGAGCTGGAGCATCTCATCCGCAAAATCAACAACGAGTATCCCAACTGCGCTTCTCTCGGCATCAAGGACCAGTACTACAACATGAGGGAAAAAATCGAGCCGGTGATGCACGTGATCGAGATTGCCGAAGAGGCGATGAAGAACGTGGGCGTGACACCCCACGTGGTGCCCATCCGCGGCGGAACCGACGGCGCGCAGCTTTCGTTCAAAGGTCTGCCCTGCCCCAACATCTTTGCCGGCGGGCTCAACTTCCACGGTCGGTATGAGTTCGTTCCCATCCCGTCGATGGAAAAGGCTGTCGACGTTATCGTGGAAATAGCCCGTCTCGTTGCTCAGCGATAACCCCGATGGAGCGACGCCCTACACTTATCATAGTCACCGGTCCCACGGGATCGGGAAAAACAGATTTGTCAATACAGCTGGCGCGACAGTTGGGATGTGAAATCATCTCGGCTGACTCGCGCCAGCTTTTTCGTGACATCCCCATAGGCACAGCCGCGCCCACTCAGGAACAGCTCGCCGCCGCCCGACACCATTTTGTCGGCACCCTGGGGCTCGACGAATATTACAGCGCCGCCCGCTATGAGGAGGATGTGATGAAACTCCTCCCTCAACTGTGGGCGAAGAATGACAAGGCAATCATGTGTGGCGGCTCGATGATGTATATCGACGCCGTGACCCGCGGCATCGACGAGCTTCCGACGGTGAGCGACACCGTGCGCGCCCACGTCATGCAGCTCTATCAGGACGAGGGCATCGAAGGCATCAGGCTCATGCTGCGCAATCTCGACCCCGACTATCTTGCCGAAGCAGACCCGTCGAACCACCGCCGGCTCATCCACGCCATCGAAATATGCCTCGAAGCGGGAGCTCCCTATTCGTCGCTGCGCACCGGCGCCGTGAAACACCGCGACTTCAACATCATCACCATGATGATCGACTATCCGCGCGAACAGCTTTTCGACCGCATCAACCGCCGCGTCGAGGCGATGATGGAGCAGGGGCTTGAGCAAGAGGCGAGAAAGGTGTATCACCTGCGCCACCTCAATTCGCTCAACACGGTGGGCTACAAGGAAATGTTCGCATGGTTTGACGGAACGATGGACCGCGACACCGCCGTGGCACGAATGGCAAAAAATACCCGCGTCTATGCCAAAAAGCAGCTCACATGGCTCAAGCGCAACCCCGACGTCATCAGACTGTCGCCCGAAAACGCCTTTGCCGAGGCAATGAGGGCGATAAGCCAACAGCAATGAACGCCGCCACAATTTTCATAATTGCGATAAATTCTTTAATTTTGCATAGTTTTAATCCCTTCATAATCGCTGCATGCAAGAGAAAATCATAATCCTCGATTTCGGCTCACAGACCACTCAGCTCATAGGCAGACGAGTGCGCGAGCTAAACACTTACTGCGAGATTGTGCCCTACAACAAGTTTCCCCATGACGACCCGTCGGTTATCGGCGTGATTCTGTCAGGAAGCCCGTTCTCGGTCTACGATGAGAACGCGTTTAAAGTCGACTTGTCAAAAATACGCGGACGCCTCCCCATCCTCGGCATCTGCTACGGAGCACAATACATGGCTTACACCAACGGCGGCTCGGTAGAGCCCGCAGGCACCCGCGAATACGGTCGCGCCCATCTCACCAAGTTTGACATGGAAAATCCGTTGTTCAACAATATCCCAGTCAACACCCAGGTGTGGATGAGCCACGGCGACACCATCACCTCCATCCCCGACAATTTCCGCACCATCGCTTCGACCGAGAAAGTGGCAATAGCCGCCTATCAGGCTGAAGGCGAAAAGCTGTGGGGCGTGCAGTTCCACCCCGAGGTCTATCATTCGACCGACGGAACCCAGCTGCTCAAAAACTTTGTTGTCGACATCTGCGGCAGCCGTCAGGACTGGAGCGCGGCATCGTTTATCGAATCGACCGTTGCCGCCCTCAAGGAGCAGCTCGGCGACGACAAGGTGGTGCTTGGGCTTAGCGGTGGCGTTGACTCGTCAGTTGCCGCCGTGCTTCTCAACCGCGCCATCGGCAAAAACCTCACCTGCATATTCGTGGACCACGGAATGCTCCGCAAGAACGAGTTCAAAAACGTGCTGCATGATTACGAGTGTCTCGGATTGAACGTGATCGGAGTTGACGCCTCGGCTAAATTCTTCAGCGAACTTGCCGGAGTGACCGAACCCGAACGCAAACGCAAAATCATCGGCAAAGGCTTCATCGACGTTTTCGACGAGGAAGCTCACAAGATAAAAGACGTGAAGTGGCTCGCCCAGGGAACCATCTACCCCGACTGCATCGAGTCGCTCTCAATAACCGGCACCACCATCAAGAGCCACCACAACGTGGGCGGACTCCCCGAGAAAATGAATCTCAAGCTGTGTGAGCCGCTGCGACTCCTGTTCAAGGACGAAGTGCGCGCCGTCGGCAGAGAACTCGGAATGCCCGAACACCTCATCAAGCGCCACCCCTTCCCCGGACCCGGTCTTGCCGTGCGTATCCTCGGCGACATCACCCCCGAAAAAGTCACCATCCTTCAGGATGCCGACGACATCTTCATTCAGGGACTTCGCGACTGGGGACTCTATGACCAGGTGTGGCAGGCAGGCGCCATCCTTCTGCCCGTGCAGAGCGTGGGCGTGATGGGCGACGAGCGCACCTACGAGCGCGCAGTAGCTCTCCGCGCCGTCACCTCGACCGATGCAATGACAGCCGACTGGGCTCATCTGCCCTATGACTTCATGGCAAAAGTCAGCAACGACATCATCAACAAGGTCAAAGGAGTGAACCGCGTTTGCTACGACATCTCCTCCAAGCCACCGGCAACAATCGAATGGGAATAATACCCCAGCGTTAACAACCCCATACAACGAGGCTCATTAAAAAATGAGCCTCGTTTTTATGTCACGGCATCAATTTGCGGCAATTTCGCAGCTGATGAACAAAATATTGTCTATCTTTGTAATTGTGTTACATCTAACTGTTTAAATGATTATGAATGCACGATTTATCACGGCGTTTGCCGCTATTGTCATGCTGCTGGCATTCAGCGGCTGTTCAGGTGAAAGTCAATTGCTCGACACCATTCCTGCCGACGCGCCCGGAATAGTGACCCTGAATGTCGAAAAGCTGACCGACGCGCTTGATGGAGCAAAACACGGCGGCAAATTGACTCTATCGGAGACTCTTGACAAGTTTCTCACCAAGTCATCGGAACGATGCCACCGTGAAATCACCGCTATACTCACTTCCGAATCAATCGACCGCACCCTAATGGCTGGGTTTGCCATAACCGGAAAAGACAGCGGCATTGGAGCATTCAAGCATTCAGGCGACTACACCTACACTTTCAAAATAAAAAATCTCAGCGCGCTTGTCGATGAGATAGGAGCTTCGTCAACACCCGAAACCATTGACGGATTTGATGTCTATGAGCTGGAGGATGTGAACCTTGTCGTAAAGGACAAGCAGGGCTGGCTCCTGTGGGGCGACGCGGCTAAGGCGGTAGCGACACTCTCCGATGAACTCAACCGGGCATCCAATACACCCGCTTCATCGCTTAAAGGAATTGCCAAGTTTCTAAGCGCCGGCGACAACATTTTCCATCTCGCAATAGCGCGTTCAGAGGCAGCCGACGGATGGACCTGCATCACCGGCGGTGTCGACGACAATGCGAGAGAAATGCTCTTTGACGCAAAATTCATTGATGCAAACGGCAAAGAGAAAGACATGGACACCTACCTCAAACGCATCGACCAGTCACTGCTCGACTACACAACGCCGTCAGACATTTTTGTATTGGCGATGGGAATAAAAGGCGACACTGACTGGGAAGAGATGCTCAACTACGTTCAGTCGGTTTATCCACTTGACTTCAGCCAACGCTCCTTCATGGGAATGATACTCCCCTATCTGAAACGCCTTGACGGCACGATAATGATTGCCGGCGGACTCAGCGACCCTTCCGATCTCTCGCAATCGAATCTCGGAAGAAACATCAACTTCGTCGTCGCAATACAGTTGAAAAAAAGCGAAGTGAAGAAAACCATTAGCGACCTGCGCGACATCATCGCCATGGTAGGGCTCCCCGTTGTGGACAAAGGAGATGAATTTGTCATGCAGACACCCGGCTCTGATCCAATCTCTCTAAAGGCTGTCGACAATACTATCGTGCTCACCAACCGCTCGCTGAAACAGCTCGGCAACAACGCCGCGCGCGATGCAGCCAAGAACAATTCTTTTGCCATCTGGGCTAACATCCCAAATTCAATCGGCGAGACAGTGTATGGAGGCAACGGTTTTACGCTTAAAATGGGAGTAAATGACAATTTCAAGATGTCATTTTCATTCTCTGATCCTACCGTTCCCGTTTTCGAACAGCTCGCCCTGCTCATTTCTGCCGACAGGAATCCGATTGAAGAGATTCCCGCCTCAACTGAGACCGCACCGGAAGCAACTGCAAATGACATGGGTTTCACCCCGCTTGACACTATACGATAATGTCGCGTATAAACACAATAACGCTCAACAATCTTCTCCCCGACGTGTTCCGGGGCACTGCGCCGGCATCGGAAATATGGCTGTCGCAACTCACGCTCATTCGTGGCGAACGCTACCTGATTCATGCCGAGTCAGGCACCGGAAAATCGTCGCTATGCAGTTATCTTTACGGAAACAGGACCGACTACTCGGGCAGCATATTGATGGACGGCGAGGACACCCGAAATTTTTCCATAGCAAAGTGGTGTGAACTGCGCCAACATTCGCTCGCCTTACTCCCTCAGGAAATGAGATTGTTCCCGGAGTTGACGGCATTGGAAAACATCGACCTGAAAAATCGGCTCACCAACCACAAGTCGGAAGGGGAAATCGTCGAAATGTTGCAAAGGCTTGAAATAGCCGACAAAGCCAACACTCCTGTAAAGCGACTCTCTATAGGGCAGCAACAGCGAGTGGCGGTAGCGAGGGCTCTGTGTCAGCCATTCGACTTCCTGCTGCTCGACGAGCCGGTGAGCCATCTCGACGAGCGAAACAACGCTATCGTCGCCCAGATGGTAACGGCGGAAGCCGAGAAAAACGGAGCCGCCATAATAGCCACCTCAGTAGGCAATGATTTGAAAATCGATGTAACACGACGCATACGATTATGAAACACAAAAACACCGTGTGGCAGTTACTGCGCCACAATATCAGCGCCGCGCAGCTTTCAGGATATGCAATCGCCAATCTCGTGGGGCTTACAATCGTGGTGTGCGCGCTGCAATTCTACTCCGACATAAAATCAGTGTGGAACGAAGACGACTCGTTTCTTACCCGCGATTATATGGTGATATCTCACAAGGTGAGTGGGCTCGGCTCGCTTGTTGGCAGCGGCGAAAACAACACGTTTTCCAATGACGAGATAGCCGACATAGCCACCCAACCATGGGCAAGGCGCGTGGAGCCATTCACTCCTGCCACATTCAACGTCGCCGCCACTGTCGACATGAATGGAGCCAATCTGTCGACAGCGCTGTTTTTCGAGTCGATACCCGACGATATGTTCGACGTGCGTCCGAGCGACTGGAGCTTCGACCCGGCAAAACCGGAAATTCCCGTGATAATCAGCAAAGATTATCTTTCGCTCTACAACTTCGGCTTCGCCTCCTCCCGNGGGCTCCCTCAGCTGAGCGAGGCGATGATAGGAATGGTGCCGCTGCGCATATCGATAAGCGGCAACGGTCGACAGNAATGGATTCCGGCACGGATTGTAGGGTTTTCGTCACGATTAAACACCGTAGCCGTTCCCCAGGATTTCATGACATGGGCAAACTCCAACTTCGGCGAGACGGCAANCCCGGCTCCGTCAAGACTCATCATCGAGCTAAAACAGCCCGGCGATCCGGCAATAAAAGAATATCTCGCGGCAAATGACTATGAAGCGTCGGGCAGCGACGGCGACTCGGGAAAAGCGTCCTACTTCCTGTCGGTAGTGACTGCCGTCGTTATCACAATCGGAGTTATAATAAGCCTGCTGTCATTCTTCATCCTCACCCTCAGCGTGCATCTCCTGCTGCAAAAAAACAAGCAGAAACTATGTGACCTGATGATGCTCGGATATGCCCCCGACACCGTGGCTCGATATTATTATATTCTCATCTCCTCTATCAATNCCGCCGTTCTAACGATGTCAATCGCAGTGATGCTCATAGGAAGCCGCCTGTGGCACGCTCCGCTATCGGCGCTCGGAATAGAGCCGGCGGCGCCCTGGGCGGCAATAATAACGGCAACGGCGATTATCGCTCTGATAACCGCCGTCAACATTATTTCGATACGCCGATCGATGCTCAGCTATTTCCGCTCATAACACCCCCTTGGTGGAGGGAAGAGTGAATTTGAACGGATCGCGCTTGACAGCATGTTTCAACGCGCGCGCAAACGCCTTGAATATGCCCTCGATTTTATGATGTTCGTTGGCGCCCTCAGCTCTCACGAATAGGTTCATCTTCGCATTGTCGCTGAGCGACTTGAAGAAATGGAAAAACATCTCGGTGGGCACATCGCCAATCTTCTCGCGACGGAACTCGACATCCCACACTATCCACGGACGACCGCCGAAATCCATCGCAACGGTGCATAGACACTCGTCCATCGGCAGCACGAAGCCGTAGCGCTCAATGCCGCGTTTGTCGCCAAGCGCCTCGTTTATCGCCGTGCCGAGGGCGATAGCGGTGTCTTCGATAGTGTGATGTTCATCCACATAGAGGTCGCCTTTCACCTTAACGGTTAAGTCCACACCCGAATGGCGGGCTATCTGATCAAGCATGTGGTCAAAGAATCCAAGTCCGGTAGAAATATCGGAATGTCCGTTACCGTCAAGATCTATGCTGATATAAATATCGGTTTCCGATGTCTTACGGCTCACCACGGCGCGGCGCTTGCCACCCTGCAACACCGGCAGCACGTCATCCCAGCGAGGAGTGACCATAACGACCGTGTCGCCAAGACCCTCCTCGGCGATGCCGGCAAGCGTTTCCTCGTCGGGTTCATGAATGATAATCGCCTTCGCCCCGAGATTGCGGGCAAGCATGGCGTCGCTAAGGCGGTCGCCTATCACATAGCTCCCTTCGAGGTCATAGCTTCCGTCCATGTAGGCGGTGAGCATTCCTGTTCCGGGCTTGCGAGTGGGTGCGTTATCCTCGGGGAAAGTGCGGTCAATCAAGATATCGTCGAAAATGATCCCCTCATTGGCAAGCGCTTTCAGCATCTTGTTGTGAGCCGGGTAGAATGTTTCCTCAGGGAATGAATCGGTTCCGAGTCCATCCTGATTCGTCACCATCACCAGTTTGTAAGGCAGCTTTCCGGCAACGAAATGCAACGCTCGGGTAACTCCCGGAATCATCTCAAGCTTCTCAAGCGAGTCCACCTGAAAATCATCTTTCGGCTCCACAATGAGAGTACCGTCACGGTCTATGAACAATACACGGGGCTTATTTTCCATATTCAACCATTTTTTCTATCAGCAGATCATTCTCCTCCTCGGTTCCCACGGTTATGCGCAGGCAGTTGCCGCAAAGAGTCACCTTCGAGCGGTTTCTGACAATCACGCCATGCTCTTTAAGGAACTCATACATTGCCGATGCGTCGCCAACCTCCACAAGCAAGAAATTGGCATCGGACGGATGCACTTTTTTCACGCAATCAAGCCCAAGTAGCCTGTCGGCGAGATTGTCGCGCGAAGCAATCAGCTCCTTCACGACACTCTTTATCATCGGCGCCTCGTCGAGCACTTTCAATGCCTGACGCTGGGTGAGGATATTTATATTATAGGGATATTTCACATTGTTGAACACGCTGATTATCTCAGCCGATGCAAACGCGATTCCAAGACGCAGCGCAGCCGACGCCCACGCCTTGGAGAATGTCTGCATCACGATCAGATTAGGATAGTCGTCGAGCGCGTCGACCATGCTGCCGGCATCGGAAAAATCAACGTATGCCTCATCGACAGCCAGTATACCGTCAAATCGTGACGCGATGTTTTTAAGTTCGTCAAGCGGGAATGAATTTCCGGTAGGATTGTTGGGCGAACATATCCACATCACTTTCGTGTTTTCGTCAACGGCGTTAAACAAAGCCTCGGCATCAAGCGAAAAATCGTCGTGAAGCTTCACCCTCCGATATTCAACATCGTTTATCGCAGCGCAAACACTATACATTCCGTAAGTGGGCTCAATCGCAACGACGTTGTCAACCCCCGGACGGCAAAACACACGATAGATGATGTCGATGCACTCATCGCTTCCCACACCGAGAAATATGCGGTCAACCGCCACGCCGCGCATCGCCCCGAGTTTCTTCTTAACCTCAATCTGCAACGGGTCGGGATAACGATTAAATCCGTCTATGCGGCTGTTCTCGTTTGCGTCAAGCCATGCGCGCGCCTCGCCGGTATATTCATTTCGCGCGCAGGTGTAAGGCTCAAGATTGAGTATATTGGGACGTATAAGTTGATTCAGTGGTTTCATTTTTCCTTCANTGTATTGATTCGCAATGTCATCGCCAGCTTGTGAGCGTCAAGNTCCTCGTTCTGAGCCATCACTTCGACAGCCCTGCCTATCGANCGGATACCCTCGGGAGCTATTCGNTGGAAAGTGATTTTTTTAGTGAAACTGTCTATGTTCACTCCGCTGTAAGCNTGGGCAAACCCTGACGTGGGCAAAGTGTGGTTGGTGCCCGACGCATAGTCGCCGGCGCTCTCAGGAGTATAAGGACCGATGAACACCGAACCGGCATTTCTCACCTTTGCGGCAAGTCTTTCCGCATCCCGATGATTGATTATGAGATGCTCGGGAGCATATTCATTGCTGAATTCCATTATTTCATCGTCAGTGTCAAACAGGATTATGCGGCTGTGGGAAAGTGATTTTCTCATCATCTCCTCGCGNGGCAGCATGTGAAGCANCCGCTCGATAACCTCGGGAAGCTCGTCGACAAGCNTCCTTGAAGTAGTGAGCANAATCGACTGGCTGTCGGGTCCATGTTCAGCCTGCGAAAGGAAATCGGCAGCCACATATTCGGGATTNGCGCTGTCATCNGCGATAACAAGCACCTCCGANGGNCCGGCNGGCATATCGATCGCCACATTATGACGAGCCACCTGCTGCTTAGCCTCCATCACATATCGGTTGCCGGGACCGAAAATCTTATACACNCGGGGGATGCTCTCGGTTCCATAAGCCATTGCCGCTATTGCCTGAGCNCCTCCGGTTTTGAACACGCGCGTCACTCCGGCTTTACGGGCGGCATAAAGAATGCCGGGATGCACGGTGCCGTCACGGCGTGACGGGGTGCAAAGCACGATGTCGCGGCATCCTGCTATCGTTGCCGGAACGGCAAGCATCAGCACCGTAGAGAATAACGGTGAATTACCGCCGGGAATGTAAAGCCCCACACGGTCGATGGCAACGGCGCGCTGCTCGCAATTCACTCCCGGAGATGTCTCCACTTTAACCGGCTCGGTCATGACCTGAGCCGAATGAAACTTGGCTATATTTCCATAGGCAATCTCGATGGCATCGCGGAGTTCCGAAGATATTTCACTCTCAGCCGCCTCCATCTCGGCGTCAGTCACCTCAAGCTGTTCAAGAACGGCTCCGGTGAAACGCTTCTCAAAATCAAGCAACGCAGCATCGCCGCCGGCTGCTACCTCAGCGATTATCCCGGCGACACTCTCCTCAAGCTCCGCCGCTTTTTCAGCGAGAGCCCTGCGGGTGAGGCGCTCCCACTCCTCGCGTGGCGGATTATATATTATATCCATTAAAATCCCGATTTTAAAGAATCATTCTTTCTATGTCAAGAGCCAATATTCCCTCGGCTCCGGCAGCTTTAAGTTTTCCTACTATTTCCCACAGGCGTTTTTCCTCAAGCACGGAATGAACCGAACACCAGTCAGAATTGGCAAGCGGCAAAACGGTGGGGCTCTTCATGCCCGGAAGAATCGACAGGACTTCTTCAAGCTTCTCCTTGGGCACATTCATCAAGATGTATTTCTTCCCGTCGGCAGCCTTCACAGCTTCAAAACGGAACATCAGCTCATCAAGAGCCGCCTGTTTTTCCTCCGAGAGCTGTCGGTCGGCAGCCTTGATGAGCACCGCCTCCGAGTCGACCACCTTTTCCACCTCGGCAAGATTGTTGCTCACAAGAGTCGACCCCGACGACACTATGTCAAATATACCGTCGGCAAGCCCTATGCCAGGAGCGATCTCCACCGAGCCTGTAATCACATGGATGCTGGCGTTTATCCCCTCGCGTTCAAGGAAACGGGAGAGAATGACGGGATAGGAAGTGGCTATCTTTTTCCCTTCAAACCATTTCAGCCCGGGATAATCTATATGTTGCGGAATAGCAAGCGAGAGATGGCAGCGGCTGAAACCGAGTTCCTTTGCCACAACCACATTCTTTTCTTTCTCAAGGACCTCATTAAGTCCCACGATACCGAGATCGGCAGTTCCGTTTGCAACCGATTCAGGGATATCGTCATCGCGCAGAAACAACAGCTCGATGGGGAAATTACGTGCCGGAACGAGCAGCGTGCGCTTAACGGCTGTAAGCTTTATTCCCGATTCCGACAAAAGTTCCATCGTCTCATCATATAATCTGCCTTTAGACTGAACAGCTATTCTCAATTTGCTTTCCATTATTATTCAATAGTTTTTGTTTTGATTACAAATTTACAACATTAAACCGAATTTTCCGCCGGAATGTCAACAAATCGCGCATCTTCCGATTTATTCTTCAATCACGCCGATCTCAGTGGAACGCACAAATCCGAAACGTGGATGGGAATGCAGCAACAGCAACATCGCCGCGTCATCAGCGGCTGCCTCGGCAAACTCGTTGTCTACTCCCCTCAAATCGACAATCACATCGACACCACCCCGACGCTCAATCATGTCATCGACCACCGATGCGCACTGCTCCCGGTCATGCGGGTCAAAAGGATAGTAACGGCATCCTGCCGACTGGGCGAGCTTCGTACACGCCGCCACTGCGTCATGACACAAAGCGACATTGCAATCAGCCGCCCGGAAACGCTTCACCACCGCCTCGGCAAGCGACACACTGCCTCCCAGCACCACTGCCACAAGACCTTTGAAATTAAGGGTCACGTCGCCCTCTTTCCGAGCTACGCCCGCCTTTGACCCGCGCGGTTTTGCAGCAAGCTTTCCCGCACGATACTCCTCCATGCGGCGTTCAAGATAATTATCAGCCATTTCAACAATTTCTGCTTTATACAAGATAAGAGTTAAGCCAGGACGCCGACTTTGACAGTTCGCGCAGCGGCTCCATCACAAATTCACGGGCGAGCATCCGCGGATGAGGTACCTGAAGACGGGGCGTGTCTACCTCCTCGCCGTCAATCGCTATGATGTCGATGTCGATATCCCGGTCGATATAATTTCCGTCGGCATCGCGGTGAGCCCCTTCCGATATGCGACGCTCCATGAGCTGCAATGCGTCGAGCAGTTCCTCGGGAGCTAACGCAGTTGAAAACACTATGCCGAGATTCACAAAATCATTGTCCGACGAGAATCCCCATGGACGAGACTCCACAAACGAGGAGCGCAACACCTCGCCGCCGACCGCCAATTCTGCGATCAGGGCGACCGCACGCTCGATGTGAGCCTTACGGTCGCCCTGATTTGATCCGATATTAACGTATACCTGACGAGGCATTACAATTGCTTTTTAACCTCAACCTCTTCAAAGGCTTCGATAAGGTCGCCCTCCTCAAGGTCATTGTAGCCCGCGATGCTGAGACCGCAGTCATAGCCGGTGAGCACCTCCTTGACATCATCCTTGAAGCGCTTGAGCGAACCGAGTTCGCCGGTGTAGCGCACGATGCCGTCGCGGATAAGGCGCACCTTGCATGAGCGCTTGATCTTGCCTTCGCGCACAATGGCTCCGGCGATAGTGCCCACTTTCGAGATGCGATAAGTCTGGAGCACTTCGGCTGTACCCACAACCTCCTCCTTGTATTCGGGAGCGAGCATACCTTCCATTGCGTCCTTGACCTCCTCGATTGCCTGATAGATGACAGAGTAGAGGCGAATTTCAACACCTTCACGCTCGGCGGCGCGACGCGCAGCCTGCGAGGGTCTCACCTGGAAGCCGATAATCACGGCGTCGGAAGCGGCGGCGAGAGTGACATCGCTCTCTGAAATCGCGCCGACAGCCTTGTGGAGCACATTTACCTGAACCTCCTCGGTCGAAAGCTTGATAAGCGAGTCAGACAACGCTTCGATAGAACCGTCGACGTCACCCTTGACGATAATATTAAGCTCGTGGAAATTGCCGATAGCGCGACGGCGGCCAATCTCTTCGAGAGTGGTTCGCTTGCTGGTGCGCAGACCGAGTTCGCGCTGAAGCTGCTCACGCTTGTTAGCGATTTCACGCGCTTCCTGCTCGGTTTCCATCACGTTGAAAGTGTCGCCGGCAGTCGGAGCACCGTTCAATCCGAGAATAAGCGCCGGAGTAGCGGGACCCGCCTCCTTGATGCGCTGATTGCGCTCGTTGAACATCGCTTTCACCTTACCGTAGTGAGTTCCGGCAAGAATGATGTCGCCCACGTGGAGTGTACCGTTCTGCACCAGGATGTTGGCGATATATCCGCGTCCCTTGTCGAGCGACGATTCAATGATCGAACCGGTGGCAAGACGATTGGGATTAGCCTTGAGGTCGAGCATCTCAGCTTCAAGGAGCACCTTCTCCATAAGCTCGTTCACGCCGATACCTTTCTTGGCTGAAATATCCTGAGACTGGTATTTTCCACCCCATTCCTCCACAAGATAGTTCATCTGAGCGAGCTCTTCCTTAATCTTATCGGGGTTGGCTGTGGGCTTGTCGATCTTATTTATCGCAAACACGATGGGAACACCGGCAGCTGAAGCGTGGTTGATCGCCTCGACGGTCTGCGGCATCACATTGTCGTCGGCGGCAACGATGATGATACAGATATCAGTCACCTTGGCGCCTCGGGCACGCATCGCGGTAAACGCTTCGTGACCCGGAGTGTCGAGGAAGGTGATGCGTCGTCCATCCTCAAGTTTCACATTATATGATCCGATGTGCTGAGTGATACCGCCAGCTTCACCGGCAATCACATTAGCGTTGCGGATATAGTCGAGCAATGATGTCTTACCGTGGTCAACGTGTCCCATGACGGTAACAACCGGCGGACGGGTTTCGAGATCCTCCTCCTGGTCTTCATCCTGCTGTATCGCCTCGACCACTTCAGCCGACACATATTCGGTAGTGTAGCCAAATTCGTCAGCCACGATATTGATTGTCTCGGCATCAAGACGCTGATTGATCGACACCATTACGCCGAGATTCATACATGTGGCGATTACATTGTTGATGGGAACATCCATCATTATGGCAAGGTCATTTGCCGTCACAAACTCAGTGAGTTTAAGCACCTTGCTGTCGGCTGCTTCAAGTTCGGCAGCTTCACGCTCGCGCGAGTGGAAAGCCTCGCGTTTCTCCTTGCGCCACTTAAGACCTTTTTTCTGTCCTTTTTCCTTGCTGGTAAGGCGAGCCAAAGTCTCTTTTACCTGCTTCTGAACATCCTCCTCGCTCACTTCGGTGTGAACAGGGCGGCGGTTGCGGTCCTTAGCCTTGCGGTCGTTGCGCTGCTGGTTGTTCTGATTATTACGGTCGTTTCCTCCGCGCTGACCTGCCGCCGGCGAGGGCTGCTGGTTAGAGCTCTTTTCGATGTCGACCTTTTCCTTTCCAATGCGGCGGCGTTTCTTTTTATCAGCCGACGCCTGTCCTGCTCCGGGAGCGGCATTACCCTGTCCGCTCTTGGCAAGACGCTCGTTGCGGCGCTCCTCCTTGGTTTTCTTTTTAGGACGAGTCTGCTGATTGATTGCCGAAAGATCGATCTTGCCCACAACATTGATTTGCGGAGCGCCGGTAATAGGACCGGTCGTAAATATTTCAGGCTCGGTCTTCTTAACCTCTTCGTTTTTAACTTCCGGCTTCACCTCCGGTTTCACCGCTTCGGGTTTCTTTTTTTCTTGCTCCGCTTTAGGGGCAATTTTCACCTCTTCCTTTTCGTTCATTGGATTCTGTTTCGGACTATCTTCTTTTGTATCCTTTACAGTCTTAACGGTTGCTTGGGGCTCAGCCTTTTTCTCTTTCACCACTTCAGCGGCAACAGGCTTCTTCACCGGTTCCTCTTTAGGTTTCACAGGCTCCGGGGCCTTCTCCACAACAACCTCTTTTTTAACCGTCTCTTTTTCAGGTGCGGGCTGCTGCTGAATTTTTTCAGCAGGCTGCTCTTTCTTGGGGGCATTCTTTTTTCCGTCAAGATCAATGCGTCCCACCACCTTGGGGGCGATAACGGTTACCACGGGTTTCTCAGTTTTTACTGTTGTCTGGCGAACTGTCGCAACGGGCTCGTCCAACTTCTTCACAGCCTTCTCGTCGCCGTAATGGGATACCAGCAGTTTATAGGCATTCTCGTCGATACTGCTGTTGGGGTTCATATCGACATTTATACCCTTTGACTGCAAGAAATCAATGACGGTCGGAAGGGCTATGTTTAGTTCTTTTGCTACTTTGCTTATTTTTATTTTCGCCATATTGAGTTTTAGAGTAATTTCTTTTAGTCTTCAAATTCAGCTTTGAGGATCGCTATCACATTGTCGACAGTGTCTTCCTCAAGGTCTGCCTTTTCAATAATCTCTTCACGCGGCATCGCCAATACATTCTTAGCGGTGACACAGCCGATATTTTTAAGAGAGTCGATAACCCAGCCGTCAATTTCATCCTTGAATTCATCAAGATAGATGTCATCGTTGAAATCTTCGCCTGAATCACGGTAAACATCGATCACGTAGCCGGTAAGCTTCGATGCGAGCTTGATGTTGAGAGCGCCTTTTCCGATAGCCAAGGGCACCTCTTCAGGACGCAGGAACACTTCGGCGCGTTTCTCCTCCTCGTTGAGGCGTATTGAAGAAATCTTGGCGGGGCTGAGGGCGCGCTGAATGAGAAGTTCGTTGTTTGAAGTGTAGTTTATAACGTCGATATTCTCGTTGCGCAGTTCTCTTACGATTCCGTGGATGCGCGAGCCTTTCACTCCGACACAAGCTCCTACCGGATCGATGCGGTCATCATAGCTTTCAACTGCGATTTTAGCTCTCTCTCCCGGGATACGAGCCACGGCGCGGATGTTGATGAGTCCGTCATGAATTTCAGGCACCTCAAGCTCAAACAGGCGGCGAAGGAAATCGTCGGATGTGCGCGACACGGTGATGCGGATGTTGTTGTTCTTGTTGTCAACCTTCGAGATTACGGCTCTCACAGTCTCACCCTTGCGGAAGAAGTCGCCGGGGATAGCCTCTGACTTGGGAAGGATAAGTTCATTTTCCTCGTTGTCGAGAAGCAGGGTTTCCTTGCTCCAAGTCTGATACACCTCGCCTGAAACCAATTCGCCTTCATGCCCCTTGAACTGAGAGAAGATAGCTTCTTTCTGAAGATCGAGAATTTTCGATTGAAGAGTCTGGCGGAGGTTCAAGATAGCGCGACGGCCGAATTTCTCAAAAATGATTTCGCGGGTGTGCTCCTCGCCGATTTCCACGTCGGGGTTCTGATCGGCGCGGGCGTCGCTCAATGAAATCTGTGTCGACGGATTTGTCACCGCGCCATCGGGCACAACTTCAAGATTCTGAAATATCTGGACATCCCCTTTGTCAGGGTTCATGATTACGTCGAGATTCTCGTCGGTACCGAACATCTTAGCCAAAACATTTCTGAATGACTCCTCAAGCACGGAAATCATCGTTGTTTTGTCAATGTGTTTGAGTTCCTTAAACTCGGCAAATCGTTCCACCATATTGGGAGATTCTTCTTTCTTAGCCATGATTTGAAATAATTTCGTTGTGATTTATTTGAAATCTATTAAATATTTTACTGTCTTTGTGTCGGCAACCTTGGTAACCACAGGCTCTTCAACCTCTACCGGACGCTTCTTGCCCTCTTCCTTCACCTTCTTGGTAACCATGACGGTAAAGTCGTCATCGCCGACGGCGGTAAGGGTTCCCTTGAACTTGCTTCCGTCGCGGGTCAGCACCTCGACCTGGTTGCCTATATTTTTCAGATACTGCTCTTTCACCTTAAAGGGAGAGGTCAATCCTGCCGACCCCACTTCAAGCTGATAATCCTCGACATCACGGTCAAAAACCGCTTCGATGTCGCGTGTCAGCTTGACGCATTCGTCGATATCCACACGATCCATCGAGTCCACCTCGACGGTGATATTATTGTCGGGCGAGACAGCGACATCCACCAGGAAAAGCGGAGTGCCGTTTATCGCATCCTTTATCGTTTCTATTAGTTTTTGTTTATCTATCATTTCGATTGACCGATTGGCTGTTAAAAAATGCGGAGGAGACTTTCGCCCCCTCCGGTACTCGAATCTGCCACAAAGATACTAAATTATTGTGCCAAACGCAAATCAGCGAAACCTCACCGACACACAACGCCGATTATTTTAACAAACTTTAACCTAATCTCCATTATACCTGTATAAATATTCAATTTCGATGGTCGTGAGGGAGACTGTCATGAACGAGAAACGCGATTGAAAATGGTTTTTCAGTCTTTGGGTTTTCAGTTAATTATGTTAACTTTGTGCCACTAAACTCATTTTCAGTGAAAAAAGTCTTAAGCAATATATTCAAGTACGGCTTGCCGGTAGCGCTAAGCGTGTGGCTATGTTATTACCTCTACACCAAAATCGACATGGACGTAATCATAGCCGAAGTCAGGGAATGCAATTATTGGTGGATAGGTTTCGCATTGATAATAAGCGTGTTTTCCCACATATTCCGAGCCATGAGATGGAGCATACAGCTCGACGCGCTCAAAATACCCACCCCATTGGCGCCGCTCACATGGAGCGTGTTTGGCACCTACGCCATCAACCTCCTCGCTCCGCGACTGGGCGAATTGTGGCGCTCGGGCTACATCGCAAAACGCGAGAAGGCTCCGTTTACCACCGTGTTCGGCTCAATGGTGTGCGACCGCCTCGCCGACACCGCAATGGTGCTTCTTCTCACTTTAGGCACTTTTTTCATAGCCCGCGAAGCATTCGTGGCATTCTCTGAAAAATACCCTCAGGCATATCAAGGTATCGAAAACATCCTTCACAGCCCGTGGTTCTGGGCAGCCTGCGTCCTCGGAGCCGCGTTAGTGGCTTGGCTGTTCCTGTCGAAAAGCGACAACAAGTGGGTGCTCAAGGCGCGCGCCTGGGTCAAAGACCTATGGGACGGATTCGCAGTTGTCGCAAAGATGCCCGGAAAAGGAAGATGGATCATCCTGACTTTCGCAATATGGGGCTGCTATTTCGCCCAACTTTACCTACAGTTCCAGGCGTTTGACTTCACTGTGGGACTCGGCTTCGTATGCGCGCTCGTCACATTTGTATTGTCAAGCATATCGATGGGCATCCCCAGCAACGGCGGACTCGGTCCGTGGCATCTCGCCGTAATCTTTTCATTAGGAATTTATGGCGTAGAATTTGACCGCGCGGCGGCATTCGCCATGATCGTGTGGGGCATTCAGAACGCATTTATCGTTCTGCTGGGGCTCTACGCCTTCGTCTCCATCGCCATCGACAATAGAAAGCGCTCACGCTCAATCAATCCATCAAACTAAATTTTCATTCCGACTATGGATTTCGATGACAAACCCGACTACTTCACCACTCCTCAACCCGAAGAAACTCACGACCCGGTGATACGCTTCGAGAAAGCCGAGGAGCCTCAACCCGAAAAGCCGAAACGACGCCACCGCGGCAGAAGAATCCTGTTGTGGTCAGTATTCATAATAGTATGCGTGTTGGGCGGCACATTCTGGATGAGATATCTCGCGCCCTACGAAACCCACATGCACGAAGAGGGCTATGTGGTCGACTTCAAGATGCAGGGTTTTCTCTTCAAGACATGGGAAGGTCAGATGATAGTCAACCAGTCGCTCGCCGACACGACAAAGGTGTATTCGCGCGACTTCGTGTTTTCAGTCGACAATGACCGTGTAGCCGACCAGCTTTCCGCGCTGAAAGGGAGCGGCAAAAAAGTATCGGTAACCTACAAGCGCTATTGGGGCGCCCTGCCGTGGCGAGGAGCCACCACCTGCATCGTGACAGGCGTAAGGACCGACTGAGCCGAGCAATAATAAATAGTTAAAAATTGCAATTCAGGGTTGCTTTTGACTTGTCGATTTAATAAATTTGCGATTATAAAAATTTAAGCTCTATTCAATATGTCACAGATTAAGACCGTGGGCATCCTCACCTCAGGAGGTGACGCGCCGGGAATGAATGCGGCAATCCGCGCCGTAACCCGTTCAGCAATCTACAGCGGACTAAAAGTTAAAGGTATCTATCGCGGATACCGAGGTCTTATAACTGACGAAATCGTTGATTTCAAGACTCAGAACGTATCGAATATAATCCAAATGGGCGGCACCATCCTGAAGACCGCGCGCTGCAAGGAGTTTGAAACTCCCGAAGGACGCCAGCTCGCCTATGACACCCTGAAACAGCACGAAATCGACTCGCTCGTGGTGATAGGCGGTGACGGATCTCTGACAGGAGCGAGAATTTTCGCCAGCGAGTTCAATCTGCCCATAATAGGACTTCCCGGCACCATCGACAATGACCTCTATGGCACCGATAAGACAATAGGATATGACACCGCGCTCAACACCATCATGGAGTGTGTCGACAAAATCCGCGACACCGCCACCAGCCACGAGCGCCTGTTCTTCATCGAGGTTATGGGCCGCGACGCCGGCTTCCTCGCCCTCAATGGAGCCATCGCTTCAGGCGCCGAGGCGGCGATTATCCCCGAAATATCAACTCAGGTCGACCAGCTCGCCGAGCTGATCCAGAACGGATTCCGCAAGAGCAAGAACTCATCGATAGTGCTTGTTGCCGAAAGCCCCGTGACCGGTGGAGCGATGGGACTCGCCGAACGCGTGAAAAACGAATATCCCGGCTATGACGTGCGCGTTTCAATCCTGGGACACCTTCAGCGAGGAGGCTCGCCGACAGCCGCCGACCGCATTCTCGCATCACGTCTCGGTTCAGCAGCGATCGACGCGCTCCTTGAAGACCAGCGAAACGTGATGATAGGCATCCGCAACGACGAAATCGTCTATGTTCCGTTCAGCAAAGCTATCAAGAACGACAAGCCTATCAAACCCGAACTGATTGACACCCTGCGTCGACTCTCTATCTAAAAAAACATCAAGGCTGAGAAAACGGGAATAAACGCTTTCTCAGCCTTGAATATATATCAATCTCCCCTCCTTAAATCTACCTCCTCATGGAAAAACTGATGCAATACATCTGGCAACACCGTCTCTGGCAACCGCCCGAGATGAAAACCGCCGACGGCTCACGCATCAGAATCATTGACCCCGGAAGACTCAACACCGGCTCAGGTCCCGACTTCTTCAACGCCAAAATCAAAATAGGCGACCAGATGTGGGCGGGCGACATCGAGCTCCACGTGAGAGCAAGCGACTGGCACCGGCACAACCATCACACCGATCCGGCATACAACTCCGTGATACTTCATGTCGTGGCGAAAGACGACATGCCTATAAAGCGTCACGACGGCAACATAATCCCGCAGTTGAAAATGGATTGCAGCCCCGACTTCCGCACCCGCTATGACGCGCTTGTCAATCTCGCCGACCGTGACCTGCCCTGCTCACAGGAAATATCAACGATGGAGCCGATACATCTCCATTCGTGGCTCGACGCGCTCGCCTATGAGAGACTCTATCAGAAAAGCGACCGCATAAGGGGCTACCTGAAGCACTTTGCAGGCGACTGGGAGTCGACCTGCTACGTGACTCTCGCGCGGGCTCTGGGATTTGGCGTCAACAGCGAACCGTTCGAGCGGCTTGCCCTGAGCCTCCCGCTGCAATTCATCGGCAAACATTCCGACTCTCAGCTCAGCATCGAAGCGCTGCTGTTCGGGCAAGCCGGATTTCTCGACAATCAGGAGAATCCCGACACTTACACTTCGCTATTAAAACAGGAATACGCATTTCTCGCCAACAAGTTTTCACTGACACCGCCGCAGTCACTCGGCTGGAAAATGGCTCGGATGCGTCCCCCTAACTTCCCTCACCGCCGCATAGCTTTTCTTGCCTCACTGCTTTTCGGCGGCTTCAAACTCATGTCGAAAATACTCGAAACGACATCGGTCGAGGAGATTCCCCGGCTGTTCTCCTCAGAGTTCGTGGGATACTGGGCGGCGCACTACACTTTCGGCGCCGCATCTGAAATCCCGGCTCCCTCCGCGCTGAGCCGCGCTTCAATATCGATTCTCGCCATCAACGCAGTCATCCCGCTGATGCACGCCTACTCAACGGCGACCGACAACAGGGAGCTCACCGCCCGCGCCATATCGCTGTTTCAGGAACTGAAGCCCGAGAGCAACTCCATCGTGTCGCTGTTCACCTCGCGAGGAGTGGAGTGTCCCGACGCATGGACATCGCAGGCGCTCATTCAACTGCGCCGCGAATATTGCGAAGCGCGGAAATGCCTCTATTGCCGCATCGGGCACCGCATGTTGTCAAAATGCGCTAAATAAACGCGCATCTCCACTTAAAAGCTTATCTTTGCAATATGAAATTCAATACAATAAGACAATTCATATACCTGTTCATGCTTCTTGCCGCAGCGCCTCAAGCGACATCTTGCGGCTCACGCGTCACAGCGGAAACCGCCCACGAAGCTGAACCCGACACAGTTACAACATCCGAGCTACATCCCGGAGCGGCTCGAACCGATCTTTACAAGCCAATGCTTCAGGGAAAGCGGGTGGCTCTCCTTTCCAACCACACCGGAACCGTAGGCGACAAGCACACCGTCGACGTGATGCTTGAAAACGGCATAAACGTGGTGACCCTGCTGTCGCCCGAACACGGATTCAGGGGAACCGCCGACGCCGGACAACACGTGAAAAGCGGCATCGACGAAATAACCGGACTCCCGGTGAAATCCCTCTACTCGGGAGGCAAGCGCGGCATTCCTGCCGACGTTATGGACTCCATCGACGTGATAGCCGTTGACCTGCAGGACGTGGGCGCCCGGTTCTACACCTATCACATCACTATGATCGAAGCGATGGAAGCGGCGGCAGCCCACGGCAAGAAAATCGTGGTGCTCGACCGCCCCAATCCTCTTGGCATGACCGTCGACGGACCGGTGCTCGACATGAAACTGAGAAGCGGAGTGGGCAGGATACCCGTCCCCGTGCTTCACGGACTCACGATGGGCGAAATAGCCGGAATGGCAAACGGCGAAGGCTGGCTGAAGGACGGACTCAAAGCCGACCTCACCGTCATTCCCGTGGAGAACTACACCCATGCCACCCGCTACGAGCTCCCCGTGGCACCGTCGCCTAATCTGCGCGACATGAAAGCGATCTACCTCTATCCGTCGCTATGCTACTTTGAGGGAACCACGGCAAGCGTGGGCAGAGGCACCGATTTCCCCTTCATGGCTTACGGACATCCGTCTATGCGCGACCGCGGATTTTCGTTCACGCCCAAGAGCATGGCAGGAGCGAAGAACCCGCCGCTGCTTGGCAAGTTGTGTCACGGCGTGGACCTGCGCGACGCGGACACCGACTCAATCATAGCCGCAGGTGTCGACCTGAGCTACATAATCGACGCCTACAACAACATGACCGCGGGTAAAACCACATTCTTCAACTCATTCTTCGACAAACTTATCGGCAATGAGCAGACTCGCAAAATGATTATCGCCGGAAAAACCGCCGAAGAAATCAAAGCGGGATGGCAAGCCGATGTCGATTCATTCAAAACACGCCGCGCGCCTTACCTTCTATATCCCTTACAATGACCCCGTCGACAATACTTATCGCATTTTTCGCTTATGTGGCTGTCATCATCGCCATCAGCTGGCTTTCATCACGAAGCACCGACAACAACGGCTTTTTCACCGGCAACCGCCGCGCTCCCTGGCCTGTGGTGGCAATAGCCACTGTGGGAGCGGCAATTTCAGGAGTGACTTTCATCAGCGTGCCGGGCATGGTCGCCGACAAAGGGCTGAGCTACCTTCAGATGGTGCTCGGCTTCATCGTGGGCTATGCCGTGATCGCCTTTCTGCTCGTGCCGCTGTTTTATCGCCGCAACCTGATTTCGATCTACGGCTATCTCGGGGAACGCTTCGGGATGAACACCTATCGCACCGGCGCCTGGTTTTTCTTCGTGTCGAAAATGCTTGGAGCCTCGGTGCGCTTCTTCGTGGTGTGCATAGTTCTCCAGACTCTTGTGTGCGAGCCGCTCGGCATTCCCTTCTGGGTCAACGTGACGGCTACCGTGGCGTTGGTGTGGCTCTACACGTTCCGCGGAGGGGTCAAGTCACTGATATGGACCGACGCGTTCAAGAGCTTCTGTCTTGTCGTCTCGGCAGCGTTATGCGTCTATTTCATAGCCGCCAACCTCCACCTCACGGGCTCCGGGCTATACCGCGCGGTGACCGAGCATGAATCGTTTCGCATCTTCTATTTTGACGACCCGGCACGCGGAACCTACTTCTGGAAGCAGTTCATAGCCGGAATATTCATGGCTATCGCCATCAACGGTCTTGACCAAGACATGATGCAACGCCATCTTGCTTGCCGCGACTCCCTTTCAAGCCAAAAGAACATGATAACGAGCGGAATAATGCAGTTCTTCGTGATAGGGCTGTTCCTCATTCTCGGAATCATGCTCGTCATCTACATCGACCGCATGCCGGGATTGGAGATGCCCGAGAAAAGCGATGAGATATTCGGTCTCGTCGCCGCCCACCCCTCACTGCCGCCGGCGGTGGGCGTAATGTTCATCATCGGGCTTGTCGCTGCCGCTTATTCGGCGGCGGGCTCGGCAATGGTTTCGCTCACCACCTCATTCTCGGTCGACATCCTCAACGCCACGTCAAAAGATGAATCGCGGCTCGCCTCGACACGCAAGCTCGTCCACGCAGCCATGGCGCTGACAATGGCAGGGGTAATCATCATTTTCTACATGATAAGCGAGGAGGATGCCATCAGCGCCGTCTACACCCTCGCCTCCTACACTTACGGTCCCATCCTGGGGCTGTTCACATTCGGCATGTTCTCGCGCCGCCAGGTGTATGACCGCATGGTGCCGCCGGTGTGCGTAGCCGCGCCGCTTCTGTGCATGGCTATAAAGTCATGGCTTCACAGCTCCTTCAGCTACGAGATGAGTTTTGAATTGCTACTTCTTAACGCCCTGCTCACTTGCTTGGGGCTCACGATATTTTCACGCAAACCACAATCAGTCACGGCATCATGGCAAGAGAAAATCTGACCCGCTATCTATGGATTATCGACACAATCCGCGCCTATGGCAGTATTTCCCGCGAAGAGATGAGCCGGCTGTGGGAACGCTCGGCACTGTCCAACGGACGTCCGATGGCTCGACGCACATTCTATAATGACCGCGCTTCGATCGAGTCGATATTCGGCATCACGATCCAGTGCAATTCAGCCACCTATGAATATTATATCGAGAGCACCAACGAGCATCAGACCAATGCGATGAACTGGCTGCTCAACTCCGCGTCGATAGGCAATGTGATCAGCGGAACCCAGGAAATAGGACACAAGATTTTTCTTGAAGAAGCGCCGTCATCCCACGAAAATCTCCCCATAATAGTCGAGGCGCTGAAACAGAACTGCCCCGTGACATTCACCTATCAATCATATTCACGCATCAATCCGAGCCGTGACAACCAGCTTGAGCCCTACTTCCTGAAATTTTTCAAGCAAAGGTGGTATATTACCGGCAGAAACGTGAAAAGCAACACGCTGCGCACCTATGCCCTTGAACGAATGAGCGAGATTACGATGGTCAACGCCCCTTTCAACGTTCCCGAAGATTTCAACGCCGAGGACTACATACGCCACAGCTACGGAATCATCTTTGACGAGGGGAGCGTGAAAAACGTGGCGATACGCACCGATTCCCGACAGGCGAAATACCTGAGGTCAGTTCCGCTGCATCACTCTCAGCGCGAAACCCTCCACGACTCTTACTCGGTGTTCTATTACCAGTTGAAAATCACCCCCGACTTCCTGCAGGAGCTCTTGTCCTACGGACCGAAAATCACCGTTCTCAATCCGCCTGAATTGAGAGCGATGATAATAACCTCGCTGCAAGAGTCGCTCAATAATTACAAGGATTTCCCCGAGGCAAAGATGCCTCACGATCAGTGAGCTTCAAGCCAGTTTTCGCCTACTCCCGCCGAAACTATCAGCGGCACCTTTCCGTCATAGGCACCCATCATGTCGCGCATCACTATCTCCTTCACGCGGTCGAGCTCATCGGGCACGACGTTGAACACGAGTTCGTCATGAACCTGCATTATCATCTTGCTCTTCAGCCCCTCGCGCTCAAAATCGCGGTACACGTTGACCATGGCGAGTTTTATAATGTCGGCGGCTGTTCCCTGAATAGGCGCGTTGACGGCATTGCGCTCGGCATAGCCCCTGACGACCGCATTGCGCGAATTGATTTCAGGCAACATCCTCTTGCGCCCCATCATCGTTGACACGTAGCCGTCCTGGCGAGCCTTTTCGATTGCCGCCTCGATATATTCTTTAATGTGGGGATAGGAACGGAAATATCCGTCTATCAGCTCTTTCGCCTCAAAACGCGGGATACGCAACCGCTGAGAAAGACCGAAAGCCGAGATTCCGTATATTATACCGAAATTAGCCGTCTTGGCTCGGCGGCGTTGCTCGTCGGTCACGTCAGCGATATTCTCATGATATATTTTTGCCGCGGTGGCGCGATGAATATCGGCATCGGAGATGAACGCCTCTATCATGTCTTTGTCGCCGCTTATATCGGCAATGAGGCGCAGTTCAATCTGAGAATAGTCAGCGCTAAGCAAGAGGTCGCCGCTGTCGGGGATAAACGCCCGGCGTATTTCGCGCCCCTCTTCAGTGCGGATCGGGATGTTCTGGAGGTTAGGGGCGGCTGATGATATTCGCCCTGTCGCAGTGACAGTCTGATTATAAGTGGTGTGAATCTTGCCCGTGCGCGGATTGATCAACAGCGGAAGCGCGTCGATATAGGTGGTGAGAAGTTTCTTCAATCCCCTGATGTCAAGAATAAGGTCGACTATGGGGTGAGCGTCACGATATTTCTCGAGCACCTCTTCGGTGGTCGAATAGGCGCCTCGCTTGGTCTTCTTGGCGTTGGAATCGAGTTTAAGACGGTCGAAAAGCACCTCACCCACCTGGGTGGGAGAACTTATGTTGAATTTTCCTCCGGCAAGCTCATAGGCGCGAGCCTCCATCGAATGAAGTTTTCCGGTGAACTTCTCCGACAATTCCGCCAGGACACCCACATTTACTCTCACGCCGGTCCACTCCATGTCGGCAAGCACTTTGATCAGCGGCAGCTCTATGTCGTCCATCAGGCGGTCAAGATCCTGCTCTTTAAGCAAAGCCGACAGCCTATCGTGGAGCCTGATGGAGACATCGGCAATCTCACACATTCGCTGAATCTCCTCCTCGGCAGGAAGCGGCTCGCCCTTTTTGCGTATCTTGTCGTCGGCGTCATAGTCGATGGTGTTGTAGTCGAGATAAGCCGCCGCCACCCTCGGCAAGGCGTGGTTCATTTCAGGCTCAAGCAGATAATGAGCCACCGAAGTGTCATAGTAAGGAGCCGACAGTTCCACCCCTTCCCGGCGCAGCAATATTATTTCGCGTTTTATGTCGTGGCTTACAATCATAGTGTTTCGCTGAGTGAACAGCGGAGCCAAAACCTCAACGACCTCTTTGCGGCGGTCAGCTTCAAGCGGCATTTTCACATATCGAGCCACTCCTCCGCAACAGCTCAGAGCTATCCCCTGCCATGTCGAAGTCATGTCCTCGCCTCCGGTGGCATAAGCCGCCACCCCCACACACTTTGCCCGCATCGTCTCGGCGACAAAGGCGGCAAGCTCGCCGACATCGATGCGCCGATAGTCGGCTTTCATATCGGCAAGCGTCTTCTTCCTTACTTCCATGGGGGGCATCTCGTCGAAAAGCGACCCCATCAAAGCCGTCTCGGCAGTCTTCTTCTCAGCAGGCTCCTCAACATTCAGCCGCTTCAGGAATGTGCGGAACTCAAGTTCAGTGTATATGCGGCTCAATTCACCTTTGTCGGCATCTTGCCGGCGAAGCGAATCGACATCCATCCCTATCGGCGCGTCGGTGCATATCGTCGCGAGATATTTAGAAAAGCGTATCTGCTCGGCATTGTTTATGACCTTGTTCTTCAGCGCTCCTTTCAGCTTGTCGGCGTTCTCTATAAGGTTTTCTATATTTCCCCATTCGCCTATAAGCTTCACCGCCGTTTTCTCGCCAACACCCGGACACCCCGGAATATTGTCGATGGCGTCACCTTCAAGGGCGAGCAAGTCTATAACCTGGATGGGCGATTCAATTCCATATCTTTCACACACCTCCTTCGGACCTCTTATCTCAGCGTCATTTCCTCTGACTGAAGGCTTGTACATAAACGTGGAGTCAGTCACCAGCTGCCCGTAGTCCTTGTCGGGGGTCATCATATAGGTGGTGAAGTTCTCTTTTTCCGCCATGCGCGCCAAGGTTCCGATCACATCGTCGGCTTCATATCCCGGCACCTCCACGATGGGGATTCCGTTAGCCTTTATTATCTCCTTAATATAAGGTATAGAGAGCGTGATGTCCTCAGGCTGCTTGTCGCGCTGAGCTTTGTATTCGGGATATGCCTCATGGCGGAAAGTGGGACCCGCCGGATCGAAACACACGGCGATGTGGGTGGGGTCATATTTTTTCAGCAACTCGTCGAGAGTGTTCACGAACCCGAATATAGCCGACGTGTTGAATCCCTTTGATGTCATGCGGGGAGCGCGTATCAAAGCGTAGTAGGCACGATAGATCAAAGCGTAGGCATCAAGCAGAAAAAGAACTTTATCGTTCATCATAATCAATTTTTAATGGAGCATTCCACAATTTCAAAGCATAAATTTAGATATAAATTATAACTTTTACTAATTTTGCACCATAATTTAAGGCATGACGATTTTTAACGACATACAACACTCCATCGCTCCCGAGCTCAAACAGCTCAACGAGTCCATCAGCTCGAGTTTGAAAACATCAAACTCACTCATGAACGGGATTGTCGAAAACTACCTTAAAACCAAGGGAAAACAGATACGTCCCATTCTCGTCATTCTGAGCGCCAAGATGCTTGGAGCGATGAACCAAAACACCATTTTAGGCGCAGCCGCCATTGAAATGCTTCACAACGCGTCGCTGATTCATGACGACGTTGTGGACGACGCCGACATGAGACGCGGCATATCCACAATCAACTCCGTGTGGGACAACCGCATCGCAGTGCTTGTCGGCGACTATTTCGTTGCATCGGCGTTGAATCATGCCGTAAAAACATCCGACATAAGAATCGTCGACACGATTTCCAACATAGGACAAACTCTTTCTCTCGGCGAAATAAATCAGATTGAAAAAGCGCGCGGACACAATTTCAACGAAAACGCCTACATCGAGATTATTTCACAAAAGACGGCATCGCTTTTCGAAGCGTGTGTGAAAATCGGCGCCTATTCGGTCAACGCCCCCGAGGAAGAGATAGAGAAGCTCGTGAGCTTCGCCAATCTTTTCGGGCTATGCTTCCAGATTCGCGATGACGTGTTTGACTATTTCGAGGCAGACGAAATAGGCAAGCCCACCGGTAACGACCTTCGCGAGGGCAAGGTGACATTGCCGTTGCTCTACGCCCTTTCGGTGAAAGACCACCCGAAATGCGCCGAAATGCTGCAGCTCGTCGACAACGAGGAACTTGACTCCGATTCAATAGCGACGCTGATACAGTATGCCAAAGATGCCGGCGGCATCGACTATGCCTACGCCTACATGAACTCTCTTCGTGAAAAAGCGATAAAAATCATGGCGGAATTGCCCGATTCGCCCGAAAAAGAGACATTCATAAAGATGTTTGACTTCATTATTATGAGAAAAAAATAAAAATCATTGCAAGTTTTTTCGCAAAGGTGTTGCATAATTCAAAAATTGGAGCTAATTTTGCAACGCAATTACGGAAAGCCGTGCTGCAAAACACTAATTGCTTCAATAGCTCAGTCGGTTAGAGCATCTGACTGTTAATCAGAGGGTCGTTGGTTCGAGTCCATCTTGAAGCGCAAAAGTGGAGAAATAAATAAAATGATTGCTTCAATAGCTCAGTCGGTTAGAGCATCTGACTGTTAATCAGAGGGTCGTTGGTTCAAGTCCATCTTGAAGCGCAATCTCCACTAAAACGCCTGCATCTTCGATGCGGGCGTTTTTATTTTATCTCACTGCGACGCTCTTCCCCGACCCCCACCTCGCCACCAATACAACCAATTGCCGATAAAAATGCGCGCATGTGCTGACATCGCGCGATGCCTCCCCCACTCCATTTGCCACAGCTCTCCAAAGCCTTCTATCTTTACATGCAAACGGTATCAAATTATTTGTTAATAAAAGCTAAAACACTTGCATATATATATATATATATATATATATATATCTTCGCTGCCACATTTTATTAACCTAATTTATTTTCCTATGCGTAAATTTACTCTATTAGTGGCAGCTACCATCATGGCATTCAGTGCAAATGCAGAAGTTATCTACTCCTGGTCATCAAACGACGGCGAGGTAACAGAAACAGGCGGCACAGTTAAAGCATACGTTGACGAAACTCGTGTAAACTATGCTAACACCTTGGGCGATGTTACATATTACACTATCTGTCTTTCAGGTAAAGCATCGACTTATCCTACTTCAAACTATGTAACCCTTACATTGGATAAGCCTCTTGCTGCCGACGATGTAATCTCAGTAACTGCCTACCGTAATAAAAACGAGAGCGGAAAGGCGGCGTCTATCGATTTTATGTTCATGAAGGACGACGCTAAAGTTGCTGAACTGGACTCAACCGAACCGTTTGCCAACATACACCCCGACGGCGAAGCTGACCCCGCTCCCAGCACTCAGACATTTGACGTTCCCGCTGATGCCGCAGGTTGCTCTGTAATCAACATGTCTCGCGGCGCCGGCGCCGGCACTAACCTTTTCATCACCAAACTCGAAATTACCCGCAACGGTGAGACCGGAGGTATCGTGAATGTGAACGCAGCTGAGGAGAACGCTCCCATCTACAACCTTCAGGGCGTGCAGGTTGATGAAAACTACAAAGGCGTTGTTATCAAGAACGGCAAGAAATTCATCAACAAATAATCCTTTCGTCACTTTAATTTGGGATAACATAATGTAAATTATTTCCCATTAGGGTAATAATTTTTTTCAAAGTGAGTGAGTGTGTCAATCTGTGAAGATCGACACACTTTTTTTCATGCCACCCCTCCATCACCCGGCGAAGGCAATTGTTCATCCTCTCCGAGGATGGCAAAGGTAGCATCGTCCCTCTCCCCATGTTGGCACGCCAACATGGGGTTTCACATATCTCAACGTCTCCGACGTTGCTTGCGTTCCAGGCACGAACCCGCAAGGGTTCATCTCCGTGACGGATGCGGGCGCTGGTTGAGGGAAAACATCGGAGATGTTTGATGGGATAAACCCATTCGGATTCTTCACCGTGACGGATACGGGCGCTGGTTGAGGGAAAACATCGGAGATGTTTGATATGATGAACCCATTCGGGTTCTTCACCGTTGACGGATGCGGGCGCTGGTTGAGGGAAAACATCGGAGATGTTTGATATGATGAACCCCATGTAAAAACGAATGTTTTTACATGGGGACTAACGAATTACCCTCAACTGCCATCCTCGGAGAGGATGAATAGAACACGGCGTTGTGTGATTGTGCAAGAACCCGCAAGAGTTCGTCTCCAGAACGAGGGCGGCAAATATCGGGGATGTTTGATTATGTGGTGGTCCCCGTAGGGGGCATTAATGTTAGCGTCGGGGCGATGTCGCCGTCAGGTGGCATCGTCCCGGGGTAATAGGTTATGAATATTTGCTCCCTGTAAGGGGGCTTTACAAACGGTTTAAGTCCCCCTATGGGGAACTCTTCTTTGCTCTGCACATTCCCCGGGACGGCGCCCTCTACGAGGACCCCGCCCCGGGTCTAACCGTAAATGCCGCCTACGGCGACAATGCGGGACAAGCCTGGAAGGCTTGCCCTACGGATAGCCGGGTAGAGTGAGCGGATGCGAACTCTGCCCGGTTGTGGAATTGTGGTGGATTGGCACTCTGCAAAGAGTGCCCCCCTGAATCAAATAGTGGGGGGTTAGATGTCGATTTTCTTGATGCGGTTGCGGTGGGTGAAGCGCTTGCGCAACTGGATGAGGCGACGCCAATAATGAGATAGTGTCAACCACCATTCGCCGGGGTTTGACGCAACGTCGCCGCCGAGCGGATTGTATGCCGACACGGTTATGGCTCCGTCGCCAAATTGCTCTGGGTAGAGCACGATGAGATTGTTGCGCGAGAAATGCTTCTGAAGGAAGGTGGGCAGCTCCTCCATCGACGGGTTGAATGACACCGAGGCGCGGCGGGCATTGACAACTATGAACAGGTCGTCGTCGAGAATGCGGTTGGCAAGCAAAACGAAGTCATCCCACTCCTCCACGTCACGGTACTCATTTCTGATTTCATACTTCTCAGAGTGCAACACGCCTCTTATATAGGACTTGACCTCTGCGTTGCAACAGAATATCACGCGGCAACCGAGTTGCTGGGTGAGATTGGCGATTGCCGTCACCCAGTGCTTGAATCCCATTTCATACTGCGCTTTGTCGGGCACTGAAACCACGATTCGGGTGATGGTGCTGACGGGAATGAAACAGCGGGTGATGACCACCATCTTGTGGGTTGACTCAAGCAGCCGTTCTATCTTCGACCCGAAGAAAGAGTCGATGACAGTCGACTTGCGGTGCATACCGATAATCACCTCCGAGATGTCGCGTTCCTCGACCGTGTTGGTCAGTCCGGTCACGAAATTCAGGTCATATCGCTCGATGGGGCGCACTTCGGTATCGACGCTTGCACCTGTCTGTATCGCCAATTCGAGAGCGTTTCTGCCTATAGCCTTTGACCCTGCCGAGTTGTCGCTTCTCACATGGGCGGCATATAGATGCCCGATGCGGTCATAGGGATTGCGCATCAGCACGGCGAGCTCCACCAGCCCCGGAACGGTCAGCGGATTTGCCACGGCTATCATGGTGTTTTGATTGTGGCTCGACGATGAAGCGGCGTTCTGCTCGGCGTTTTCAATCTGTTCCATCTTCATTCGGGCGGCTGCGCGCTCGGTGACTATCGACGAGATGGTGCAGGTCACGAGAATCATAACGATGGTGCCGTTGAGCACCGCCTCGTCAAACATTCCTATGTTGAAGCCGATCATCACGGCGGCAAGCGTGGCGGCAGCCTGAGCGTTTGACAATCCGAAAATCATTTTTCGGTCAAGCGCCGGCATGTGGTAGGTGAGCTGTGTCGCCCATGCCGCCAGCCATTTGCAAAGGGTGGCGACTGCCGACATTATCAGTGCCACGTAAAGCGTGTCCCATCCTTTGAAAACCACATTTATGTTGATGAGCATTCCCACTCCGATGAGGAAGTAGGGGATGAAGATGGCGTTGCCCACAAACTCGATGCGGTTCATCAGCGGCGACATATTGGGGATGTAGCGGTTCATGACGATACCGGCGAAGAAAGCGCCAAGCACGCTTTCAAGCCCGATGAGCCCGGCGGTGCTGCTCGCCAGAAACACCATAGCGAGCACGAAGATGAACTGCATCACGCTGTCGCTGTAATTTTTGAAGAACCAGCGGGTGACGCGCGGAAAGATATAGATGACGGCAAGGCTGTAGATGACAAGCCGCAGCATGAGCATGAGCACCTCCGACGCGTTGAACTCCCCGTCATTGTGGATGCCGACACACACGGCAAGCACGATAAGCGCGCCGAGCACGGTGACAATCGTTCCGGCGATAGTGATGATAACCGTCGACGACTTGGTGAGCCCGAAGCGGGAGATTATAGGATAGGCGACCAGAGTGTGGGAGGCATACATGGATGCGAGCAGTATAGAGGTCAGCCAGTCGAGATTGAGGAAATAGCGTGAAGTGACAGTTCCAAGCACCATCGGGATGAGGAAAGTGTAGGTGCCGAATGTCATCCCCTTTTTCAGGTTCTTTTTCAGGTGGTACATGTCAATCTCTATCCCGGCGAGAAACATGAGATAGAGTATTCCCACCTGTCCGAATATTTGGAAGCTCGCGTCGCGCGCAAGCAACCCTATTCCGTAGGGACCGACGATGACGCCGGCTACGATCATCCCTATGATGTGGGGGATTTTGATTTTATTCAGTAGCAGCGGGGCAAGAAGAATTATGACCAGCACGATTAAAAATATCAGTACGGGGTCGGTCACGATTGGAGTTGTCAGCGCTGTGATCATCAGGTATAGATTTTGAGAGCAAATTTACGAAATTTTAGCGTCTTTGGCAATTGTCAAGGGCGTTAACTTTCATGCGGCATGATTTGCAGTCAAATTCCAGTGCGAGAGCGATGTTGCCTGAACGCAGTGTCAGCGGTCCCCTCAACTTGTCGTTGCCCCCCTCTTTGAGGCATGCTCCGAGTTCGCGGCGCAGACAGTAGCGTGTCGTCATCACTTGCGGATTCTTGCCGGGCGAGGCGATTTCGGCAGCCGGCTGTATGCGTGTCACTCCGTGGTCGAGGTAAAATTGCCGCGCAAGCCGGTTGGCTACGTTTTCATGATAGGTTATCTCAGTCCCGTCGGGGAAAACGGCGTCAAGTTTTTCGGGGCGGCGCAGTTCCCTCCTGAGACGGCATCGGTTGTCGCTTTCGAGCAGTTCAAGCGCTTTGCGGCGCAGCGACGCGAGCTCCTTTGCCGGGATGAATATCTCGCCCGCAAGGTCTTCGTAAGAGTCAAGGCGATAGATGGTCTCGCCGAGTTTACCCATTATGCGTCGGCGCGCGTCGGTCTGCGGCGTTTTAGCCGGTTCAATCTTTATCGGGTCAGAGAGGGTGGAACAGCTGTTGCCCCTTTCGTCAGCCACATCAAGAGCGAGCCTGTCGCCCGCAAGCCGCAACGTCATCTTTACGGCTATCGAGCGTGACGATGACCGACGGCTGAGGAGGTCGTCGAAAGCCTTGTCGCTATTGCGGTAGAGCGTAGTGCCGGGAGCGGCATATATGCGTGTCGCCGGGTAAAGGCGGTTGCCTTCAATGCGGTTGAGCCTGAATCCGGTGAATCGGTTGTCGCTGTCGAAGAAACCCATTCCGTCGCCGTTGGCGAGCGGAGTTTTGAGATCGGCGATTATACAGTTGCCATCGCTGCGTTTCACTTTGCCCACGGGTTCGCCCTGGGACTTCGGAGTGTAGATTGACGCTATTTTTCCCGGCTTCCCGTCGAGAAAATAGGGGGTGAATCCGCGGTTGAAGCTTTTTTCTGCCGCCGGAGTGAATCCTGTTTCCGTGGTTCCGAATGACGAGCGGACGTAACGGTCGGGGTGGCGCTCGATGATGTCGTCGATGCGCTTGCGGTAGAATGCGCAGATGTTTTTGACATATCCGGCATCTTTTAGACGCCCCTCGATTTTGAATGACGATATGCCGGCTTCCATCATTGATTCTATTCCCGAGGCGCGGTTCATGTCTTTTAACGACAGCAGATGTCGCTCCCGGGCGATAAGATTGCCGTCGCCGTCATAGAGGTCGAAAGGCAGACGGCATATCTGGGGGCACTCTCCCCGGTTGGCGCTTCTCCCTTTAAGCACCCATCCGGCATGGCAGTCGCCGCTGTAGCTCACGCACAACGCTCCATGAACGAATGCTTCGAGAGGCACGTCGACAGCCTCCATTATTTCCTGAATTTCGGTCAGCGACAGTTCGCGCGGCAATACGAGCTGTGAAAATCCTGCGTCCTGGAGGAAACGCGCGCGTTGCGGAGTGCGGATGTCACACTGCGTGCTGGCGTGGAGCGCTATCGGGGGCAGATCTATGCGCAGCAATCCCATGTCCTGGACTATGAGCGCGTCAACTCCGGCGCGGTAAAGGCGCTTGATCATGGCTTCGGCGGCTTTCAGTTCATGGTCATAGAGGATAGTGTTGACCGTGACATAAATCCGAGCCTGATATTGGGCGGCGAAGTCACATAGGGCTTTTATGTCGTCGATGGAGTTTGTTGCGGCGGCGCGCGCTCCGAAACTTTCCGCTCCGATGTAGACGGCATCAGCTCCGTGAATAATCGCGGCACGGGCTATTTCGGCATTTCGAGCCGGAGCCAGCAGCTCGATCGGTGTGGGGTTATGATGGGATGGTGTAGCCATGGGACAATCGATTTTTTGTTATTTGGGCTGAAGGGGGGAGATGCGGATGCGTTTAAACTGATAGTAAACCATCAGCACGGTGACAATTGTAGCGCCGATATCTGACGTTGGGAAAGATGCCCACACTCCGTTTAGCCCGAAATACTTGGGTAGCGTCATCAGTAGCGGGATGAGGAATATCACCTGCCTTATGAGGCTGAGGAAAATGGATTTCCCTGCCATGCCTATTGACTGGAACAACGTGGTGGAAACAATCTGGAACCCCACCGGCCAGAACATGACCGTGGCGATGTGGAGCCCGTTGACAGTCGCGGCTATCAGCTCGGGGTCGATGGTGAACGCGCGGGCGATGTAGACAGGGAAGAACACGCTCACGATAGCCCCTGCCGAGGTGACGCAAGTGCCGAATATCGCCGCCGCCCAATAGGCTTTGCGCATGCGGTCATAGTGCCCGGCGCCGTAATTGTAGCCTAAGATGGGCTGCACTCCCTGGCAAAGCCCTACCACTACCATGCAAAGCAGCGAGGTATAGGTACTGAAAATGCCGACGGCGCCCACAGCCATGTCGCCGCCATATTCCAGAAGCGAGCGGTTGATGATGGCGTTGATTGCCGACGCGCAGAAGTTGACTATGCTCGGCGCGGCTCCGATGCTGATGATTGCCCAGATGATGTGGAAGTTGAGCTTGTAAATCCCTTTCTTGAAATGGAGCGTCGATGTCTTTTTGCAGAAGTGAGCCAGCACGAATGCCGCGCCCACGGTCATCGAGATGTCGGTGGCGATAGCCGCGCCCTTTATTCCCATGTCGAGACCGAAAATGAATATGGGCGCGAAAATGAGGTTGCACCCGGCTCCGATGAACATCGTTATCATCGACAGGCGCGGATAGCCCGACGCCCTCATCACATTGTTCATGCTATACATTATGTTCATCACCAGCATGCCGGGAAGAATGTACATCATGAACTCTTTGGCATAAGGAAGAGTGCGCGACGACGCTCCGAAAAGAATCAGCAGGTCGTCCATGAATATTCCGAACAGGCTCAGATAAATCGTGGCGTTGATCACAATCATCACCAGCGAGTTGCCAAGCACTTGCTCGGCTTTCAGTTTATTGCCCTGTCCTAAAAATATCGACACGCGCGCGGCGGCTCCGGCGCCTATCAGCACCCCGATAGCCGCGCTGAGGTTCATCACCGGAAATGTGATGGCGAGACCGGCGATGGCGTCGGGACCCACCCCTCTGCCAATAAAAATGCGGTCAATCACATTGTAGAGCGACATCACCACCATTCCTACGATTGCGGGCAGGCTATACTCCCACAAAAGTTTGCCGATGGGGCGGGTGGCGAGTTCGGTTATATTTTTAGTAGGCTGCTTCATTTGCTGGCGGATAATGTTTCATACAGGTTTCTGCAACCGTCTTCGAGCAGATCCAGCACGAGCTCAAAACCTTCGGCTCCCTCATAATAGGGGTCGGGAACATGGTCATAGCGTGTCGCCATCCCTACGAATTTTATCATCGGGACAATCTTGGCTTCTGCTTCAACGGTGGGCGCCATGGAGCGCAAGTCGCGCTCATTTGACGCGTCCATCGGAATGATGAGGTCGAAGTTGTCAAAATCGCTTTGTCTGAATTGTCGTGAACGGTGGGTGAGGTCATAGCCGCGTCGCTGGGCGTGGATTCTCATTCGCCTGTCGGGCAGGTCGCCGGCATGCCCTCCGTAGGTTCCCGCCGAGTCAATAATCCAGCGGCTTGAATCGCCCTCGGCGTCGATAATGCTTCGCAGCACGCCTTCGGCTGCCGGAGAACGGCAGATGTTGCCGAGGCACACGAAAAGCACTCTGATTTTATCGCTGTGTTTCAATGCATGGATAGCATTTGATTCCCTGTTCGCGCTATTATTTCCCATTGCTCTATGTTTACGTGATGGAGATTTGGAGCCGTTATTATTGTCGTGCCGGCTCTAATAGTGCAAAGATAGCGAATTTTGGCTGTAACCGTGTTATGAAAGTTGAGATATAATCTCTCGGGCGGTGGTGTCGGCGGCGTCTGATGTCCCGAGAACCTCTCTCATGAACCGGTAGCCGTCGAGCTGATTGTCGTGTCCGGGGCTGCCGGGCAGGATGTTGTGCAGCTCTCTGCCCACCGCTGTCGGGTTGCAGTTGTGCATGAGCATCTCGGGAATGATAAGTCGGTCAGCGATAAGATTGGGGAGCGAGACATATTTTATTTTCAGAATCTTCTCCATAATCTTATATGTGAGCCGGGAGCCGTTGGAGCGGTAACACACCACCTGTGGCGTGTTGAGCAGAGCGCATTCGAGGGTTGCGGTGCCTGAAGTGACCAGCGCAGCCGACGCATATCTCATCAGCTCGAATGTCATGCCCGAAACGATGGGAGTGCCGGGAGTCACGTAATAGCCGTAGTAGGGGAGGTCTATCCCGGGAGCGCCGGCTATGACTGTCTGATAGTCGGGGAAGCGTTGTGCCGCCGCCTCCATGATCATCAGGTTGTTTTTGATTTCCGATTTGCGGCTTCCCGGCACCAGCGCTATTATCGGACGGTCGGGCAGATTGTTCTTCTTGAGAAATTCCTCCCGGCTCATGATGTGGGTGAGTTTTTCGTCGACCTCTTCGACCGACGGGTTACCCACATACTCGACTTTCATGTAATGGCGCGCGTAGAAGTCGGTTTCAAACGGAAGGATGCAATAAACCTGTCTCACATATTTCCTTATCGCCTTCACGCGGTGCTCTTTCCATGCCCACACTTTTGGCGAGATGTAATAGAAAACCGGTATGCCGAGCGAGTAGGCGTAGCTTGCGAGTTTGAGGTTGAAGCTGGGATAGTCGACGAGGATTAATGCGTCGGGGCGGAATTTCTTTATCGTCTCCTTGGCGCGTTTCAGATTGGAGAGCACCTTGGGAAGATGGCGCAGCACTTCGCTGAATCCCATGAACGCCATCTCGCGATAATGGATTTCAGGCTGATGACCGGCTTCAGCCGCCATGAGGTCGCCGCCCAGAAATGCTACCTGAGCGTCCTTGTCGCGATTGACAAGCTCCTTTATCAGTTGGGCGGCGTGAAGGTCGCCCGATGCTTCTCCTGCTGAAACGAAATATCTCATCGTCAATTGTTGTTATTGCGTGATACGATGTCGAAATTCTCCACGTAGATTTCGGTCACGGTGTGCTTGATGGTGTTGCGGTCCTCCCAAGAGCGGGTGCGCAATTTACCTTCTACATAGAGTTTGGTCCCTTTTCTGATATATTTCTCGGCAAATTCAGCCGCTTTGTCCCACATGACGATGCGATGCCACTCTGTGCGCTCCGGAATCTGGACTCCGGCAGCGGTTGTGTAGGCGCGGTCGGTCGTGGCGAGCGAGAATGAAGCGACGGCGCGGGTGTCGATATATCGGATTTCAGGATCCTGCCCCACATTTCCTATCAGTATGACTTTATTTATCGACATGGCTTCAATTTTATTTGGCTGACGCTTTAAGCCCCTCGATAACTGCCGCCGTAAATCCGGCGCGTTCCATCGCGTTGAGCCCTTTGATAGTTATGCCGCCGGGGGTGGTCACCTTGTCGATTTCACTCTCGGGGTTATTGCCGGTGGCTTCAAGGAGCGCCACGGCGCCCTTCATGGTGGCGAGCATATATTCTTTCGCCTTGTCGGGATAGAGTCCGAGCTCGACGGCGCCTTCGGTGGCGGCGCGGATGTAGCGCATCACATAGGCGATGCCGCATGAACACAGCGCTGTAGCGGCGCCAATGAGGCGTTCCTCGATCACGGCTGTCTGCCCGAGGCGGTCGAACAGCGAAACGATGTCGTTGATCTGCTGTTCGCCGGCGTTGTCATGGCACACGAATGTCATGCTCGCCCCCACCGACATCGCTGTGTTGGGGATGGCTCGGAACACGGAACGGTCAGATGAGTAGCGGTGAAGCATTTTGCCGATATCTTCAAGCGATATTCCTGCGGCGAGCGACACCAGGGTCTGGTCGCGGAAAGCGATAGCCGGAGCGATTTCGTCGAGCACCGAAGGTAGAACCCACGGCTTCACGGCAAGGACGATATAGTCGGTGCCTTTTATCACGGCGCGGTTGTCGGTCGAGACGGTTATGCCCGGACATGACTTTGCGATGGCGTCGAGAGTTGACCGGCGCGGAGAGCTGACGGCGATGTCGGCGGGCGGAAATCCGCTTGCCGCCAACCCGCGCGCTATCGCTCCGCCCATGTTGCCTCCGCCTATGATTGATACTTTCATTTCTGTGATATGTTGAGAAGTCTTTTGAAGCGGGTGAGGAATGTTTCGGCTTCTTCCATTGAGAGAGTGAGCGGCGGGAGCAGTCTCACGATATTGGTGCCGGCGGCTCCGGTAAACACGTGCTCTTCAAAGATGAGGCGGCGGCGCAGTTCTTTTGCCGGGAACTCAAGCTCGATTCCTATCATCAGTCCACGTCCGCGCACTTCTTTTATGCCCGGCAGTCCTTTTAACTCGTTCAGCAGATAGGAGCCAACGAGAGCCGCGTTTTCCACGAGACCCTCTTTCTCGAAGATGTCGAGCACGGCGATCGCAGTCGCGCAGGCAAGATGGTTGCCGCCGAAGGTGGTGCCGAGCTGTCCGTATTCGGGCGTGAATTTCGGGCTGATGAGAACGCCACCCATCGGGAAGCCGTTGGCGATCCCCTTTGCCACGGTGATGATGTCGGGGCGTATTCCTGAATACTGGTGGGCGAAGAATCTGCCTGATCTGCCGTAGCCCGACTGGATTTCGTCAAGAATCAGAACAGCTCCGTATTGGTCACACTCTTCACGCAGCACTCTCAGAAAATCTTCCGAGGGGATGCGTATGCCGCCCACGCCCTGGATGCCTTCGATAATGACTGCGCAGACGTCGCCCTTTTTCAGCTCGTTGACCGTCGCGTCGATGTCGTTGAGCGGCAGGAAAGTTACGTGTCCGTTGTCGTTGAGCGGCGACACGATTTTAGGATTGTCGGTAGCTTCTACTGCTGCCGACGTTCTGCCGTGGAATGCCTTTCCGTAGGCTATGACTCTCGACTTGCCGGTGTGGAACGATGCAAGTTTCAATGCGTTTTCGTTAGCTTCGGCTCCCGAGTTTACAAGGAATAGCTGGTAGTCGTCGTAGCCCGATACTTTGCCGAGTTTCTCGGCAAGTTTCTTTTGCAGCGGATTGATGACGGAATTGGAGTAGAACATCAGTTTTGATGCCTGCTCGTTGATGGCTTTCACGATTTCGGGATGGCAGTGCCCTACGGAAATCACGGCGTGACCGCCATAAAGGTCGAGGTATTCCGTTCCATGGTTGTCATATACATGGCAACCCTCGCCACGGTCAATTTCTATATCGAAAAGCGGATATACGTCAAATAGATTCATCGTTGAATGTTGATTATGAATTTAGAATGCCGAGGGTTTCAGTTGGAGTCCCACGCGCTCATGAAGCCCGAAAAGCAGGTTCATGTTGTGGACAGCCTGTCCCGACGCCCCTTTGACAAGATTGTCGATCACCGAGGTTATCAGAAGCTTGCCGTCGACCTTGTCGAGGTGAAGTATGCACTTGTTGGTGTTCACCACATCTTTCAGGTCGGGCGCTTTGTCGGTGACGAAAGTGAAATTATGATCAGAATAATAGTCCTCATAGAGTTTTTTCACTTCTTCAAGAGCCACCGGGCAATCAAGGTAGACGATAGCCATTATGCCACGGGCGAAACATCCTCTGACCGGGATGAAGTCGATGTCGGACTTAAAGCTGTTTTGAAGCTGGGTCAGCGACTGCCTTATTTCGGCGAGATGCTGATGCTTGAACGGCTTGTAGATCGACACGTTGTTGTTGCGCCATGAGAAATGGCTGGTTGCCGAGGGCTTCACGCCGGCACCGGTCGAGCCGGTTATCGCCGTGACGTGAACGGTGCTGTTGAGAAGTAGATTTTTGGCGAGGGGCAGCAGCGCGAGCTGAATTGCTGTGGCGAAGCATCCCGGATTGGCAACGCGCTTGGCGCCGCGCACAATCTGCTTGCGGTTCAGCTCGGGCAGTCCGTAGACAAAATCGTGGGTGCCGTCGTTGATGCGATAGTCGGTCGACAGGTCGATGATGCGCAGCTCTTCGGGAACTTCATGTGACTCCATGAATTTTTTTGTTTCGCCGTGAGGGGTGCAGCAGAACATCACGTCGATGTCGTTGAAATCGATGTCAGACGTGAACTTCAGTTCGGTCTCGCCGATGAGTCCCTGATGAACGTCGGTCACGTTGTTTCCGGCGTTGCTTGAACTGTGGACCCACTTGATCTCAACATCGGGGTGATTGATGAGAAGGCGCAGCAGCTCGCCGGCGGTATATCCCGCGCCGCCTATTATTCCAGTTCTTATCATGCTTCGCGGTCTTTGTTGTTACGAGTTTGCACGGAATGATAGATTTTCATCTGGTTTCCGAGAATCTTGGTGAAGCCCTTCACGTCGTCGGCGGTCCAACCTTTGCTAAGTTCGCCATATTCGCCGAAGTCGGTCTTCATGAGGTCGAAGTCGCTTTCCACGCCAACGGTGATGAAGCGGTAAGGCTTCAGGTCGATGAACACGCGTCCTGTCACGTTGCGCTGTGACGACTGGAGGAATTTTTCGATGTCGCGCATCACCGGTTCAAGATACTGCGCTTCGTGGAGGAACATTCCATACCAGTTGCCGAGCTGATCTTTCCAATATTGCTGCCACTTGGTGAGAGTGTGCTTCTCGAGCATCTTGTGGGCGGCGATGATTACCATTGGCGCTCCTGCCTCGAAGCCCACACGCCCCTTTATGCCGATGATGGTGTCGCCGATGTGCATGTCTCTTCCGAGAGCGTAGGGCGCCACGAGCTCTTCGATTTTCTGGATAGCCTTCACTTTGTCGGTGAACGGTTCGCCGTTCACGGCTGAGATTTCACCCTCGGTGAAGTCGATTGTGAGGCGGCTGTCGGCAGTTGCCGTCATCTGGGTGGGATATGCCTCCTCGGGGAGGGTCTGGTCGCTGTGGAGGGTTTCCTTTCCGCCAACCGATGTTCCCCAAAGACCTTTGTTGATTGAATATTCAAGCTTCTTGAAGTCGGCTACATAACCGTGGTCCTTCAGGTAGTTGATTTCATACTCGCGGGTGAGGTTCATGTCGCGGGTAGGGGTGATGATTTCAATCTCGGGGGCGAGAATCTGGAATGTTATGTCGAAACGCACCTGGTCGTTGCCCGCGCTTGTGCTTCCGTGAGCCACGTAGCGCGCGCCGATTGATTTCGCGTAGTCGATGATGGCTATCGCCTGGAATATGCGTTCGGAGCTGACCGAGATGGGGTAGGTGCCGTTGCGGAGCACGTTGCCGAATATCATGTATTTGATGCTCTTCTCGTAATATTCTTTGGTGATGTCGAGAGTGGCGTGGGCTTTTGCTCCAAGATCGAGCGCGCGTTTTTCGATTGCTTTCAGCTCTTCGGGCGAGAAGCCGCCGGTGTTGGCGATTGCGGTATAAACGTCATAGCCGCAGTCTTCCGAAAGGTATTTTACGGCAAATGAGGTGTCAAGACCGCCGCTGAAGGCGAGCACCACTTTCTTGTTTTCTTCTTTCATAAGTATATATGTTTAGTTTGTTTTTTTCGATTAATTAGCTTGATGTTCTTTGGGGTCATAGAGAAGCCCGGTGCACAGGCACTTGTGTCCGCCGTTGCGCTGGAGAATGTCGAAGTTCACGCAGCTTTCACAGCCGCGCCAGAAGGCGGCGTCGGTGGTGAGCTGGTCGAAGGTGACGGGGCGGTAGCCGAGGTCGTGATTCATTTTCATGACGGCGGCGCCGGTGGTGAGGGAGAATATCTTGGCGTCGGGAAACATTTCGCGCGACAGTTCAAAGATGCGTCGCTTGATGCGGGTGGCAAGTCCAAGCCCGCGGAACTTGTCGGACACGATTAGTCCTGAATTTGCCACAAACTCCTTGTTGCTCCATGATTCAATGTAGCTGAATCCTGCAAACTCTCCGTCGCAAAGCGCGATCACTGCCTTGCGTTCCAGCATTTTCTGTTTAACATATTCGGGCGATCGCTTGGCAATACCGGTTCCGCGCACTTTTGCCGCGCGGTTGATGGTGTCAAGAATTTCGTCGACATATTTTACATGCTCTTCCGAGGCGACCAGCACCTCAATATTCGACATATCTGCCATTTTTCGTTTTATGTTGTCAGTAAAGTTTAAGTTTTCTAATTCAATATCTTATCGGGCGAAGCTATCTGCTTGCGTGCCTCTGCCAACACGCGCTCGGGCACGAATCCGGTGAAGAAGTCGAGGATTTCGGCGCGCGACGCTTCCTCGGCAGTCGCGACCATCACTGTGTCGGCGCCTGCTATGGTTCCGAGAATGTAGGGGGTTATGAGTTGGTCGAGGTCATAGGCGAGACCGCTCGCATATCCAAACGGAGTTCTGAACACAAGCATGTTGCCGGTGAAACGCATTGACTCGACATTCCGGTGTGTGCCCGTCTGGGCTGTTGTCGGCACCGTTTCATAAATCTCGTCTTCGGGGATTTCGCCCGGCTTTGTGACGATATAGCGGTAGCCTCCCAGCGATGAAACGACTTTGGTGGTCTTCAATGCCTTGAGGTCGCGTGACAGAGTCGCCTGTGTCACAAAGAAGCCTCGGGCGGCAAGGAGCCGCGAGAGTTCTTCCTGGCTTCCGATGCTGTTGTTGTTTAATATTTCGAGAATCGCCAAAAGGCGGATCTGGCGTTTGTTCATAATTCCGTCGGATTATTTTTGGAACGGCAAATTTACTAACAAAATACAAGATTAGCACAATGAAATCTGAATTTTTATGCAAATTTATTGCAAAAATGCGAAAAGACCCGGGTCTTCTCGCATTTTTGGTATAATTCCGGCGGCGTTATGCCACGTTATCGGTTCTCGTAAAGGTGGGTGAGAATCTCGATGTCGTCATGGGTGAGTTCTACGTGTCGGCGCGACATCACCCGGCGCGCAGTGTCGAAAAATTTGTTAAGCGGCAGTTCGCTGAATCCCGCCGCTCCTCCGATGCTGAAGGAGGGGATATAGGTGCGCGGGAATCCGGCTCCGTGGATGTTGCAGCCCACTCCAACCACCGTCGCGGTGTTGAACATGGTGTTGATGCCGGCTTTGGAGTGGTCGCCCATGATGAGCCCGCAGAATTGCAGCCCGGTGTGCATGAAGCGGCGCGAATGGTAGTTCCACAGCCTAATCTCGGAGTAGTCGTTCTTCAGGTTGGATGACACGCAGTTGGCTCCGAGATTGCACCATTCGCCGATGACGGCGTTTCCGAGAAATCCGTCATGAGCTTTGTTACTGTAGCCGATTATGACCACGTTGTTTATCTCTCCGCCCACCTTGCAGTAGGGACCGATGGTGGTGGCTCCGTAGATTTTTGAGCCCATGTTTATGTAGGCGTGATCACACAAGGCGAGCGGGCCTCTCACGCATGAGCCCTCCATTATCTCGGCGTCTCTGCCGATGTAGATGGGGCCGTGGGTCACGTTGAGGATGGCGCCTTCGGCTTTGGCTCCAGGCTCAAGAAAAATTTTAGGCGTGCCGTCGGGATAGAACGGATCGCCGATGACGGTGCATGTGTGGCTTACGGGAAGCGAGTTGCGTCCGCCGGTCAGCGCCTTGAAGTCGTCGACGAGGGCGCGCTCGTTGAGCATGAAGATGTCGGGCAAGGTTTTTATTGCGAACGGTTCTTCGTCGAGGGTCAGCGACTTGTCGGCGTTTTTGCCTCGGCGCGCTATCTCCACGCCGTTGTGGGTGAGGGCGGTGCCGGGTTGCAGGTCGGCGAGAGCTTTGACCAGTTCGGGCGTGGGACACACGTTGGCTGAAATATAGTAGTCCTCGATGGTGTTCTTTTCCGCGATGGGATATTTAGCCGACAGATAATCTTCTGTTTTGTAGGAATATGTGCCGGGGAAGGCGAGCTCCCACTTCTGGCGCAGGGTGTTTATGCCGAAGCGTATTTCCGAAATGGGACGCGTGAAAGTGAGCGGAAGCAGGTTGCCGCGCGTTTCCGGATCGTCAAACAGGATGATGTTGTTTGCCATGATTTGCTGCGATTTTAAATGTTGATGCTGCAAAATTAGAAAAAAACTCAGACTTCGCCGTTTGAAATCGCGGCGATAAGTCGCCATGCTAAAAATATTTTTAGTTTTTGTGAAAATATTTGGAAATTAGGAATTTAGTTGCTAACTTTGCGAAGTTTTTGACGTGAAGCTCGCGCTTGCCTATCGTATGGTGTTGAACATCAGCCGAATAGGAAGCGTGGGATATTATGTGAAAGATATAACAACGATAATAAACTTTAGTAAAAAACAAAACAACTAAGATGCCTACAATTCAGCAATTAGTAAGAAAAGGACGTGTGGCTCTGGAGGACAAGAGTAAGTCTCCGGCACTCGACAGCTGTCCTCAGCGTCGCGGTGTTTGCGTGAGAGTTTACACCACCACTCCTAAAAAGCCTAACTCGGCGATGCGTAAAGTTGCCCGTGTGAGATTGACTAACGGTAAAGAGGTTAACTCTTATATTCCCGGAGAAGGTCACAACTTGCAGGAGCACTCAATCGTTCTTGTTCGCGGCGGTCGTGTTAAGGACCTTCCCGGTGTGCGTTACCACATCGTGCGCGGTACACTCGACACCAGCGGCGTTAAGGATCGCACTCAGCGTCGTTCCAAGTATGGAGCTAAGCGTCCGAAACCGGGAGCAGCCCCCGCAGCAAAGGGTAAGAAGTAATAACGCCCGCAGCTGGAAGCAGCATGCAGAGATAAACAAAACCCAGTTAATTTAACTTCGTTTTTGATTTATTGGACAGCAGTTCAGGTTGAGTAAACGAGGCGAGAGAGCCAAGTTGAAGATTAAAGACGCAGCCAAGCAACCAAAAACAAAACTTTACTAAAAATGAGAAAAGCAAAGCCTAAGAAGCGGGTCGTTCTACCCGATCCCGTTTTCAATGACGTAAGAGTGTCAAAATTCGTGAACCATCTTATGTATGATGGAAAGAAGAACACTTCTTACACCATATTTTATAGCGCACTTGAGACTGTGAAGTCTAAATTGCCTAATGAAGAAAAGTCGGCCCTCGAAATCTGGAAGAAGGCCCTCGAAAATGTAACTCCCCAGGTGGAGGTTAAATCTCGTCGTGTCGGCGGTGCCACATTCCAGGTTCCTACTGAGATCCGTCCCGACCGCAAAGAGTCCATCTCGATGAAGAATCTTATCATCTACGCACGCAAACGTGGCGGCAAGACCATGGCGGACAAGCTCGCAGCTGAAATCGTAGATGCCTACAACGAACAAGGCGGTGCATTCAAGCGCAAAGAAGATATGCACAAGATGGCGGAAGCTAACCGCGCATTCGCTCATTTCCGTTTCTAATCACTGATTCATTAATTTCATTTCGAAAATGGCAACCAAAGACGAAAACTTAAAGTTTACCCGTAATATCGGTATCATGGCTCACATCGATGCTGGTAAAACAACCACTTCTGAGCGTATCCTGTTCTACACCGGATTGACCCACAAAATCGGCGAGGTTCACGACGGTGCCGCAACTATGGACTGGATGGAGCAGGAGCAGGAGCGTGGTATCACAATTACTTCCGCCGCTACCACTACTTTCTGGAACTATAACGATAAAAAATACAAAATCAACTTGATTGACACTCCGGGACACGTTGACTTCACCGTTGAAGTAGAACGTTCTCTCCGCGTGCTCGACGGCGCTGTCGCAACTTTCTGCGCGGTGGGCGGTGTTGAGCCGCAGTCAGAGACCGTGTGGCGTCAGGCTGATAAATACAATGTGCCCCGTATCGGTTACGTCAACAAGATGGACCGTTCAGGCGCTAACTTCCTTGAAGTTGTTCGCCAGCTCAAGGAGATCCTCGGCGCAAACCCTTGTCCCATCCAGATTCCTATCGGAGCTGAAGAGACTTTCAAGGGCGTAGTTGACCTTATCAGAATGAAGGCTATCTACTGGCATGACGAAACTATGGGCGCTGACTACACCGTAGAGGAAATCCCCGCTAACCTCCTTGGCGAAGCTGAGGAATGGCGCGACAAGATGCTTGAGAAAATCGCTGAATTCGACGATGACCTCATGGCTAAATATTTCGACGATCCCTCTACTATCACCGAAGACGAAATCAAGAAGGCTCTCCGCGCCGCTACTCTTTCAATGAACGTGGTTCCGATGATTTGCGGTAGCTCGTTCAAGAACAAGGGCGTTCAGTGCTTGCTCGACGCTGTCTGCGCTTATCTTCCCAGCCCGGTTGACGCCGGCGCCGTTGAAGGTCACGCTGTAGGCAACCCCGACGAGATCCTTACCCGCGAGCCCAACTTCGAGTCGCCCATGTGCGCTCTTGCGTTCAAGATCGCAACCGACCCCTATGTTGGACGTCTTTGCTTCTTCCGCGTTTATTCAGGCGCTATCCCCGCCGGAAGCTACGTGCTCAACAGCCGTTCAGGCAAGAAGGAGCGTATCTCTCGTCTTTTCCAGATGCACTCTAACAAGCAGAATCCTAAAGAAGAGATCGAATGCGGTGATATCGGCGCAGGCGTAGGTTTCAAAGATATCCGCACCGGTGACACCCTTTGCGCTGAAGACGCTCCCATCGTGCTCGAAGCAATGGAATTCCCCGATCCCGTTATCGGTATCGCAGTTGAGCCTAAGACTCAGAAAGACCTTGACAAGCTTGGCGTAGGTCTTCAGAAGCTCGCTGAGGAAGACCCCACCTTCCGCGTTGAAACCAACGAAGAGACCGGACAAACCGTTATCTCAGGTATGGGTGAGCTTCACCTCGACATCATTATCGACCGTCTCCGCCGTGAGTTCAAGGTAGAATGTAACCAGGGTCGTCCTCAGGTTACCTACAAGGAAGCTATCACCAAGCCGGTTGAAATTCGCGAAGTGTTCAAGAAGCAGACCGGTGGTCGCGGTAAGTTTGCCGACATCATCGTTCGCGTTGAGCCGGTTGACGAAGGCTTCGAAGGCAACCTCCAGTTCGTTGACGAAGTTAAGGGCGGTAACATTCCTAAGGAATTCATCCCCTCTATCCAGAAGGGCTTCCAGACTGCGATGAAGAATGGCGTTCTCGCCGGCTTCCCCGTAGAGCATCTTAAGGTTACNGTTATTGACGGTTCATTCCACCCGGTTGACTCNGANCAGCTTTCATTCGAGCTCTGCGCCATCCAGGCGTTCAAGAAGGCTTCTGAGAAGGCTAACCCCGTTCTTCTTGANCCTATCATGAAGATTGAGGTTGTNACTCCCGAAGAGAGCATGGGTGACGTGATCGGCGACTTGAACAAGCGTCGCGGTCAGGTAGAGGGTATGGAAACAAGCCGCAGCGGCGCCCGCGTCGTTAAGGCTAAAGCTCCTCTTGCCGAGATGTTCGGCTACGTTACAGCCCTCCGTACCATCACTTCAGGACGTGCCACCAGCACAATGAGCTTCTCTCACTACGCTGAAGTAAGCTCTTCAATTGCAAAGAACGTGCTCACTGAATGCCAGGGTCGCGTTGATTTATTGAAATAATATTATATCATAAGAATATGAGCCAGAAAATCAGAATCAAACTAAAGTCTTATGACCACAATCTTCTCGACAAGTCAGCCGAGAAGATTGTAAAGACTGTAAAGGCTACAGGCGCGGTAATCAGCGGTCCTATACCTCTGCCCACCCACAAGCGCATCTTCACTGTGAACCGTTCGACTTTCGTCAACAAGAAGTCACGCGAGCAGTTCCAGCTTTCATCATTCAAGCGTCTTATCGACATCTACAACTCAAGCGCTAAGACTGTCGACGCGTTGATGAAGCTTGAGCTTCCCAGCGGTGTTCAGGTGGAAGTTAAGGTCTAAGCCTAAGATTTCAGAAATAAACAATTATTACATTACATTTTTAACAATCAAGAGAAATGCCAGGATTATTAGGAAAGAAAATCGGAATGACATCCGTTTTCAGTGCCGACGGTAAGAACATACCGTGCACTGTTATCGAAGTAGGTCCTTGTGTGGTTACTCAGGTTAAGACTGTTGAAAAGGATGGCTATGCAGCTCTTCAGCTCGGTTTCGAGGACAAGAAAGAGAAGCACACTACCCGTCCCGAACAAGGTCATTTCAAGAAAGCCGGAGTTACTCCCAAGAGACACTTGGCCGAGTTCAAAGGATTTGAAGGTGAGTACAACCTCGGCGATACTATCGCCGTTGACTTCTTCACTGAAAACGACTTCGTAGACATCGCAGGAACCTCTAAAGGTAAGGGTTACCAGGGTGTCGTTAAGCGTCACGGTTTCGGTGGTGTAGGTCAGGCTACTCACGGTCAGCACAACCGTCTTCGCAAGCCGGGTTCTATCGGCGCTTGTTCTTATCCCGCAAAGGTGTTCAAGGGCATGCGTATGGCAGGACAGATGGGCAACGAACGCGTGACCGTTCAAAACCTTCAGGTTATCAAAGTTATCCCCGACCACAATCTGTTAATGATTAAGGGCTCAGTTCCCGGAAGTAAAGGTTCAATCGTATTAATTGAGAAATAATGGAACTCGCAATATACAATATCAAAGGAGAAGACACCGGTCGCAAGGCTCAGCTTAACGACGAAGTGTTTGCCATCGAAGCTAACGAGCAGGCCGTTTATCTCGATGTGAAGCAGTATCTTGCCAACCAGCGCCAGGGTACTCACAAGTCAAAGGAAAGAAGCGAAGTTTCCGGTTCAACCCGCAAGCTCCACAAGCAGAAAGGTGGCGGCGGCAGCCGTATCGGTGACATCAATTCTCCGGTTCTCGTTGGTGGTGGACGCGTATTTGGTCCCCGTCCCCGTGACTACCGTTCGAAGCTCAACAAGAAGCTCAAGGCTCTTGCGCGCCGTTCGGCTTTGACCTACAAGGCTCAGGATAACCAGATCATCGTGGTGGAAGACCTCAATTTCGAGACTCCGAAAACTAAAGATTTCGTAAATTTTGCTAAAAATCTTAAAGTTGCCGATGAAAAGATCCTTTTGGTTTTAAAAGACCAAAATAAAAACGTATATTTGTCGGCTCGAAATGTGCCGGGAGCAAAAGTAATAAATGCTTGCGATGTAAACACTTATGCTTTGCTCAATAATAAAGCTATCATCCTTACCGAAGGTAGCCTTGATGTTATTAATAACCTCTAAAGACAGGAGATATAAAAAATGGAATTTGAGATAACCCCTATCGTTACAGAAAAGGCGACTCAGCTTACTGAAAAGCTCAATCGCTACACTTTCCGTGTTTCTCCCGAAGCTAACAAGTATCAGATCCAGGATCTCGTAGAGAAACTCTATGGCGTCCATGTTGTTAAGGTTAACACTATGATCGTGCGCGGCAAGAACAAGTCACGCTACACTCGCAGTGGTATCATCAAGGGCAGCACATCCGACTACAAGAAAGCTATCATCACAGTCGCTGATGGTGAAACTATTGACTTCTATAGCAATATATAACAGAAATGGCAGTAAGAAAATTCAAGCCCACTACACCGGGGCAAAGACACAAAGTTATTGGCGTTTTCAAAGGTACGATCACTGCCCGGACGCCAGAGAAATCTCTTACAGTCGGTAAAAAGTCTACCGGAGGCCGCAACTCCGAGGGCCACTTAACCACCCGTTACCTTGGCGGTGGCCACAAGCGCAAATACCGTATCATTGACTTTAAGAGAAATAAAGACGGTGTACCCGCCGTAGTAAAGTCGATCGAGTATGATCCCAACCGTTCAGCCCGCATCGCGCTCCTTTACTATGTTGACGGCGCAAAGGCTTACATAATTGCACCCAACGGACTCAATGTCGGTGACAAGGTGGTAAGCGGACCTGACGCAGCTCCCGAGGTGGGCAACGCCCTTCCCTTGAGCGCTATCCCCGTCGGTACTGTGATCCACAACATCGAGCTTCGTCCCGGACAGGGCGCGTTCATGGCGCGTTCAGCCGGCACATTCGCTCAGCTTGTGTCACGCGAAGGAGACTACGCAATTATCAAATTACCTTCAGGAGAAACTCGTAAGATTCTTGCTTCTTGCCGCGCTACAATCGGTGTCGTAGGCAACAGCGAGCATTCACTTGAACGCAGCGGAAAAGCAGGCCGCAGCCGCTGGCTTGGCCGTCGCCCCCGCAACCGCGGTGTTGTTATGAACCCGGTTGATCACCCGATGGGTGGTGGTGAAGGCCGCGCTTCAGGAGGACATCCCCGTTCACGCAAGGGTCTTTACTCTAAGGGTCTTAAGACACGTGCTCCGAAGAAACATTCTTCAAAGTACATTATTGAAAGAAGAAAAAAGTAATCTGATTAATTAAGTAGTTTTTATGAGTCGTTCATTAAAAAAAGGCCCATATATCAGCGTTAAGCTGGAGAAGAAAGTGGCGGCTATGGAGGAAAGCGGCAAGAAATCGGTTATCAAGACCTGGAGCCGCGCTTCTATGATTTCCCCCGATTTCGTCGGTCACACTTTTGCAGTGCACAATGGTAATAAGTTTATTCCGGTATACGTCACTGAAAACATGGTAGGTCACAAGCTCGGCGAGTTTGCTCCCACCCGTATTTTCCGCGGACATGCAGGAAATAAGAAAAAATAACAAGGGCCATTGATATAAAAATTTTTGACAAAAAAAGAAATTAAATACAATGGGTGTAAGAAAAAGACAATCAGCCGAATTAAGAAAGAGTGCCCTCAAGTCGCAGGCATTTGCCAAGCTTCTTGACGTTCCTTCATCACCCCGCAAAATGCGCCTGGTGGTTGACATGGTGCGCGGCAAGGAAGTGTTCCGCGCTCTCGGCATTCTTAAATTCTCAAATAAAGAAGCTGCAGCCCGCCTGGAGAAATGTCTCCGTTCAGCTGTGGCAAACTGGGAAGCGAAGAACGAACGCAAAGCAGAAAAGGACGAGCTTTATATCAGCACAATTTTTGTTGGGCCCGCTCCTATGCTGAAACGCCTTCGTCCCGCTCCTCAGGGTCGTGGCTACAGAATCCGCAAGCGCGCTAACCACGTGACATTGTATGTAGACACTATTGATAACGCTAAAACTAAAGAATAAGAGATGGGACAGAAAGTTAATCCAATTAGCAACCGTTTAGGTGTCATCCGTGGTTGGGACTCTAACTGGTATGGTGGCAAAAAATACGGCGACAACTTGCTCGAGGATTCAAAACTTCGCAAGTATCTTGAAGTCCGTCTCGCCAAGTCAAGCGTGTCTCGCATCGTTATCGAGCGCACTCTCAAGCTCATCACTATCACNATCTGCACTTCTCGTCCGGGACTTATCATCGGAAAGGGCGGCGCTGATGTTGACAAGCTGAAGAAAGAGCTTATGAAGATCACCGACAAGGATGTGCAAATCAACATTTATGAAGTTAAGCGCCCCGAGCTCGACGCTCAGATCGTGGCTGCCAACATCGCTCGCCAGATTGAAGGTAAGATCGCTTACCGCCGTGCAGTGAAGATGGCTATCCAGAGCACCATGCGCAGCGGCGCCGAAGGTATCAAGGTTCAGGTGAGCGGACGTCTCAACGGAGCTGAAATGGCTCGCAGCGAGATGTTCAAGGAAGGACGTACTCCTCTCCACACTCTCCGCGCCGATATCGACTACGCTCTTGTTGAGGCTCACACCAAGGTTGGTGTTATTGGTGTAAAGGTTTGGATTTGCCGTGGTGAGGTTTACGGAAAGCGCGAACTCGCTCCCGTGTTCAACAACTCAGGCAAGGAGACCCGCGGCAACAATGACCGCGCTCCCCGTGGAAACCGTTTCCGCAAACCTAAAAACAATCGTTAACGAATTGAATCAACACAACAATGTTACAACCGAAGAAAACTAAATTCCGCCGTTCCCAGAAAGGCCGCATGAAAGGCAACGCTCAGCGTGGCAATCAGCTGGCTTTCGGATCGTTCGGCATAAAGACATTGGAGTCCAAGTGGATTACCGGTCGCCAGATTGAGGCAGCCCGTATCGCCGTGACACGTTACATGCAGCGTCAGGGTCAGGTATGGATCCGCATTTTCCCGGACAAGCCTATCACTAAGAAGCCTGCCGAGGTGCGTATGGGTAAAGGTAAAGGTAACCCTGAAGGGTTTGTTGCGCCTGTTACCCCGGGACGTATCCTTATCGAGCTCGAAGGCGTTCCCTTCGATGTTGCAAAAGAGGCATTGCGTCTTGCGGCTCAGAAGCTTCCTGTGACCACTAAGTTTATTGTACGTCGCGACTATGACCCGACTCAAAACGTCTAAAGATTATGAAGAAAGAAGAAATTAAAGAGCTTAGCACCCAGGATCTCAAAGAGCGTCTTGAGAAAGCACAGGCTGAGTATCTTCAGGTGAAGATCAACCACGCGATTTCTCCCATCGACAATCCTGCGAGCATTACCCGCGACCGCAAGATGATTGCCCGTATGAAAACCGAGTTGCGTCAGCGTGAACTAAACAATAAATAATCCCAACAATGGAACAGAAAAGAAACCTAAGAAAAGAACGTATTGGGGTTGTTTCGTCAAACAAGGGTGACAAGACCATTACCGTAATGGTAAAGTGGAAAGAAAAGCACCCCATCTACGGTAAGTTTGTCAACAAAACCAAGAAGTACCACGCTCATGACGAGAACAACGAATGCAGCGTAGGCGATACCGTCCGACTGATGGAAACCCGTCCGTTGAGCAAAACTAAAAGATGGAGATTGGTAGAAATAATCGAAAAAGTTAAGTAATTATGATACAGACTGAATCACGTTTAACTGTTGCTGACAACAGTGGAGCTAAAGAAGCGCTCTGCATTCATGTACTCGGTGGTACAGGACGTCGTTATGCGTCAGTGGGCGACATCATCGTTGTTTCGGTGAAGAGCGTCATCCCATCGTCAGATGTAAAGAAAGGTACTGTGTCAAAGGCTGTGGTTGTCCGCACAAAGAAGGAAGTGCGCCGTCCCGACGGTTCATATATCCGCTTTGACGACAATGCTTGCGTGTTGCTGAACAACGCTGGCGAGCTCCGCGGCACCCGTATTTTCGGTCCGGTGGCTCGTGAGCTCCGCAACACTAACATGAAGATTGTTTCACTCGCCCCCGAAGTACTTTAATCCATAGTAATAGAAGTTAAACCACAATGAGCAAATTAAATATTAAAAAGAACGACACCGTTTACGTTCTGGCAGGGGAAGACCGCGGCAAAACAGGCCGCGTGCTTTCTGTGCAGCCTGACAAGTGTCGTGCTATCGTTGAAGGTATCAACATGGTCTCTAAGAGTACCAAGCCAAGTGCAAAGCATCCCCAGGGCGGTATCATTAAGATTGAAGCTCCGGTGCATGTTTCCAACCTCGCTCTTCTTGATCCCAAGACCGGCAAGCCTTGCCGCGTGGGACGCCGCAAGAACGAAGAGGGAAAATCAGTACGTTATTCTAAAAAATCAGGAGAGGAGATTAAGTAATGAGCACAGCAACCCTTAAGAAAGATTACAAGGAGCGCATTGTCCCCGCTCTTGAGAAAGAATTCAACTATTCAAGCGTGATGCAGGTTCCCCGTCTCGAGAAAATCGTGATCAACGAGGGACTTGGCGCCGCCACCCAGGACAAGAAAATCATTGAGACTGCGATCAACGAGCTTACCGCCATCACCGGTCAGAAAGCCGTTCCCACTCTTTCAAAGAAGGATATCTCTAACTTCAAGGTTCGTAAAAAGAACCCNATCGGCGCCCGTGTAACTCTGCGCCGTGACAAGATGTATGAGTTCCTGGAGCGTCTTATCCGCGTTGCTCTTCCCCGTATCCGCGACTTCAAGGGTNTCGAGAGCAAGTTTGACGGACGCGGCAACTACACTCTTGGTATCACCGAGCAGATCATCTTCCCTGAAATCAACATCGACGCGATTTCAAAGATGATGGGTATGAATATCACATTTGTAACTTCTGCCAAGACCGACGAAGAGGGCTATGCTCTTCTGAAGCTTTTCGGTCTTCCGTTCAAGAACGCTAAAAAATAATTTTATACTATGGCTAAAGAATCAATGAAGGCTCGCGAAGTAAAGAGAGCCAAGCTCGTAGCAAAGTATGCCGCTAAGCGCGCAGCGCTTAAGGCTGAAGGTGACTACGAAGGACTCCAGAAGCTTCCGAAGAATGCATCGAGCGTGCGCCTGCACAACCGTTGCAGCATCACCGGCCGTCCGAAAGGCTATATGCGCCAGTTCGGCATTTCACGCATCCAGTTCCGTGAAATGGCTTCAGCCGGATTGATCCCCGGTGTTAAGAAAGCATCTTGGTAAAACGCGAGACCTAAATAGAGCGAGTATTAAATATTGTTCGGATAATCCCGAATCAATTTAAACAATTCAATAAAATGACTGATCCAATAGCAGATTATTTAACAAGATTGAGGAACGCTATCAAAGCTCAGCACAGAGTAGTAGAGATTCCCGCCTCAAACTTGAAAAAAGAAATCACAAAGATTCTTTTTGAACAGGGCTACATTCTTAACTACAAGTTTGTAGAGGGTGAAAATCCCGCAGGCACTATTAAGATTGCCTTGAAATATGACCCCGTTGACAAGGTGAACGCTATCAAGAGCCTTAAACGAGTGTCACGTCCCGGTCTCCGTCAGTACACAGGCTATAAGGACATGCCGCGTGTGCTTAATGGTTTAGGTATTGCAATCCTTTCCACTTCAAAGGGTGTCATGACCAACAAGAAGGCTCGTGAACTTAAAGTGGGCGGCGAGGTATTATGCTATGTTTATTAATCTTTAAAGGAGGAATTAACAATGTCAAGAATAGGTAAAGCCCCCATTGAAATACCAGCCGGAGTTACAGTAACCGTTAAGGACGATGTAGTAACTGTAAAAGGACCGAAGGGAGAACTTTCTCAGAAAATCAATCCTGATCTCACTGTCTCAATCGAAGACGGACACGTCACTTTGACCCGTCCCTCTGACGATCGCGAGCATCGCGCTCAGCATGGTCTGTATCGCGCTCTTATCCACAACATGGTGGTAGGCGTGTCACAGGGCTATCGCAAGGAGATGGAACTTGTCGGCGTAGGTTACCGCGCCACTTCTGAAGGTCAGGTTCTTGAGCTCGCGCTCGGATTCTCTCACGCTATATTTATCAAGCTTCCTAAGGAAGTTAAGGTTGAAGCAAAGACTGAGCGTAATAAGAACCCTCTTATTATTCTCGAAAGCGATGACAAGCAGCTTCTCGGCCAGGTGTGCGCGAAGATCCGCTCACTCCGCAAGCCTGAACCTTACAANGGCAAGGGTATTAAGTTTGTCGGTGAAGTTATCCGTCGTAAGTCAGGTAAGTCAGCAGGTGCTAAATAATTAAAGTAGACAGAATCATGATATCAAAGATACAAAGAAGAAATAAGATCAAGACACGTATCCGTGGTAAAGTGTCTGGCACCGCCGCTCGTCCCCGCATGACGGTGTTCCGCAGCAACAAGCAGATTTATGTTCAGCTCGTTGACGACCTTGAAGGCAAGACTCTCGTAGCAACTTCTTCAAAGGGTATTGAAGGTGGAACAAAGACTGAAATCGCAGCAAAAGTCGGTAAAGCCGCTGCTGAAAAGGCTCTCGCTGCCGGTATCACTGAAGTAGTTTTCGACCGTAATGGTTATCTTTTCCATGGTCGTGTTAAATCATTGGCTGACGCTGCTCGCGAAGGCGGACTTAAATTTTAAGAATCATGGCAAATAAGAATAACAGAGTAAAATCTACCAACGATATCGAGTTGAAAGATCGTCTTGTAGCCATCAACCGTGTTACTAAGGTGACCAAGGGTGGACGCACATTCACCTTTGCCGCTATCGTGGTTGTTGGAAACGAGGACGGAATCGTAGGCTGGGGTCTTGGCAAGGCTAATGAGGTAACAGCAGCTATCGCCAAGGGTGTTGAAGCCGCTAAGAAGAACCTTATCCGCGTTCCGGTTCACAAGGGAACTATCCCTCACGAGCAGGAAGCTAAGTTTGGCGGTTCACGCGTGATTCTCAAGCCTGCTTCTCACGGTACCGGAGTTAAGGCAGGTGGTGCGATGCGNGCCGTGTTGGAGAGCGTCGGCATCACTGACGTGCTTGCTAAGTCAAAGGGCTCGTCTAACCCTCACAACCTTGTGAAGGCTACTATCGAGGCTCTTGGCGAAATGCGCAGCCCGCTTCAGGTTGCCCAGAATCGCGGTATATCACTCGAAAAAGTATATAACGGTTAAATCAGCTTGAATCATGGCAAAAATTAAAATCACTCAGATAAAGAGCCGCATCAACGCTCCCAAGGTGCAGAAGCTTACGCTCGACGCTCTTGGATTGAAAAAAATGCATCACTCGGTTGTTAAGGAAAACACTCCCGACGTGATGGGTATGGTTAACCGTGTTCGTCACCTTGTAGAAGTGACTAACGCATAAAACTTACGAAGACATGGAATTAAATACTATCCGACCCGCAGTAGGGTCTAACAAGAAGAAAACCCGTATCGGTCGCGGACCGGGTTCTGGCAAGGGTGGAACATCTACCCGTGGTCATAAGGGAGCCAAGTCTCGTTCAGGTTATTCACAGAAGATAGGTTTCGAAGGTGGTCAGATGCCTCTTCAGCGCCGTTTGCCCAAGTTCGGTTTCAAGAACATCAACCGTGTTGAGTATAAGGGTATCAATATCGGCACTATCGAGGAGCTCGCAGCTGCCAAGAACCTGAACAAGGTGGGTCTTGAGGAACTTCGCGCTGCCGGTTTCGTATCAGGCAAGCAGCTCGTCAAGATTTTGGCAAGCGGAACAATCACCCGTGCAATCGCAGTTGAAGCCAATGCGTTCTCTCAGGCAGCCCANAAGGCTATCGAGGCAGCCGGCGGTTCAATCGCTAAAGTTTAACTGTGATGAGATTTATCCAAACAATAAAGAACATCTGGACAATCGAAGAGCTGCGTAAGCGTCTTCTCATAACATTCATGTTGGTATTCGTATACCGACTTGGATGTTATGTCGTGTTGCCGGGCATTCACCCCGACGATCTTGACGCGCTTGCCAACTTCACATCAGGCAGCGGCCTTATGCAGCTTCTCGATATGTTTTCCGGAGGCGCGTTCTCCCAGGCTTCNATTTTTGCGCTGGGTATCATGCCTTATATCACTGCATCGATCGTGATCCAGTTGCTGGGCATGGTGCTCCCTTCTTTCCAGAAGATGCAGCGCGAGGGGGAGAGCGGCCGCCAGAAATTGAACCAGTATACACGTTATCTTACCGTCCTGATTCTTTTGCTTCAGGGTCCTGCCTATCTGGTCAACCTCCAGTATCAGGTTAACGCCGCCGGCGGTCACGCCACTATGGGCTTNTGGACTATCGCTTATCTCACTGTGATTCTCGCTGCCGGCTCTATGTTTATCATGTGGCTGGGTGAGCGCATCACTGACCGCGGTATCGGTAACGGCATCTCTTTCATTATCCTTGTGGGTATTATCGCCCGCCTTCCTCAGGCTCTTTACTTCGAGTTCGTAAGCCGTCTTCCGGGTTCAACCGGTTCAGAGGGCGGTCTTGTGATGTTCATCGTTGAGCTTGTGTTGCTTTTCGCTGTCACTGTCGGCGCTGTGCTTCTCGTTCAGGGAACACGCAAAGTGCCCGTGCAGTATGCTAAGCGCATCGTCGGCAACAAGCAGTATGGCGGAGCTCGCCAGTATATCCCCTTGAAGGTTAATGCCGCNGGTGTTATGCCTATTATCTTCGCTCAGGCGATCATGTTTATTCCGATCACTCTTGCCGGATTCGGTTCTCATGAAAACAGCATTTTCGTGAAGTTCTCCGACATCAACGGATTGGCNTATAACATTACTTATTTTATCCTCATTGTGGCGTTCACNTATTTCTATACCGCCATCACGGTGCGTCCNGCGCAGATGGCTGAGGATATGAAGCGCAACAATGGATTCATNCCGGGTGTTAAGCCCGGCAAGAAGACTGTGGAATATCTTGACTCGATNATGTCGCGCATTACCCTTCCGGGGTCAATCTTCCTGGGAATCGTTGCGGTTATGCCCGCATTCGCCCGCTTGTTTGGCGTGAGCCAGAATTTCGCTCAGTTCTTCGGTGGCACATCGTTGCTGATTCTTGTTGGTGTCGTTCTCGACACTCTTCAGCAGATTGAGTCTCATCTCATGATGCATCACTATGATGGCTTGATGAAGGATGGTAAAATCAAAGGCCGTACAACCGGCAGTGCATATTAATTAGAAGCTTTAATTCCGCTGATTCAATGATTTATCTGAAGACACCCGATGAAATCGAAATGATGCGTGAAGCAGGTACACTCCTTAGCCGCACACTTGGCGAAGTTGCCAAGTGGGTGGCTCCGGGAGTAACCACGCTTAAGCTTGACACTATAGCCCGCGAGTTTATGCTCGCTAACGGCGGCAAGCCGTCATGCCTGGGTTATGGGGGATTTCCCGGAACTCTCTGCATAGAAGTCAATGAAACGGTAGTCCATGGNTTTCCGTCTAATTATGCTCTCCGCGAGGGGGACATNGTGGGNATTGACACGGTGGTGGAGCTTAACGGTTATAATGCCGACATGTGTTACACNTTTCCTGTCGGGGANGTGGCTCCCGAGGTGATGCAGTTGCTTAAGGTCACGAAGGAATCCCTTTACAAGGGTATCGANGCGTGTAAGGAGGGCAACCGCATAGGGGATGTCGCCAACGCGGTGCAGACTTATTGCGAGCGTCGCGGCTATTCGATCGTCAGGGAGATGTGTGGACACGGCATCGGCAAGAGCATGCATGAGGATCCCGAGGTGCCCAATTACGGACGCAAGGGGATGGGGCCGTTGATTAAGAACGGTATGTGCATCTGCATCGAGCCGATGGTCAATATGGGCAAGCGCAATATCGTGATTGAGAAGGACGGATGGCAGTGTCGCACCCGTGACCGCCAGCCTTCGGCCCATTTTGAGCACACAGTGGCGATTCTCGGCGGCAAGACCGAGGTGCTGACCACCTTTGACTATATTGAAGAAGTATTAGGAGAAAGAGCAATTTAATATTATTATATGGCAAAACAAGCTGCAATAGAACAAGACGGTACAATAGTGGAAGCATTGAGCAATGCAATGTTCCGAGTAGAGTTGGAAAACGGTCACGAGATCACCGCCCACATATCNGGAAAGATGCGCATGCATTATATCAGGATATTGCCGGGCGACAAAGTGCGTGTCGAGATGTCTCCCTATGACTTGTCCAAAGGCAGAATTGCGTTCAGATACAAATAATAAAAAACAATAGATATGAAAGTAAGAGCCTCAATTAAGAAGCGTACTCCGGACAGCAAAATCGTCCGTCGTAAAGGTCGTCTTTACGTAATTAATAAGAAAAATCCCAAGTATAAACAGCGTCAAGGATAATTTTTGTTATTTTTGCAGAAAATTTAGTCAAACAATATGGCAGTTAGAATCGTGGGAGTGGATCTCCCCCAGAACAAAAGAGGTGAAATCGCCTTGACTTATATCTTCGGCATCGGCCGCAGCGCCGCAAACTCTATCCTTGAGAAAGCCGGAGTGGACAAAAACATTAAAGTTAAAGACTGGACCGACGCTCAGGCAGCTGCAGTCCGTGAAGTAATCGGCCGTGATCACAAGGTGGAGGGTGACCTTCGCAGTGAAATCCAGCTTAACATCAAGCGCCTGATGGATATCGGCTGCTACCGCGGCATCCGTCATCGTATTGGTTTGCCGGTGCGCGGACAGAGCACTAAGAACAATGCTCGTACTCGCAAGGGTCGCAAGAAAACAGTCGCAAACAAGAAGAAAGCTACAAAATAATAAATTAGTATGGCAAAAAAGACAGTCGCAGCAAAGAAGAGAAATGTTAAAGTTGACGCTAACGGTCAGCTTCACGTACACTCATCTTTCAACAACATTATCGTGTGCTTAGCCAATTCTGAAGGTCAGGTGATCTCATGGTCAAGCGCAGGTAAGATGGGCTTCCGTGGCTCTAAGAAGAACACCCCTTACGCTGCCCAGATGGCAGCTCAGGATTGCGCAAAGGTTGCTTATGACCTTGGCTTGCGCAAGGTGAAAGCTTATGTGAAAGGACCCGGCAATGGCCGTGAGTCAGCTATCCGCACCGTTCATGGCGCAGGTATTGAAGTTACTGAAATCGTAGACGTAACTCCGCTACCCCACAACGGTTGCCGTCCTCCCAAACGTCGTCGCGTATAAATTTTCCGCAACAACTATATTACTTTCACAAATCTATCAACAGCGGCTAATGACTCTGAAGCGTCTCTGAATGTGAATAGACCACAATTTTATCACCTCTCTGTGGTCGCGGCTGCACTAAGGCGGCGAACCAAAGTCATATAACCCGAATTTAAGAAACAGAAAATGGCAAGATATACAGGTCCAAAAACAAAAATCGCCCGTAAGTTCGGCGAACCTATTTTCGGTGCTGACAAAGTTCTTTCCCGTAAGAACTATCCTCCGGGCCAGCACGGCGTGAACAAGCGCCGCAAGTCATCGGAGTATGGCGTACAGCTCCGTGAGAAGCAGAAAGCCAAATATACTTATGGCGTTCTTGAGAAGCAATTCCACAACCTTTTTGACCGCGCTTCGCGCACTAAGGGTATTACCGGTGAAGTTCTTCTTCAGCTTCTCGAATCTCGTCTTGACAATGTAGTGTACCGTCTCGGTATTGCTCCTACTCGCGCGGCTGCCCGCCAGCTCGTTCTTCACCGTCACATCACTGTCAACGGACAGGTTGTGAATATCGCTTCTTATCAGGTTCTTCCCGGCGATATCGTTGGTGTTCGTGAACGCTCTAAGTCGCTTGAGGTGATTGCTGACGCTCTTGCAGGTTTCAACCACAGCAAGTATCCCTGGTTGGAATGGGATGAGACTGTTAAGGCAGGCAAGATGCTTCATGTTCCTGCTCGCGAGGATATCCCTGAGAACATCAAGGAACAGTTAATCGTCGAGTTGTATTCTAAGTAATCAATTATAAACACGTAGATCCATGGCTATTTTAGCATTTCAGAAACCTGACAAAGTTGTCATGTTGGAGGCCGATAATTTCTTCGGTAAGTTCGAGTTCAAGCCATTGGAACCCGGATATGGCATCACTGTGGGAAATGCGCTCCGNCGCATCCTGCTTTCCTCTCTTGAGGGCTTTGCTATCTCGTCGATCCGCATCGACGGGGTTAAGCACGAGTTTGATACTATCCCGGGTGTTAAGGAGGATGTCACCAACATNATTCTTAACCTCAAGAAAGTTGATCTCAAGCAAACCGTAGAGGGAACCGACTCTGAAAAGGCGACTATCACAGTGTCAGGTCAGGAGGTGTTCAAAGCCGGTGATATTGGCAAGGTGCTTTCCGGATTTGAGGTTCTCAATCCCGACCAAGTCATTTGTCATTTGGATCCCGGTACAAGTTTTCAGCTTGACATTACCATCAACAAAGGTCGCGGCTGGGTGCCCGCGGAGGAGAATGCTTCACCGGCTGACGCTATAGATGTGATCGCAATCGACTCTATCTATACTCCGATCAAGAACGTGAAGTATACAGTAGAAAACTTCCGCGTTGACCAGAAGACCGACTACGAAAAATTGATTATTGAGATCACTACCAATGGTTCGATTCTTCCTAAGGATGCCCTGAAGGAGGCTGCCAAGATTTTGATCTACCATTTCATGCTGTTCTCTGACGAGAAGATCACCCTCGAAACAACCGAGGCTGACAGCAATGAGGAATTTGACGAAGAGGTGCTGCGCATGCGTCAGCTCCTTAAGTCGAAATTGGTCGACATGGATCTTTCAGTCCGCGCGCTTAACTGTCTTAAGAGCGCTGAAGTCGAGACTCTTGGTGAACTCGTGGTATTCAACAAGACTGACCTCTTGAAATTCCGTAACTTCGGTAAGAAATCGCTTACAGAGCTTGATGAACTGTTGGCTAATCTCAACCTTTCGTTCGGAATGGACATTTCAAAATATAAATTAGATAAAGAGTAATAACGATGAGACATAATAAATCTTTCAACCATCTTGGTCGCAAAAAAGCTCACCGCGACGCTATGCTCGCCAATATGACTGTTTCTCTCATCATGCACAAGCGCATTTTCACTACGCTTGCCAAGGCTAAGGCCCTCCGCATGTATGCTGAGCCGCTCATTAACCGAGCTAAGGAGGACAGCACTCCCAACCGCCGTTTGGTTTTCAGCCATCTCCAGAACAAGGAAGCTGTGACCGAACTCTTCCGTGAAGTTTCACAGAAGATCGCTAACCGCAATGGCGGATATACCCGCATTCTTAAGACCGGCAACCGCCTTGGTGACAATGCCAAGACTTGCTTCATTGAACTTGTTGACTACAACGAGGCAATGCTTAAGGACAACACTGCTAAGAAGGCTACACGCACTCGCCGCAGCCGCAAGAGCAATGCCGAGAAGGCAGCTCCCGCAGCCGAGGCTCCTGCAACTGAAGCTCCTGCAGCAGAAGCTCCCGCCGCTGAATAATANTTCAAGCAATATTGAGAAAAACGAGTTCCGGAAATCTCCGGGGCTCGTTTTTTTTCGTATATTTGGCGTGGATTATANTTTTGGATGAAAATGAGAGGTATTGCTGCGTTTTTGATGCTGTTTTTTGCGTGTGTATTATGTGCCGGAGTTCNGAATGATACTGTTTCCATCGTGTATGACAGTCCGGACTATGATATTTTCCTTAGAGACATGGCGCGATTGCAGGATATCGACCAAAAGAAGGTTGTGTTGTCGGGCAAGGGGATTTCGGGTAAGANATTGCTGTTTCGTCGCCATGACATAGTGGNGGGTGTCGATTCGGTATCGGAAATTCCTTATTCTATCAGGCTGAATGGCGACAGTGTCGCGATTTATTTCAATGTCAGGAGGGTGAATGCTGATAGTGTTTTGGTCTTATTGGACGGTCCTTTCCTGACTTATTTCGGCTTGAAGATGAACGCTGCGGGTCACATTTTGCTGGAGACAAATCTGGATAAGCCATCGGTGGTGGGCGATACCATTCCGCTGATTGCTTATAGCGCGGGAGTGGTGAGCGAGTTTATGTATANCGGCAACGTGGCGCAATCGATGGACTATTGTGAATTGAGGAATGCGAATCTTCATCCCCTTGAGTGGATGANGAAGTATGGAATCGACGACTTCTTTTATTATGACGTCATTTTCATTCCGCGGAAAGAGCNGTGAGCCGGCATAGGAAACTGATGGAGGGGTTGATTCCGCGATGTTTAAAATCGGNTATTTTAAACTCCGTAACTTTAATAATGAAAATTTATTGAGGGAAGTGACATTTTTTTTGTAACTTTGTGACTTGATAAAATGACCAAAATTTAGAAACAACATAATTTTATTAAGTAACATTATGAAAATTGAAAAAATCATTGGACGTGAAGTCCTTGACTCTCGTGGCAACCCCACTGTAGAGGTTGATGTTATTCTTGAGTCGGGCGCGTTTGGCCGCGCTTCAGTTCCTTCAGGCGCTTCTACCGGCGTTAACGAGGCTCTCGAGCTTCGNGACGGTGACAAAGGTCGCTACATGGGCAAGGGTGTGACTAAGGCTGTCGCTAACGTGAACGGTCCTATCGCAGCCGCTCTTATCGGCATGTCGGCTCTTGATCAGATCAAGATCGACGAAGCTATGATCGCTCTTGACGGAACCGAGACTAAGTCTAACCTCGGAGCAAATGCCATCCTTGGCGTGTCGCTCGCTGTGGCAAAGGCTGCTGCCGATTATCTTGACCTTCCCCTTTACAAATATATCGGCGGATGCAACTCTTATGTTCTTCCGGTTCCGATGATGAACATCATCAANGGCGGCGCTCACTCTGACGCTCCCATCGCNTTCCAGGAATTCATGATTCGNCCCATCGGCGCATGCTGCTTCAAGGAGGGTATCCGCATGGGAACTGAGGTGTTCCACAACCTGAAGTCGGTTCTTAAGGAACGCGGTCTTTCTACCGCAGTCGGCGACGAAGGTGGTTTCGCTCCCAATCTTGACGGNACTGAGGACGCTCTCAACGTCATCATCAAGGCTATCGAGAAAGCCGGCTATGTTCCCGGAAAGGATGTGACTATCGGTCTTGACTGCGCTTCTTCTGAGTTCTACAAAGACGGTATCTATGACTACACCTGGAAGCAGGCTGACGGACCTAAGTATACTTCGGCTCAGCAGGCTGAATATCTTAAGGAACTCGTTGAAAAATATCCTATCGACTCAATCGAGGACGGTATGGCTGAAAACGACTGGGAAGGCTGGAAGCTTCTTACCGAGCTTATCGGCGACCGTTGCCAGCTTGTAGGCGACGACTTGTTCGTTACCAACGTGAAGTATCTTGAAAAGGGTATTGAAATGGGTTGCGCTAACTCAATCCTCGTGAAGGTTAACCAGATCGGTTCTCTCACCGAGACTCTCCGTGCCGTAGAACTCGCTCAGCGCAACGGCTACACCGCAGTGATCTCTCACCGTTCAGGTGAAACTGAGGATGCTACTATCGCTGACATCGCAGTTGCTACCAACGCCGGACAGATCAAGACCGGTTCTGCAAGCCGTTCTGACCGTATGGCTAAGTACAATCAGCTTCTCCGCATTCAGGAGCAGCTCGGCGACGCTGCCGCTTACGGTTATGGCAAGCGCACTAAGATGCCTCAGTAATAATCGGGCATATATAATAAAGAAGAGCGATCCATTCGGGTCGCTCTTTTTTTGTCGTGTCAATGGAAAAATAGTCGGGGTTATTCGGCGAGGCGCAGCACTCTTATGCCGAGAGCCGAGCGGTTGCGGCGCAAGTATTCCGAAAGGGGGTTCTTGTCGATGATGACTTTTCCTGCCGCCGATGATGCGTGCATCAGGTGTGGAAGCCCGTCGACAAATGTCGCTATGCCCATGTGCTGCACGTCAAGCCCGGGAATTTTGGTAACAATAAGTATTACGTCGCCTTCGCGTAGATTTTTTGTCACATCCTTCGACGACGTTTGGGTCGATTTAATGTAGGGATAGCGGTGGTTGCGATATCCGCGTTCCACGTCGGTCATTTTTCTGAATGCGGCATCGTCCTTCAGCGCGGGATATTTGTCGCGGTTTGCCGTCATGAAATCGATAGTTTTCACTTGATATAGCGGATCGGCTATTTGCGAGGTCACTTCTTTAAGGTTGCCACGGTGAACGTTGTCGACCACCCAGTCGCTGGCATAGTGCAGCCGCGACGGATATCCGTTGATCGTGCCGTTGCGGTAGCGCATCCGCTCCAGATTATATACGAAATCGCGCCATGATGTGCGGTTTTCCCCCAGGGTGTAGGCGAGAGCGAGTATTGTTTCCACATAAGTCGTGCAGTCAAATTCCTCCATGTTTATAGTGAGGGCCTCTTCTCCTGAGGCGGTGTCGAGTGTGCCGGCTATGTATGGACGGTCAAGAAACATTTTTCCGAGCGCTTCCACCCGTTCCTGAGCTTTTACAGAAGGGAGCTTGTTTTGAATTTCTACTAAAACCGACGTTATTGTAGTGGTGTCGACAGCTTCATTGTGAAATTCCACATTCTGCATCGGGACTGCCGCCGAAGCCGACAGGCACAACGCCGATGCTATGATATTGAAAAAAGTTCTTTTCATTGCAATTTTTATTTTTCTGTTAAAACGGTTTTGGATGAACCGCATTGGGCATTTGTTACAAAATTACGAAATTTCATTATTTCAATCAAAGGAATCTTGTTGGCAAGTGGAGAAAAAATGAGGTTTGCAGATTATTTTATGCGTGGCTACCGGTCGATTTTTTGACTGAACTCATCGTATTGAATGTTAAAATGCGCCCTTTCCGTTGTCGATTTCGGAGAGGGCGCTTTCCGTCGGGGGCGGCTGCGGAGGTCTGGCGTGGAGCGGCAAAATGTGAACGTATGTTAAATATTTTCCGTAAAAATCCGTGAAACATGTTGTACAACATAGTTTTGCGTCATTCGGGCGATTTTCGCTCTGAAATTTTTCCGTGGAAATATTTGGATGG
>JAAVEB010000011.1 GCA_014801525.1 Bacteroides sp.
TTTAAGGTTAGCCCCGGGGCGGAGTCCTCGGAGAGGGCGCCGTCCCGGGGTATGTGCAAAACGATGGAATGTTCCCCGTAGGGGGACTTTACCCGATTTAAAGCCCCCTTACAGGGAGCCAATCTGTTCTCCCGTTTTAGCTCGGGACGCTGCCACCTGACGGCGACATCGCCCCGCAGCTAACATCAATGCCCCCTACGGGGACCTCTCCGCAACCTAATTTTCAATGTTGTCGTAGGCGGCATTTACGGGGACACCCCATGCCGATTTTGTCGGCATGGGGTGTCATTGGTTTGATTAAGCAACATCGAGGATGTTGCTGATTTCTTTTATTTGCGGTCGGCGGCTTTTTCAAGCTGGTGGCTAACTGCCTCGATGGCGAGATCCACAGCCTCCTCAAACGAGTCGGCTACCTTGCCGGCAAACACATCCTCCTTCTGAGGGATGGCGATCTTGATAGTCGCTTCCTTGTTCATTGCCGTTTCAGGCTTAATCACATTAAGGGTTACTGTAACGGTTGATATATTTTCATTGCGGCGCGCGAGCCTGTTGATTTTCTTGACGATAAAATCCTGAAGTTTTTCGGTAGCGTCAAAGTGGATGGCTTTAATGTTAATGTCCATGGTCTCCTCCTTTTTTTGCGGCACGTGGGTGTGCCAGTTCGTAATTGTGTTTTAATTCTCGATATGTTACATGGGTGTACACCTGGGTCGTTGCGAGCGACTGATGTCCCAATAACTGTTGTACTGAATAGAGATCGGCGCCGTTGTTGAGCATATCGGTGGCAAATGAATGGCGCAGCACGTGGGGGCTTTGGCGGGCGGCGACGGTGCGACCCGCAAGCGTGTCGTGGACCACATTATATATAAGCCGGCGGTAGAGCGGCTCTCCCGATTGCCTGACGAAAAATTCGTCGGCAGCCGGCGGTGGTACGGTTTCGTTTCTTAATTCCCGGTATAGTGCTATCATCTCAGAAAGTTCTTCTCCAAAAGGGATTATTCTTTCTTTATTACGCTTACCGAGCACTTTTAGTTCACCGCGATTGGTGTCTACATCGGCGTCAAGCAGTCCCATGAGTTCGGAGGCGCGCATGCCGGTGGAGTACAGCATCAATATTATCAGGCGGTTGCGTACCTCGGTGAAGTCATTGGCGTCGAAATCGTCGCTCAACACTGCCTGAGTTTCTTCCTGGCGCACGAACACGGGGAGCGGCTTGTCGGTCTTGGCGAGTTCAAGCTCGGCGGCGGGATTGGAGGTGGCTCCGTGGCGTATCATCATGTAGCGGAAGAAAGCGCGGAGCGCCTGTATCTTTCGGCGTATGGTGCGCGGGGCGTCGCCGGCTTTAGCGAGCGAAGCCACCCATAGGCGAAGGTCGCCGGGAGTGACGTCGAGCGGATGCATATTTTCGGGCTTGCCGCCGGTGGAGAAGTCGATCCACTGGGTGAGGTCACGTTTATAAGCAGATACGGTGTGAGTTGAAAGATTCAACTCGCACCGTATGTATGTCAAAAAAGAGTTTAACATAAGTTATTCGCAAACGATGACTTTACGAATATAACTCTTTTTTTGGTTGTATGCAAATAAAAAGGAGGGTCTTTGGATATTAATCCTCAACCAAGCGAAGTTTCTGCACGTAAACAGCCTTCATCATTTTCTTGCGGTTGGTGATGCTGGGCTTTTCAAATGCCTGACGGCTACGCAGTTCCTTTACGATACCGGTCTTTTCAAACTTTCTTTTGAATTTCTTGAGAGCTTTCTCGATGTTTTCGCCTTCTTTTACTTGTACGATGATCATTTTGTTATTTTTGTTTTGTTTGTTTTTTACAATTTTATTTTAGCGGGACAAAATTACATATTGTTTTCGATTTGGCAAAATAATTTTTGATAAAGTCACGCTAATTAAGCAGTTATTTTGACTCTTTTTCCACTTCTTTCTCGGCAGCGCCTGCAAGTTCGGGGTCAATCATGATTCTTCCGCAGTATTCGCACACGATTACTTTCTTGTGCATCTTGATTTCCATCTGCTTTTGCGGGGGGATGCGGTTGAAGCAGCCGCCGCATGCGTCGCGCTGGATATAGACGATTCCGAGACCATTGCGGGCATTGTCGCGGATGCGTTTGAATGCCTTGAGGGTGCGTTCGTCGATGCGGGGTTCGATTTCTTTAGCCTGGATGCGGAGACGCTCTTCGTCCTGACGGGTTTCTGAAACGATTTCGTCGAGCTCGGCTTTCTTGTCGGCGAGAATGTGCTCGCTGTCGGCAAGGCGGGTTTCGGTGTTGGCGATGTCGTTAGAGCGGCTGTCGATCGCGCGGGCATATTCGTTGAGGCGTTTTTCGCTCAATTGTATTTCAAGAGTCTGGAATTCGATTTCCTTTGAAAGGAGGTCATATTCCTTATTGTTTCTCACGTCGTCGAGCTGCTGCTTGTAGCGGGCGATTTTGTTTTGTGAGTCGTTGATCTTTTCTTTTTCAGAAGCTGTGCGCTTGTGAAATTCATCAATCTCCTGACGGTAGTTCTGGATACGTGTGCGCAATCCTTCGATGTTGTCCTCAAGGTCCTTCACCTCAAGCGGAAGTTCGCCGCGGATAGTCTTGATGCGGTCGATTTCTGACAGGATTGTCTGCAATTCGTAGAGCGATTTCAATCTCTGCTCCACTGATAGAACTTCGTTCTTGGTCTTGTCTGTAGCCATATTACTTACAAGTAATTTATCGGATTCTTTTCTTTTTCGGAGTAATAAAGTGCAAAGTTAGGAAAAATTTCCCTAACTATGTGGTAAAAAATCTCTTTTGTGCATTTTTCACTTTCATAATGACCTATGTCGACTATGAAAATCTTGGATGCGTAGTCGACAAAATCATGGTAACGCACATCTGACGTGATGTAGGCGTCGGCGCCTGCGGCGATGGCGTCGGTGATAAATGACCCTCCCGATCCGCCGCACAGCGCTATGCGGTTAAGTCGACGCGAGGGTGGAGCGGTGCATCGTGTCACCGGAGAGCCGCACACGCTTTTCACTCTTGAGACCAGGTCGGTGGCGTGGATGCCTCCGGGGAGGATTCCGACGGAGCCGCTTCCGGCGTCGGCAACGGCGGGGTGGCTGACGAGCGGCGCAATGTCGGTGAGTCCTATCAGCTCGGCGAAAACCCGGTTTACGCCGAGTGGAGCGTTGTCGAGATTTGTGTGGGCTGAATAGACGGCTATGTCATTTTTGATTGCCGCTATCGCCGCTTCCTGCTGAATGGTGCTCCCGATGAGCTGTTTCACCCCCTTGAAAAAAAGAGGGTGGTGGGAGATGACCAGGTTGCACCCTTTCTCGCGCGCCTCCTCGATGACGGCGGGAGTGATGTCGACACACAGCAGGGCGCCGCTGCACTCGGCATCGGCATTCCCTATCTGGAGTCCTGCGTTGTCATACCCCTCTTGCAAACCGAGAGGAGCGACACTCTCTAACGCGGCAATGATGTCGCTTATTTTCATTTTTCGGTGATGTCGATTTTGAGAGCGAGTTCATCGAGCTGCTTGTCGTCGAGCGCAGCGGGAGCGTCGAGCATCACGTCTCTGCCCGAATTGTTCTTCGGGAAGGCGATGCAGTCGCGGATGCTGTCGAGACCGGCAAACAGTGAAACCCAGCGGTCGAGACCATAGGCGAGACCTCCGTGAGGGGGAGCGCCAAACTTGAAGGCGTTCATCAGGAAGCCAAATTGTTCCTGAGCGCGCTCGGGAGTGAACCCGAGTATTTCAAACATCTTCGCCTGGAGCGCGCTGTCATGGATACGGATCGAGCCGCCGCCCACTTCAACGCCGTTTATAACCATGTCATATGCGTCGGCGCGAACAGCCTCGGGGTTGGTGTCGAGCAAGGGGATGTCCTCGTCTTTGGGGTGAGTGAACGGATGGTGCATAGCCATGAGGCGCTGCTCCTCTTCGCTCCACTCAAACATGGGGAAGTCGACCACCCACAGGCAGGCAAACTTGTTTTTGTCGCGCAGACCGAGCTGACGGCCCATTTCAAGACGAAGCTCACACAGCTGCTTGCGTGTCTTCATCGCGTCGTCGCCTGAAAGGATGAGGATGAGGTCGCCGGGATTGGCGTTGAACGCCTGCTTCATCTGCTGGAGCACCTCCTGAGAGTAGAATTTGTCAACGCTTGATTTGACAGTGCCGTCGGCTTCAACTCGCGCGTAGACCATGCCCTTGGCGCCGATCTGCGGGCGTTTCACATATTCGGTGAGCTGGTCAAGCTGCTTGCGAGTGTAGGTCGCAGCGCCGGGAGCGCAGATGCCGCCGATGTAGGCTGCGTTGTCAAACACTCCGAATCCGTGGCCTTTCATGATGTCCATCAGCTCGACGAACTTCATGCCGAAGCGAAGGTCGGGCTTGTCGCTTCCATAATATTTCATCGCGTCAGCCCAAGGCATTCTGATGAACGGCTCGGTGAGTTCCACGCCGCGAAGCTCCTTGAAAAGATGCTTAGCCATTCCTTCGAAGAGGTTTATGATGTCGTCCTGCTCCACGAAGCTCATTTCGCAGTCAATCTGGGTGAACTCAGGCTGGCGGTCGGCGCGAAGGTCTTCGTCGCGGAAGCATTTCACAATCTGGAAATAGCGGTCCATGCCCGACACCATCAACAACTGCTTGAGAGTTTGAGGCGACTGGGGCAGCGCGTAGAACTGTCCGGGATTCATGCGTGAAGGCACCACGAAGTCGCGCGCTCCTTCAGGAGTGGAACCCACGAGCATCGGGGTCTCTATCTCAAGGAATCCTTTTGAGTCAAGGTAACGGCGCGCCTCCATTGTCATCTTGTGGCGCAACTCGAGATTTTTTCTCACGTTGTTGCGTCGCAAGTCGAGGTAGCGGTATTTCATGCGCAGGTCATCGCCGCCGTCGGTGTCATCTTCGATGGTGAACGGCGGAACTTCCGACGCGTTGAGCACGTTGAGTTTTTCGGCGATAATCTCGATGTCGCCTGTGGGGATGTTGGGGTTCTTGTTTGAACGCTCGGCAACAGTTCCCGATATCTGAACTACGTATTCGCGACCAAGATGATTGGCGGCTTCACAGAGCGCGGCGTCGGTCTCATTGTTGAAAACAACTTGAGTGATGCCGTAACGGTCACGGACATCCACAAATGTCATACCGCCCATCTTACGGGTACGTTGAACCCACCCGGCAATAGTCACTTGGCTGCCGGCGTCACTGAGGCGGAGTTCTCCGCATGTTTTGGTCCTATACATATATTTATATTATAATCGTTGAGGTTTTTCTGATATGGTTGTTTAAGCTTTGTTGGCGCGTTTGCGCTCGATTTCGTCAAGGATGATTTTGCGCAGGCGCAGGTGATGGGGAGTCACTTCCACATACTCGTCCTCCTTGATGTATTCCAGCGCTTCTTCAAGGCTGAACACCACCGGAGGAATGATTCGTGCCTTGTCGTCGGCACCTGAGGCGCGCATGTTGGTGAGCTTCTTTGACTTGGTGACATTCACCACGATGTCGTTGTCCTTGGCGTTTTCGCCGACAACCTGTCCCGCATAAACCTCTTCCTGGGGGAAGATGAAGAATTTGCCGCGATCCTGAAGCTTGTCGATAGCGTAAGCGTAGGCTGTGCCTGCCTCCATTGCGATGAGCGAGCCGTTGGTGCGGCGTTCGATGTCGCCTTTCCAGGGCTGGTATTCCAGGAAGCGGTGAGCCATGATTGCCTCTCCGGCTGAACCGGTGAGCACGTTGTTGCGTAGTCCGATGATGCCTCGCGAAGGAATGTGAAACTCGATGTGGATGCGGTCGTTCTGAGTGGTCATCGACACCATTTCGCCCTTGCGGCGGGTCACCATGTCGATGATTTTGCTTGAATATTCTTCGGGCACGTTGATGGTGAGCAACTCTATCGGCTCACACTTCACTCCGTCAATTTCCTTGATGATTACCTGGGGCTGTCCCACCTGGAGTTCATAGCCTTCGCGGCGCATGGTCTCGATGAGCACCGACAGGTGAAGCACGCCGCGGCCAAACACGGTCCACACGTCTTCATGGTCGGCTTTGGTCACGCGGAGGGCGAGGTTCTTGTCAAGCTCCTTGGTGAGGCGGTCGGCTATGTGGCGCGAGGTCACGAACTTGCCGTCGCGACCGAAGAAGGGCGAATCGTTGATGGTGAATGTCATCGACATCGTCGGCTCGTCGATGGCTATGCGCGGAAGCGCCTCGGGGTTGTTGATGTCGGCAACGGTGTCGCCGATTTCAAAACCCTCGATTCCGACGAGGGCGCATATATCGCCTGAGCTTACTTCCGACACTTTTTTCCTGCCCATGCCTTCAAATGTGTGAAGCTCCTTGATGCGCTGGCGTGAAATTGTTCCGTCCTTTTTGCAAAGGGCTATCTCCATGCCTTCGCGCAGGGTGCCGCGGTGAACGCGTCCCACTGCGATACGTCCCACATAGTTTGAATAGTCGAGCGAGGTGATGAGCATCTGCGCGTCACCTTCAAGAGTCTTGGGCTCGGGGATGTATTGGATAATAGCGTCAAGAACGGCATTGATATTGTCGGTGGGTTTGCTCCAGTCGGTCGACATCCAACCCTGTTTTGCCGAACCGTAGATGGTGGGGAAGTCGAGCTGGTCCTCAGTCGCGTCAAGGTTGAACATGAGGTCGAAGACCATTTCCTGCACTTCGTCGGGGCGGCAGTTGGGCTTGTCCACTTTGTTTACTACCACCACCGGCTTAAGTCCCATCTGGATAGCTTTTTGAAGCACGAAGCGGGTTTGGGGCATCGGACCTTCAAATGCGTCGACAAGCAGAAGACATCCGTCAGCCATGTTGAGCACTCGCTCCACTTCGCCGCCGAAGTCGGCGTGTCCCGGAGTGTCGATGATATTTATCTTATATCCGTTATAGTTGATGGATACGTTTTTCGAGAGGATAGTTATGCCGCGTTCGCGCTCAAGATCGTTATTGTCAAGAATTAGTTCTCCGGTGTTCTGATTCTCTCGGAACAAATTTCCGGCGAGCAACATTTTGTCGACGAGCGTGGTTTTACCGTGGTCGACGTGAGCGATAATCGCTATATTTCTGATGTTCTGCATAACTTATTTCAATTTCGACTGCAAAATTACTATGTTATTAAACATAAACCAAATTTTTTTGCGTCTTAGGAGGCTGATTATCCACCTTTGACGCAATGATGTAGGTGGATTCAAGAATGAATCTGGCGTATATCGTAGGGGGTTTCCTGATATACGAAATAGTTGAGCCAATTGCTGAAAAGCAGATTGGCGTGGCTGCGCCAACGCACCACCGGACCCTGCTCTGGGTCGTCATTGCGGTAGTAGTGAGCCGGAATATCGGGGTTCATGCCTTTGTCGAGGTCGCGGTGATATTCAAAATCAAGAGTGCCCGGTGAGTATTCGGAGTGTCCTGTGATGAAAAATTCCCTTCCGTTGCGAGCCATCACCATGTAGACTCCGCTTTCGGAACTCTCTGACAGAATTTTGAGCCCGGGAATTTTTTCGATTTCCTCTTTTGCGACAGAACTGAAACGGCTGTGGGGCACGAAAAATTCATCGTCAAATCCTCGGAAAATGGGGTTCTTGCTGTCGGTGATGACGTGGGGGAACACTCCTGATATTTTCTTGTCGAGCACTATCTTGTCGATGCCATAGTGGTGGTAAAGCCCGGCAAACGCTGCCCAGCATATATATAAGGTGGAGGTGACATGAGTGCGCGCCCAGTCAAATATCTCCTGTAGCTCTTTCCAGTAGTCGACATCCTCAAATTTCACTTTTTCCACCGGAGCGCCGGTGATGATGAATCCGTCATAGTTGCGGTTGCGGATATCGTCGAAGGTCTTGTAGAACTCTTCGATGTGCTCCCGGGGAGTGTTGCGCGACACGTGGGAAGATGTGTCGATCAGGTCGAGCTCGATTTGGAGCGGCGTGTTGGAGATGAGCCTCAGCAGGTCGGTCTCGGTCATGATTTTTAGTGGCATGAGGTTGAGGATGCCTATGCGCAGAGGGCGTATGTCCTGTGAAGACGCTCTTTGCTCGTCGATGACGAAGATGTTTTCTTCGCGCAATGTCTCTACGGCTGGTAATGAAACGGGAACTCTTACTGGCATGGATGGTTATAGTTGGCTTGATGTAGATGATGGATGGGCTGATTTTACGCGTTGAGGAGCGCCAAGCCTTCACGCCTGCCTGCGTTCACGCGGTCGGGGTAGTGGGCGTCGCTGCTCACGACGATAGGCGTCCCGGCGGCGACAAGGCGCGGGATAAAACACTCTTTGGGGAAGATTCGCGATGCGGTGTGCCACGCCTTTGTGTTGAGCTCGGCGATGAGGCGTTTTTCAATCACGAGGTCGATGGCTTCGTTGACGCGCTTCTGATACCATGGCTGGTCTTCGATGCCCGGAGAGAAGCATGACGCATTATGCCCTATTTTGTCAAGATGTCCCACGATGTCGAATCCGCCCGATTGAATCATGGCGCACAGGCTGTCATAGTAGGCGTTGACAACGTGCCTGATGTCGTTGTCAAAGTAGCGTTCCATCTTCTTCATGAAAGATTCGGGGCTTCCGTCGACGTCGACAAAATTTTCACCGCCCGGAATGAAATGGACCGAGCCGATGCGATAGTCAAGCGGCAGTTCCCTGAAATATTCGACGTGCGGACCCCACTCTGAGCTGAGATAGTCAATCTCCATCCCGGCGTATATTTTTATTCGGTCGCCATAGGTTTCACGGAGGCGAGCTATTTCATTCAGGTATTGCTCCACGTCGACTCTCTTCATGTTGCACGGCGAGTCGATGGGGATGGGGGAGTGAGGCGAGAAGCCCCAATGAAGGAAACCCTCGTCGATGGCGGCGCGGAGCATGGTCTCCATTGGGACGCGTCCGTCACAATACTGAGTGTGACTGTGGAAGTTGTATAAATCGGTTTCTGATGAGATCTTCAGAAGGTCAATCATAGAAATTAATCTTCAATTACTGACATTTTGGGAGCAAAGGCTACCTTTTTCATGAACCATCCGGCGGCAATCGCGGTGACAATCAATCCGACGGCTACTGATATCGTGTAGTCCACGCCAAAGCCTTCAGGCGCAAACAGGATATAGGTGGTGCATACACAGGTCATGAACATTGCCGGAAGCATCGTGATCCAGTAGGTGAGTCCACGGTGGGCGAGATAGACGGTGCATGCCCACAGGGTGAACACGGCGAGAGTCTGGTTACACCATGCGAAGTAGCGCCACAGAACGTCGAAATCAATCTGCATGATGACGAAAGTAAGAACGAAAATGGGAACCGACACGGCAAGGCGCTTCATGATCGTTTTCTGTTCCATGTTCATGAAATCGGCGGCGATGAGACGCGCGCTTCTCAAGGCGGTGTCGCCGCTGGTGATAGGCGCTGCGATCACGCCGAGAATGGCGAGGGCGCCGCCGAGTGTGCCGAGCCATGCGATGGAGATGTCGTGGACGAGTCCGCCTGTGCCGCCGTGCTCGGCGAGGTATCCCGATAAGTTCTCATAGCCGCCGGTGAAGGCGATTGCCGCTGCTGCCCATATCAGAGCGACGATACCCTCGGTGACCATGGCTCCGTAGAACACCGGGCGGGCGAGCTTCTCGTTCTTGAGGCAGCGCGCCATCATGGGCGACTGGGTGGCGTGGAATCCTGAAATGGCGCCGCATGCTATCGACACGAACATCATTGGAAACAACGGCATGGCGTCGGCATTGGCACTGCGGTTATACAGCCCTTGGGTTATGCCGTCGGGGATGGTCACGTCAGAGAATATCAGAACTCCCATTATGCCCGCCGCCATGAAGAGCAGCGCGAATCCAAACACGGGATAGAGATTGCCTATCAGCTTGTCGATGGGGAGGAGCGTGGCGAGGATGTAGTAGATGAAGATGGCGCACACCCAGAAGGTGGCGTCCATCCAGTCGGGGGTCATGCCGGCGATGAGCCCTGCGGGAGTGAGCACAAACACCGCTCCGACAAGAATCATCAGCATCAGCGAAAATCCTCTCATGAGCTGCTTCACTCCGTTGCCCAGCTGCGAGCCGACGATTTCAGGCAGCGAGGCGCCGCCCATTCTGATTGAAATCACTCCCGAGAGGAAGTCATGGACGGCTCCGGCAAAGATTGTGCCGAGCACAATCCAGAGGAAGGCGGCTGGACCGAACATTATGCCCATTATGGCTCCGAAGATTGGTCCGAGTCCGGCGATGTTCAGAAATTGAATCAGAAACACTTTCCACGTGGGGAGCGGCATGTAGTCGATGCCGTCCTGTTTCGTATAGCAAGGCATTTCGCGCTGAGATGTGCATCCGATGACGCGTTCAACAAGCATTCCGTAGATAAAGTAGCCGGCGACCAAGACGGCTAACGCGATTAAAAAAGTAGTCATTGCAAGATTAAAGGTGAGGTTTGATTAGTTTTCTTGTGATATGATTTCGTTGGCTTTTGTTTTCAGAGCCTTGCGGTCATTCTCGATTTTGAGTTCGAGATTTTTGATTGCCTCGGTTGCCGAGCGGTCGCCGTTGCGATATTTCTGCCTGAGTCGCGCGAGCGACGCTTCGTCGGCTTTCAAGCTGTTGACAGCCGCCATGTAGTCTTCCATCATAGCCCGTGCTCTTGCCGAGCGGAAGTCGCTCATGCGCGTATAGACTCTGCCGCCGGGGAGCGCGAATTCAAATTCTGACCGGTCAGTTTTTTTATCAAGGTTTATTTTGTCGATCTTCTTAAGGAGGTCGGCATAGTTTTTGCCGCTTTCCCATGTTGAGCGGTAGTCGGTGATTCTCGCTTTGTCGGTGAGGTCTTCATCGTCGGAGTCGTAATTCTGGCGCAGGTCCGACGGAATGAACTTGTAGATCGTGATCATGTCGCCCAAGCCGTTTCGGTCTGTAGCCCACCAGCCCACTCCCGTCACCTCGTCGATGGCGAGCAGATAGTCGTCATAGGGCGAGTTGTAGGGCATCCCTATGTTCTGGGGTTGCAGATAGCTGTTGTCCTCTTTGCGTGAGATGAAAATGTCATATCCGCCGATGGAGCCCTCGCCGTTGTTTGCGTAGTAGAGGGTTACGCCGTCTGCCATGAGAAACGGGAAATTGTTGTCGCCCTCGATGTTTATTGTTTCGTCGAGCGCGGCAGGCTTCTCCCATGAACCGTCAAAGAGCTTGTTTGACTCCACGATGCAATATTCGTCATCTTCCGACGGCGCTGCCCAGAACATCATTGTCTGAGTTTCGGGCATGGCGACAGCCGTGGGGTCAGCGTGTTCAAATCCTTCGGGAAGAATGTCGGGCGAGCTGATGGAGCCGCTTCCGGGCGACAGCTTGTAAGCCTTGAAAAAATCGTCGCGGTCCACTGCGATGCTGTCGATTATCACTATTTTCTCGACGCGTTCAAGCATATTTTCGGCGAGAAGCACTCGGCGGCGAAGGTCGGAAATTTCGTCGGGCATCGACTTGCGGGCACGTTTGAGGGCGGTTTCATATTGGTCGATATATTTTTCCGCTCCCTCGAAGTCATATTCCTGAAAGGCTATTTCGGCGAGATAGCGCGATGCCTCGGTGACCCCTTTGGTCTGTGCGAATTTCAATCGCGGAATCGCCTCCTCGGTTCGTCCCGCCTGCATCAGGCACACTCCGAGCCATTGATTGAGCGACGCGTCTTTCGGCTTTTTCTTTATCTCCTCGAGAAACACCGGGAGAGCGCCTTCAAAATCGCCAGCCTGATACATCTCTTTGGCTTCATTGAGGGTGATTGCCGACAGCGCCGGCGCGGCAAGCAGCATGGAGGCAAGCAACACCATCCATGAGTGGATATATTTGTATGACATAATACGTGCAATTTAACGCTCAAATATACGCATTTTCCATGAGATGGCAAAATCATGAAACTTTCACCCCCTGCAAATTTGATAGTTTATGTTAAAATGCTATCTTTGTAAAATGTAAGCGTCATCGAGGCTTGACACGGGATTGCGGAACCTATATGGGGCTTTTCAGGCGCCGGTATAAAGAAAATTTGACCGCCCATCCTACTTTTTCGAGTTTAAAGCGTTATACTAAGGAACGAATTATTAACATTTAATAAAATATAAAATGAAACCGTTACACATAGTATTATCAGTAGTAGGAGGCGCTATCGCAGGCGCTGCAGTCGGATTGCTTTTGGCTCCTGAGAAAGGCGAAGAAACACGCAGCAAACTCGTGAAGCTTGTCAAGGAAAAATTTCCCCAGTTGAAAAACAGCAAGGTTGAGGAAATCGTTGACGAAATCACTGAATCTCTTGAGGCTTAAACAAATCAGTCGTAACTAAAAAATCAAACAACAAACAACAATGAATGATACATTAGGATTGGTTTCCGCATTTTTGGGCGGCGCTATTGTAGGCGCTGCGGCTGCGGTTCTTTTCGCTCCCGAAAAGGGCGAGGAATTGCGTGAGCGCATCTGCGGAATACTGCGTAAGAACGGAGTCGTTTGTTCCGAAAAGGAGGTTGACGCGCTTGTGGCTCGCCTGACTAAGGAACTTGATGAGGAATAAAATAATAGGATAAACACGCGCAGGCTTGCTCACGGCAAGCCTGCGTCACCATATATTTATTGATATAGATGGGTGGACAGAACGATGACCTTCGGTCTTCAATTTCAAATATGAAGGTATGGGGGAAGCTTTATCTTGAAAATCTTAAGCTTCTTTCTATAGAGAAAAGCACCGTGCTTTTCGGGCATGCGGCTCTTGCCGGAGTGCTTGCCGTGCTGGCGGTAATAGCGTTTTTCTTCATTTCGCTCGCACTGGTTTTCCTGCTGGCTCAAGTGCTGCCGCTGATGTGGTGCTTCTTGATAATGGGAGGCGTATATGTGATAGGCGGAATATTGGCGATAATTTTTCGCAACACCTTGTTCATTAATCCTATATGCCGATTCATGACAAGGCTGTTTCTTGCCCCTCCACCTGAATATCTAACTCAAAATGAAGAAAAACAGTCATGAAAGAGAAGCATCCGGTTATAGTGCCCGACGACGGGCTTGAGAAGTGGAAGGGTTACACTCTTGCCGATCTTCGTTATCAGCGCGCCATCAATCACGTCAGGATGGAGATGGAGCGTGAACGGCTTGCCAACAGCATGACGCGTTTCAGTGACATGAAGGGCAAGTTGAACTTTCCCGGCGGCAACGGGCTGCTCCAGAAAGTGCTCGCCGGCTTTTCGGTTCTGGACTATGCTCTTCTCGCCATGACGACTGTGAAACAAGTGAGAAAAGTGTATAAATTTTTCAAAAGATAAGACCGTCAGGGGGTTATCCTGACACTAAAAAAGCGATTTCTACCGGCAATTGCCTGTGGAAATCGCTTTTTTTGACGGAAGGGGGCGGCTTACGAGTCAATATCCGTCAGGAAGCGCGCGGGCATGTATTGGGCGGTATGGGTNGTGGGTGAATGATTTGAATGGATGGGTATTGTTTCAAATTANTTGTTAATAAANTNTAAAATAGTTGCGTATNTNTCTNTCTATNTATATCTTCGTTGTCACATTTTGTTAACCTAAATTAAATTTTTCTATGCGTAAATCTACTCTATTAGTGGCAGCTGCCCTCATGGCAACTGCTTTCAGTGCAAAAGCTGAACAGGGTTCTGTTGAAGGTACAATCACCTGGCCGATGGTTAAGACTGTCGTTACCGAAGGTGTTGACGAAGCTACCGGCGAGCCCACCACAACCACCACCTATGAATTCGTTAAAGAAGCTACTCTGTCAGCAACCGTTGCTGAATATCTCACTGCTTCAGAAGTGACTCTCGGCAACTTGCTTACTTTTTTAAATGGGAAAAAAACCGGCGACATCGACGTCGCTACTTTCCAGCCCACTGAAAAACTGGCTGCCGGTGCTGCAATTGAAGGCGCTGACATCACTTTCACTGTGACTCCTAAAGACGGCTACCAGTTCCAGCCCACCAAGATTTCCTACAAGATGTGTGTTGTCGGAACTGACGGTGGAAACTATTTCTTGACCTATACTTATGGCGGCAATTCAGTAGAGTTGAAGACTGACGAGCACCCCGCCCGTAACAACGAAAGTAACGGCTATTTCTCTGATGAGAATATTGCTGTTGAGCCGGCTGCTGCCGACGGAGCATTCGGTCTTGTTTTCAGCCTTTGCAATCTTGCTGCCAACAAGCAGATTGGTCTTTGCGATGTAATTATCTCAGGTAATGTCATCGGCGACGTAACCGCAGGCATCGTAAACGTAAATGCCGCTGAAGAAAACGCTCCCATGTACAATCTTCAGGGCGTTCAGGTTGATGAGAATTACAAGGGTGTCGTTATCAAGAACGGCAAGAAGTTCATCAACAAGTAATCAGCAATTAAATTAGGATAAACATAATAGTATTTCCCCATTAGGGTAATAATTTTTTTCACAAAGAGAGAGTCAACCTGAGAAGATTGACTCTCTTTCTTTTTTTCGGGAAATAGGAGTGTTACTGTAATTTTTCAGCGAGATAGGTCGAGGTGTATCCTTTGCCTGAGGCTACAATCTCCTCAGGCGTGCCGGTCGCGACAAGCGTTCCGCCTGCTTCGCCCCCCTCGGGACCGATGTCGATCACGTGGTCGGCGCATTTTATCACGTCCATGTTATGCTCGATGATGACCACAGTGTGTCCCAGTTCAATCAGGCGGTTGAATGAGTCCATCAGTTTGTTGATGTCGTTGAAATGAAGTCCGGTGGTGGGCTCGTCGAAAATGAACATTGTTGGCTCGGGCTTTTCCATGGCAAGGAAATAGGCGAGCTTTACACGCTGATTTTCTCCGCCCGAGAGGGTAGAGGATGATTGTCCGAGCTTGATGTAGCCGAGTCCCACGTCTTTGAGCGGTTGCAGTCGACGCACGATTTTCTTCTCCTGGCTGCCCGGAGCCGCCTGGAAAAATTCGATAGCTTGATTGACGGTCATGTTCAGGACGTCGTTGATGTTGACGCCGCGATATTTTATGTCGAGCACCTCCTGCTTGTAGCGTTCGCCGTGGCATGATTCGCAGGGAATCACGATGTCAGCCATGAATTGCATCTCGATAGTTATCGTTCCCTCGCCTTTGCACTCCTCGCAGCGTCCTCCTTCGGAGTTGAAGGAGAAGTATCCGGCGGGGAAGCCCATCTGCTTGGCGGCAGGTTGGTCGGCGAATAGCTTGCGGATTTCATCAAACGCTTTCAGGTAGGTGGCGGCGTTGCTTCGCGACGACTTGCCGATGGGGTTCTGGTCGACAAATTCTATCGCTGAAATTCGCTTAAGGTCGCCGCCGATTGATTTGTGGAGTCCCGGCGCGTCGCCCGGCTCTCCTAAATGGCGCAGCATGGCGCGATAGAGAATGTCGCGCACCAGGGTCGACTTGCCTGAGCCGCTCACTCCCGTCACAACGGTCATCACTCCCAGCGGGAACTTGACATCGATGTTTTTAAGATTGTGTTCGCGGGCACCTTTCACCTCGATATAGTCGCGCCATTTGCGGCGACGGGACGGAACGGGGATTTCAAGCTCGTGGTTCAGATATTTCACTGTATAGGAATCACTCGCGGAACGGAGATTGGCGACCTCGCCCTGATAGATTATCTCGCCGCCGTGGCGTCCGGCGTCGGGACCCACGTCGATTAGGTAGTCGCAGGCGTTCATGATTTCTTCATCGTGCTCGACGACTACCACGGTGTTGCCAAGCCCTTGCAGCTTCCTGAGCACTTCGATAAGTTTGTGAGTGTCGCGCGAATGCAACCCTATGCTCGGCTCGTCGAGAATGTAGAGCGAGCCTACGAGGCTGCTTCCCAGCGATGTGGCAAGGTTGATGCGCTGGCTTTCGCCTCCCGACAGTGAGGATGACAGGCGGTCAAGGGTGAGATAACCGAGCCCCACGTCACAGAGGAAACCGATGCGATTGTTGATTTCAACGAGCAGCCGAGAGGCGATCTTGCTGTCGGTTTCGCTTATTTCGAGCTGCTTGAACCATTCGCGCAGGTCGCCCACCGGCATCTTGACGAGATCGGTGATGGTCTTGCCGGCTATTTTCACGTAGGATGCGTCGGGTTGAAGGCGGCTTCCGTGGCAGTCGGGACAGATGGTTTTACCGCGATAACGCGCCAGCATCACTCGATATTGGATTTTGTATTGATTTGACTCCACCATTTTGAAGAAGCCGTCGATTCCCTTGAATCTGCCTTTGCCGTGCCACAGAATGTCAAGCTCCTCGTCGGTGAGGTCGCAATAAGGGCGATGTACCGGAAATCCGAGCGAAGGGGCGAGGCGTATCAGCTCCTGCTTCCATTCGCCCATCTTGTCGCCGCGCCAACACACCACGGCGTCGTCATAGACGGAGCGGGTCTTGTCGGGGACGATGAGGTCGGGGTCAAGCCCTATGACACGCCCGAATCCCTCGCAGCGCTTGCAGGCGCCATAGGGATTGTTGAAGTTGAACATCAAGTCGCTTGGCTCGCGGAAAGTGATGCCGTCGGCCTCGAAGCNTTTTGAAAAATCGTGGCGGTGGATGTTGCGGTCTTCATCCCACACGAGCACGCTCAAGTGTCCCATCCCCTCGAAAAAAGCGGTTTCAGCCGAGTCGGCAAGACGGCTCAGTTCGTCGCCGTCGGGCTGAAGAGAAAGACGGTCGATGAGCAGTTCATAGCCTTTAGCCGTTTTGGGCAGTTTCGGAGCGGCTATAAGCTCTTCGATTTCCAAAAATTCGCCATCCTTCATCAGGCGTGAATATCCGCCTTTGAGATATACCTCCAGTTGCTGGNCGAATGTGCGTCCCTCGGGGAGGGTGATGGGGCTGACGATAGCCGCGCGTGTTCCCGCCGGATAGGCTGAAGCGATCGCNGTGACATCTTCGATGGTGTGTTTTTTCACCTCCTCGCCCGAGATAGGGGAGTAGGTCTTGCCGATGCGTCCGAAGAGCAGGCGCAGATAGTCGTAGATTTCAGTNGANGTNCCNACGGTNGANCGCGGGTTGCGNGTGCTCACTTTCTGTTCGATGGCTATTGCCGGGGGGAGTCCTTTGATGAAGTCCACTTCAGGTTTCGCCATCTTCCCGAGAAACTGGCGGGCATAAGCCGACAGGCTCTCAACATAGCGCCGCTGTCCCTCGGCATATAGAGTGTCGAAAGCAAGCGANGATTTNCCCGAGCCCGACACNCCGGTGATCACCACCAGTTTGTTGCGGGGAATTTCGATATCGATATTTTTGAGGTTGTTTACGCGTGCTCCCTTTACGAGTATATTTCTTTCTGCCATAAAATTGCATTTCAATTAACTTACAAAGTTACGAAATAATTGCCGCGTAATATAGTTAAAGAAGCTGTATTTGACCCGAAACGAAGCCGCCATTGCTAACATTGGTTAAAGAATCGCCGGCGGGGAAACTTTTGGGCGGGGACAGCGGTTATACTATAAAACAACTAAAAACTTGAAAGTTATGAAATGTAGTGCTCAAACTTTTATCCTTGGGCTCCTGGTGGGAGCGTTCACAGGAATGTATGCTGAAAGATATTCGCGCACCACTATGAAGGGGCGCAAGATTCGCCGAGAAATCAATCGCACTGTGCGTGACCTCTATGGCGAAGTGGAAGAAGAAATCGGAAAAATAAAGGAGAAAATCGGATCTACGGTCGACAAGGCTGAAGACCTCGTGAAGGATTGACGGAGTTTAGACATAATATAAATTTTGTGGACGGATGTTTCGGCAACGGAGCATCCGCTTTTTTTGCATCCCCCTCTTTACTCCTGCTCTTCAGTGGATGAAAAAGAGAAGGCATGGAGTCGTGGTGTTGACTCCATGCCTTCGCTATTGTTAGTTTGCTTGTTTTTTAGTCGAATATGTGGCGCAGGCGGCTGAATATGCGCTTCTTGACCGAATCGGTCGCCTGGATGTTTGACGAGCTTTTGAGCGATTCAATCGTCTCCTTCTCCTTGTCGGTCAGGTTCTCTGGCACATATACCATGATGTTCACAAGTTCGTCGCCGGTGCCGTAGCCTTCGGTCGAGGGCAAGCCTTTGCCGCGCAGACGAAGCACCTTGCCCGGCTGGGTTCCTGCGGGAATTTTCACTCGGGCGCGTCCGTTGACTGTCGGAATCTCTACCGATCCGCCGAGAGCGGCAGTAGGGAAGTCGAGCATGAGGTTGTAAATAAGGTCATTGCCGTCACGAATCAATTCAGGGTCGGGAATCTCTTCGATAACCACGAGGAGGTCTCCGTTGACTCCACCGTGGCGAGCCGCGTTACCCTTGCCTTTCAGGGAGAGGGTCATTCCGTCAGCCACACCTGCGGGAATGGCGAATTCCACTACTTCCTCCTGTTTTACGATACCCTCGCCGTTGCAATAGGTACACTTTTGGGTGATGGTCTTTCCTTCTCCGTTACAGTCGGGACAGGTTGCCGTTGACGACATCGGACCGAGGAACGTCTGCTGCACCTGTTCAATCACGCCCGAACCGTGGCAATGGGCGCAGGTTGTGAACGCGGTGCCGTCCTTGGCTCCGGTTCCGTTACAGTGCTGACACTGTACATAGCGGGGAATCTTCAGTTTTTTAGTGACGCCCTCGGCAATCTCCTTAAGCGTCAGTTTGACTTTGATTCTCAAATCGCTTCCTTTAGCCTGACGGCGACGTCGAGTGCCGCCCGAAGTGCTGCCATATTGACGGAAGCCGCCGAAGCTGCCGCCGCCGAATATGTCGCCAAACTGGCTGAAAATGTCTTCCATCGACATTCCGCTTGCGTGGAAGCCTCCGGCTCCGCCACCGCCGCCAAATCCGCTCGGACCCATGTTGTGGCCCCACTGATCGTATTTGGCTCGTTTATCGGGGTCGTTCAGAACATCATAAGCTTCAGCGGCTTCTTTAAATTTTTCCTCAGCCGCCTTGTCGCCCGGATTTTTATCGGGGTGATATTTAAGAGCCAGTTTCCTGTAGGCTTTTTTCAGCTCTTCAGGAGTGGCGTTTTTCGAAACGCCCAGGACTTCGTAATAATCTCTTTTATTATCCATCGTGAGTTCTTTTTTTATTGACCAACGACTACCTTGGCATGACGCAATACTTTGTCGTGCAGTTTATATCCTTTTTGAACCGTGTCGATAACTTTGCCCTTCTGAGAATCGTCGGCGGCAGGGAACAGAGTGACGGCTTCGTGAAATTCAGTGTCAAAATCTGTGCCCGGAGCTGTGTCGAGAGCTTTCACTCCGTTTTGCTCCATGTATTTCACCAGCTTATTATAGATGAGTTCCACACCCTCCTTTATCGGGTCGATGTCGGTCGCCGAGTTCATGGCTTGAAGGGAGCGCTCGAAGTCGTCAATAATCGGCAGAAGTCCTTTAAGCACGTTTTCACCTCCGTTTTTGATGATTTCGCTCTTTTCTTTCAGAGTGCGTTTGCGGAAGTTGTCAAAATCCGCCATCAGAAAGAGATATTCCTTTTTCTCTTTCTCCAACTGAGCTTTCGTGTCGTCAAGTTCAGCCTGGAGAGCGTCGATTTTGTTCAGCTCCTCGTTGGCGAGATCTTTCATTGACTCAACGTCGGCTTCTTCAACGTCGGCTACATCGCTAACTTCAACATCGGGGTCTTCAATGTCGATTTTCGGCTCCTGATGCTGATTATCCTGATGATTATATTTGTTGCTCATATATAGAAAATTTAATTATTCATAACTAAGGGCTAAATTGTAACAGCAAAAACATTGCCAAATTCAGCCTGTCTTCGAACCCTTATTCAATAATGATAACAACTTTTTTGCCATATCGTTCATTTTCCTCAGGACAATCACATTTCACCTGTAAATGTGGCACAGTCCGGAAAAATTTTTGGCAATATTTCTGACAATCTGTCAGCACTGCCATTGCTGAATATCCCGTAGACAGCCGCTCCCGATCCGCTCATTGACGCATATTCCGCGCCAAGTTCATAAAGTTTTTCCTTCACTGACCCTATCGAGGGGTGAGCGGGGAAAATCGACCGCTCGAAATCATTGCTTATCTTCTCTTTCCACATGGTGATGTTTTCGAGCAGGGCGGGATGCAGGTCATATTCAGGAGCCGCCGGAACGACTCCGCTGTATGCCTCGCGTGTCGACACGCTCTCACCGGGTTTTACGATGGCTATTGTCTTGCCGGTGAGGTCAACCTCGCATGGGGTGAATTCATTGCCTATTCCGCGGGCGAGCATCGGGCGGTTATATATGAAGAAGGGGCAGTCGGCGCCTATGCCGGCGGCAATCTCGGCAAGGCGATCATCGGTGAGTTCAAGCCCGAAAAGGTCATTGAGCCCTTTGAGCGTGAAAGCTGCATCGGCGCTGCCGCCGCCCAATCCGGCTCCGTCGGGGATGGTTTTGTGCAGATATATGTCGACAGGAGGTAGCGGAATCGCTTCGTTAAGGGCGCGATAGGCTTTGATGACAAGATTTTTTTCAGGAGGGCATTCCACCGTGTTGCCGGTCACGGTCAAGGTGGTTTCGGTTCCTTTAGCCGGAACAATCTCCAGCACATCGCTCCATTCCACAGGATAAAAGAGCGTCTCGAGGTTGTGATAACCGTCGGGACGCTTTGAAGTGATGTATAGTCCTATATTGATTTTTGCGTTGGGAAAAAGTATCATTTCTATTCTTGAGGATTGATTTGTATGGCTCGGCGTTGAAGTTTTATTTCGCAGCCGGGAAAGCCTTCTTTCACAAGGCGGTTGCACTCGGGGATTTCATCCAGCGCGGTCGTGAGTGTCATTGGCAATACAACGAGCTCGACTACCTCGGCTCCGCCGATTATCGCTTCTTTAAGTTCTTTAAGTGACGGAGCGGTTTTCAACTCGGAATATTCTTTATAGGTGTAGGTGGTGAATGCCGTGTTGGGTCCCACTCCGCGGCGGTCGAGAAGATAGCCGTTGTCAAGTTCTACAGGGAGTGAGCCCTCGGTGATGTCAGTAGGCGCAGGGAATGACACAATTTCTTTCCGGTCAGCCGACAGGGTGACCGGGACATTGTGGATGAAGTTGCCGTTGGTGCGATATACCACCGCTTTCGGAAGAGCCGAAACGGAATTTCCTCCCGTGGGTTGCATCGACACTACCTGAGGAGCGGGAATTGCCTTAGCCGGCTCGGTGGAACTCTTTGAGGAGCTACAGGCGGCGACGCAAAGCGCCGCCGCTCCTATAGCTATTGTTGCAAGATGATTCATATTCATCATTTTTTAATCAGGCGTTTAGTTGTTATGCCGTTGTCGTTGATGATTCTTACCACGTAATGACCGGCGGGATATGACGCTACGTCGATCGACGCTTCATTGGCGGCGGGGTTGATCGCAGTCATGCGCATTCCGCTCAAAGAATATATTTCAACAAGATTGATGGTCGATGGTGAAGTGACGCTGATGAAGTCAGTGGCAGGATTGGGGCTTAGGCTCACTTCGGCGTTTTCAACCGGCGTGTCGATACCTGATGCCGCTTCCGATAGATTGAAGCTCTTTTGGGCGCTCCATCCGCTGCTCACGGTGAAGGCGAGGAAGTATTCTCCCGGGGAATCGTAGGCGCCTTTGATTGTTATGATTTTGCTTGAGCCTGCCTGGATGAAAAGATTGTCGGAAATGAATGCCTTTAGTGAACTTACGGTTCCGCTGACGCGGGGGAACATGTAGACGACAACAGGATCGGTGAGATAGCCCTCGGTACAGGTGACGGTGGCTGACACTGTGAATTCGTCACAAGGCATAGTGGGTATGCCGTTGACTGTTGTCGCTGTGGGGAAGAGTATGTTTGTCACCGTGTAGCTGGTCTGTGTCACAGCGGGCGATACGCTCACTTTTATTCGGTCGCTTATGACCTTTCCGGTGTTGTCGGCAAGGGCAAGTTCAAATTCAGTGGTTTGGCTGATGGTCGTGGAGATAGTCTTGAAGTTTCCAATACCTTCAAAATTTAGTTTTTCTCCTGCCACTGCGTCGATGATGTCGAGTGTGTCGGTTGCGACAGCGTTGTTGGCTCCCGGCTGATATAATTTAGCCGTGATGATACCGTAATATTCTCCGGCTTCCACGTCGATGTCGGCGCTCAATTTATAATTTGAACCGACATACATGGGGGTAAGTATCTGCAGGTTGGTAGCTTTTACCGTTACTGCCGACTGAGAGTTGAAGGTGACATTTTGGGAGGTACAGGTGGCTGTAATGACCTGGTTGGATATCGGGACAAGGATGTCGCCCCAAGCATTGGTGCTGAAATTGTAATACGCCGGAGTTACGACCCAGGTGCCGGTCGAGGGAAACTCCGAGAGACGTACGGGATAGCCTGTCAGTCCGTTCATTGCGAATGACATTCCCATTAATTCTGATTCTTCATAGGCGCATTTAATATATTTTTCAGCATTGGTCGACTTGTTAGTGAGTTTTAATCCGAAATTCATTGAAATGGGAGTTGTCGATGAATTCATGAAATTTGTGCCGAAAGTGACATAGTCGGTCCTGGTGCATTTCTTGCTTCCGGTAGAAGCGAAAAGCGGGTCATCGACAGTAAATGCGTCGGCGGTTATGTAGGGCGCGGGAGCTGCGGCAGTCGAGCCCGACGTGTTTTTTTGGATGCCGATGGTGGCGCCCTGGTTGAAGTTGTAGCCCGAGGTAGAGCCTCCGATGCCCTGCACTTCGGGAGTGAGAAGCGTGAGCTTGAAATAGCCGTCGCTTACTCCGCCCCATCCCCAGTTGATGTGGTAGTACCCGTTGTCATATCCGTCGCACACGAATTCGTGTCCGGCGTTTGTTCCGGTCACACCGTCGTACACCACGGGACGTTTTGCTGCTAATTCGGCATAAATTTTGTTTTCCCACTCCTCGATTCCGTAGTAATCGCGTAGAAGATACTGGATGCCTCCGTCATAGTTGAAGTATTTTGTCAGCGCATAGGCTATCATGGGCGACATGGCTCCGCTCTCGTTGCTGGAGTAGTTCATGTTCACGCTGTAGCCGCAAGCCGCCATCAGTGTTGCCACGGCGGCGTTCTGTGTCGCAGTGCTTGCCGACGAATAAGTGTCGGTCATGTTTGCCCAGTCAAAAGTGGTGGTGGAGAAATCCATGTAGAGGGATTTCTGCTCGCCTGCCGAATTTTTCCAGGTATAGGTGTTGGACCCTGCTCCCTTGACAGGCCAGTTGTGATATTTCATCACCTGAGCCATCGCGGTTGCCACGCAACCCGTCACCGAGCGGTTGTTGCCGTCCATGGGGCAGTCATTATTATAAGGAGAGCTTTGATTCCATCGGGTTGTCACCATCGGGGCGATGGATGCTCTTGACGCTGCGGCGCGTGATTGGGTGGCGACGACTCCTGAGGCGATGATTGCCTCGATCTGGCGTTGATAGCTTTTGAGCCATTCGCGCATATTGTCGGGTATGTTTTCCGGGTCAAATGATCCGCTGTCGGCATAGCCGATGAGTGGGCTTATGCAGTCGTCGGCGGAAATTATAGAGAAACCGTCGTTGGCACCGGTATTGAATACATAGAATTGCTTATTTATACCTTCCGACGCTGTGTAGACAAGCCGCATATCAGAGACTTGCGCGCGGCTGCCGTGATTGAGTCGTGCGAGGGCTTGTTCGGGAGTAAGCTGAACGGCGTTGGATGTCCCGAACATCATTGTAATGAGTGAAGATAAAAGTAGATATTTTTTCATACGGGGTAAATTTATCCTGCAAATTAAGCAAAAAAAATATTCAATCACCCTATAAATAGCTTAAAAATGGGGATTATAAGCTGAAAAACAGCAATTGATGTCGCAATATTGAAGCGATAAGGAGTCTGTGGCATGGATTGATGAGGTGCTTTAAATTGAGTGATTGCATATAAAATTAATAAAAATTCAACGCAATTCGGCGTTTTTTATTAATTTTGCAGTCCATAAAGACGAAAACTAAGATAATGAAACTGATAGCAGATAGCGGCAGCACTAAAGTAGAATGGTGTTTGCTTGACGGAGGGAAGCCTCTGAAACAAATTTTCACTTCGGGATTTAACGCATTGATGCTGACTGAGGAGGAAATATCTCAATATCTTGAAGATGAGTTGATTTCTCAACTTGGCGAGCTCACTCCTCAAGTAACTGAAGTGTATTTTTACGGTGCCGGGTGTATCGATGATGAGGTGTGCCGGAATGTGCGTCGCGCGATTCGTCACAATATACCTGCCGAAACCATCGAGGCTCATTCCGACCTGCTTGGTGCGGCAAGAGCCCTTTTCGGCGAACGTGAAGGCATCGCTTGCATTCTTGGCACCGGTTCAAATTCATGCTACTATAACGGCAGGGAGATAAAGGACCACGTGAGCCCGCTCGGATATGTGCTTGGCGATGAGGGTAGCGGCGCCGTGCTTGGTCGACATCTTATCGGCGACGTGTTGAAAAATCAGCTTCCGCGCGAGCTTTGCGATAAATTCATGGACGAGTATCATCTTGAACGCTCCACGATTTTACGCCGAGTGTATAAGGAACCCGCAGCCAACCGTTTTCTTGCGTCAGTGACGCCGTTTCTTTTGAAGAATATCGAGGAGCCGGCAATACATCGCCTTGTACTGAATGAGTTCAAGTCGTTTTTTGTGAGGAACGTGGCTCAATATGATCACTATCGTAATCTCCCCGTGAGTTTCGTGGGGTCGATAGCCTACCATTACCACAACGTGCTTAATGAGGCTGCCGACGCTCTCGACGTGTCGATCGACACAATCATCAAGACCCCGATGGAGGGACTTTTGAAATTCCATTGTTAAATAACTGCCGGTCAGTTCAACCATATCCGTGCCATAGGTGTTAATAATGTAATCACATTCATTACATTATTACTTCCTATGGCTCGATTTTTTTGTATTAGTGAAAGAATTAGGCGCGGTTTGATGCTGCTCGCCGCCTGTTTGTTGTGTGGGTCAAGTATTTCAGCCCGCCAGAGTGTGGGGCTGGTGCTTAGCGGCGGTGGCGCTAAGGGCGTGGCTCATATCGGTGTGATAAAGGCGCTTGAAGAGCACGGCATTCCAATCGACTACGTTGCCGGGACATCGATGGGCGCCATTGTGGGCGGTCTTTATGCTGCCGGATATACTCCCGAGCAAATGATGGAGCTTATTGAGTCGAAGGGCTTCAGCTACTGGTCGACCGGACAGATTGATCCGGAGCTCGTGTATTATTACGCTATTTCCGAGCCTACGCCTCAGCTTGCTGAATTTAACCTCAACCTCAGTGACAGCGTGCCGTCTCAGAGCATCTTGCCCACGAGTCTCATAAACCCGTTGCCCATGAATTTTGCGTTCATGGATCTTTTTGCGAAATATACGGCTCAGTGTGGCGGTAATTTTGACAATCTTTTTGTGCCGTTTCGATGTGTCACTTCCGATATCTACAGCAAGCATAAAATTGTGTGCAAATCAGGCTCGTTTTCCGATGCCATCCGAGCCTCGATGTCATTCCCTATCGTGTTCCGTCCTATTGAGATGGATGGCGTTTTAGTGTATGACGGAGGAATATATGACAACTTCCCTGTCGATGTGATGCATGATGATTTCAACCCCGATATAATGATAGGCGTGAATGTGAGCGGACCCGACAAGAAGCCCGACCCTAACAATATCATGCAGCAGGTGGAGGACATGATTATTCAGAACAATGATTATTCTCTCCCCGAGGAGTGGGGAATAAAAATGGATGTGCCGGTCCACATGTTCGGGTTGCTGGACTTTCCGGCTTGTAGGGAAATCGAGAAGATAGGATATGAGACTGCTGAGAAAATGATGGATTCGATCATGACGAGAGTGACTGCGCGCGTGTCGAGCGAGGAGGTGGCAGCCCGAAGAGAACAATTTAACAGCAAGACGCCGACGGTGAGATTTGATTCGGTGAATGTCAGAGGCGCGTCTCCGGCGCAAAACGCTTACATCAAATATCTTTTTACTAAAGGAAGAAGCGACACTTTCGGGCTTGAGAGCGCCCGCAATTCTTACTATCGCGCCGTTACTCCGGGAAAACTTGACAACCTCGTTCCCCACGCTATTGTCAATGACTCCACAGGTCTTTTCACCCTTGATCTTAAGGCAAGCGTGAAAAACGGTTACAAATTTGGCATTGGAGGATACTTCAACACCTCCACCACTTCGATGCTGTTTTTGTCGGCTGGCTACAACACGTTTAGCTTCAATTCGATAAGCTCGGCTCTTGATTTGTGGGTGGGGCAGAGCTATCTTGCCGCTGCCTTAAACTTGAAAATGATGTCGCGCACGGCTTTGCCCGGATATTACAAGGCTCAGGGCGTGATTTCCCGAAAGAAGACCAATGACAACGAGAGGATGTTTTATGACGATGATTTGACCGCTGTCATAGGATCGGAATTTTTCGGACGCGTCGGATATGGAATGGAGATGGGGCGCAGCGGCAAATTGGAGTTTGATCTGGGAGTCGGGCGAATAAGCAACCGTTTTTTCAACGGAATGAAACTGTCGTCGCTTAAGCGCGACCGCGGCACCTACATTCCGGGGCAAATAAGACTCAATTACCAGTATAGCACTCTGAACAATACCCGTTATGCCACCAAAGGGCGCTATATCAAGGCGACTGCGTTGGGGGTTTATGGAACCTATTCGTTTTTGCCTGAAAATGACAAAGCGTTTGAGCAGAAAATGCATAAAGGATTGTTCCAGTTTGAGTTCAACTATGAGAACTATTGGAATCTATCAAAGAAATGGACTGTTGGCTTGGAGGGAAATTTCGTTGCCGCTTCGGGCATAATCGGGAAAGACTACGGCAGCGCGCTCGTCATGTCGCCGTCATTCCACCCAACGCCGTCGACCTACAATTCTTTTATCAATGATCTCCGCGCTCCCCAGTTCGTGACCATCGGCGTGCAGCCCATATATAATTGGGGGTCGATGCTTCAGTTCCGCGGAGAGTTTCATGCCTTCATGCCGTGGAGGCGTCTTGTCCCGGCGGGGATAAACCCTGAGACCGGCACCATTGGAGTGAGGTATGGGCGTTGGTTCTCCGATCCTGAGTTTTTTGGCGAGATTTCAGCGGTCTACACTTTTTCGTTCGCTCATCTCGCCGCCTATGCCGATTATAGCACTTCGCCGGGCAATCATTGGAGCTTCGGCATCTCGCTTGGCTTGTTCTTTGAAGCGCCTCGGTTCATGAATTGATTATGCCATAAAGAAGAGAGGGCGTTCCGTCGCGGGACGCCCTCTTGCTGTTTTTGAAGTATTTAATTGTAAGCTATATTATTAATTAAGATATTATCTATTGTTTCATTTCGGCAATTGATTTCAGTGTTTCGGCGTCCATATATCCTTTAATGAAGACGGCGACCACTTTTTCGGCAGTGGGCGATATGACCATCATTTCGGAAAGTCCGTCGCCCTGGCGCTTTCCGTAAACGTCTATGTTTTTTTGTCCTGACTTGACTTTGGACAGAAGTTCGAGATCGTCGGTGGCGTCGGTTAGCATTGATTTTACTTCGGCTACGTTTTCAGCGTCATCACATGACAGGATTTCAATGCTGTTCAAGTCCTTTGTCGAGTGGATGAAACTCAGTTCGCCGGCGCTGTCGAGCGGTTCCAGAGACTTAAGCATAGACTTGGATATGTAAACGTATTCAACATTAGGAATACGGGCGATTCGTTCAAAATCGCTGTTTTGCGCCATGGCTCCAGCTCCGCAAAGGAGAACCGCCATGATTGCTAAGATGTGCTTGATTGCGGTCATATTTCGCCTTGATTTAATTCGTCCTCTTCAGTAATTTCGTCTTCTTTGTCGGTTTCATAGAGGGAAAGTCCTATGCCCGACAGGGTAGAATTCGCCTCGTCCAGAAATTCGTCGGTGCTGTTAAGCCCGTCGGAAACGAGCAGCAGCGCGCGCCGGGTTTCGTTAAATGCGATTTTGGGATCAGTTACCTCATAGGGGTTGTGGGATGCAATTTTTATTAGGCAGCCTATCCCGGCTATCAGCACGATTGCCGCCGTGGCGGCTACTGCGATATTCGCGCGGCGTGACCGGCGGCCACGCTCTTTGCATTCCAATCCGGCTATCATGGCGTCCAGTTTTCCCGGTAACGACGACGGCATCTCGCCGCGTGATTTTTCGATGGCGAGGATTATGTTGCGGTCGGCGGCAAGGTCTTCGGGCATGTCGGAGCAGCTTTTCATCATTGCGATAAGAGCTCTTTCATCCTCGATTGAGGTTTCTCCTGCATAATATGAGGAGAGCAGCCGTCTTATTTCGTCAATTTTTGAGGTCATTTTATCCGGTTATATAATTCTTTCAATCGTTTTCGTGCCCTTGACAAAATGGCGCGGGCGTTCTCATGGGTTATTCCTTTCATTTCCGCTATCTCGGCAATCGGCAGGTCGGCGTGGCTCCGAAGGAGCAGTATTTCTCGATGCAGCGGATCGAGCTGATCCATCAACTTGTCGATGCGTTCAAGCGCCTCTTTCGCTTCGACTGCGGCGGTCATATCTTCCGTTTCGCATGACGACGATGCCCTGTTAAGTTCGTCGATAGTCGCCGGAGCTTCCCGTCGGCTTCGTGTGTTCAGGATGTCGATAGCGGCATTTCGTGCCGCTGTTATGCAAAATGCCTCATGGCTTTTGACGGCGGTAAGGCGTTGGCGGTTAGCCCACAGCTTTGCGACAGCATCCTGCACGGCGTCTTGTGCGTCATCGCTGTTGCCGATTACCGAAAAAGCTATTCGATACATCGGTTCGTAGAGTGGCAGCACAATATGTCGAAACTCGGTAGCGTCCATGATTTAATAAGTAGACTGCGGAAATGGAATTTTGTGACACAAAAAAAGCTGTTTTAAAACAGCTTTTTGATTTTTTTCATTTTTTGCCCCATCTGATTTCCTGGAGAGCCTTCATGCGTTCTTCCGAAGTGTTGTCGCAGGGATGCCAGAATATCTGCCCTTCGGCTCCGTCGGGCAGGAACTGCTGTCTGACAAAATGCCCGGGGTAATCGTGGGCATATTTGTAGTTCTTTCCATAATCGAGCTCTTTCATCAACCCGGTCGGAGCATTGCGCAGGTGCAGCGGAACCGGAAGATTGCCTGTTTGCCTTACGAATGCGAGCGCCGAGTCGATCGACAGGTATGCCGAGTTGCTCTTTGGCGAAGTTGCGAGATAGACGGCGCATTCGGCGAGCGGTATGCGTCCTTCAGGCCAGCCTATTTTGTGGATTGTGTCGAAAGTGGCGTTGGCAAGCAGGAGCGCGTTGGGGTTGGCGAGCCCTATATCTTCAGCGGCAAGGATAACGAGGCGGCGGGCGATGAACTCGGGCGCTTCTCCGCCTTCAATCATTCGCGCCAGCCAATAGACGGCAGCGTCGGGATCGCTTCCTCTTATGCTCTTGATGAAAGCCGAAATGATGTCATAGTGCATTTCGCCCTCCTTGTCATAGGCAAGCGGATTTTCCTGAAGACGGTTGGTGATCACCTCGTCGTCGATAATCATCTCTTCGGTGGGGGAGGTTGATTGCTCGACGAGGTCGAGTATGTTCAGGAGCTTGCGCGCGTCTCCGCCTGAAAACCGAAACAGCGCCTTGGTGCTTTTCACTGTGACTTTGCGCTCTTTCAACACCGGGTCGACAGTCAGCGCGCGTTGGAGCAACTGGTTTAGCTCGGGCTCCTCAAGCGGTTTGAGCACATAGACCTGGGCGCGTGACAGCAGCGGGCGTATCACTTCAAACGACGGGTTTTCAGTCGTGGCGCCTATAAGAGTGATAATTCCGCTTTCCACCGCTCCGAGCAGGCTGTCTTGCTGTGACTTGTTGAATCGGTGGATTTCGTCGATAAACAGGATGGGTCTTCCTTTGGAAAACATGCTGCGCGCGTCTGCCTTGCACCTGTCAATCACTTCTCTCACCTCCTTTACGCCTGAGTGGACAGCGCTGAGAGTGTAGAACGGCGACTCGGTGGTTACGGCGATTATTTTGGCAAGAGTCGTCTTGCCTACTCCCGGAGGCCCCCACAAAATAAATGATGCGACATTGCCCGACTCTATCATTCTCCTGAGGATGGAATCGGGACCTACCAGATGTTGCTGTCCGATATACTCGGATATGTTTGTGGGGCGTAGTCTCTCCGCCAGTGGTGCTTGCATGTCTCGGCTCGTTTGGTTAGCTTTTTTCTGATGCAAATATAACACTTCACAGAGGTAGAAATGGGAAAAATCTTGTTAATTGTGTTTAATATGTGGATTTATCATTAGTAAATTGAGAAAATTTTATTTAACTTTACTCGCTGAAAGATTTCGAGGATAGAGATTGAAATCTCTGCCTTGTTTTATGCGAACTATCTAATAAGAGAAAATGTTATCTATATAAGAAGACGATTATATCAGTTTTCTGATCGTCGTTGAAAATATAAACGAAACATTTAAAACTTTTTAGTTATGGGTAACGAAGGCAATAAAAACAATGGATCTCAGGTGGCACGTACCATTTTTGGTATATTTATGATTGTCATTTATGTTGGCATGGGTGTGCTGCTGTTGATTAATTTCTTTAACTGGGAGAGTGGTCCATGGGAATGGCTCAGATGGACAGGCGGTGTGCTTTTTATTGTCTATGGAATCTGGCGAGCTTATCGTCAATTCAAGGGCATAGACCGCAATATAGGCGATTTGGACTAAAACTCGGATTTTTCAGTTAATAACAGTAACGACAAAGATTACACGATGAAAACGATAATAAAGGCTGTTGCCGCGCTTGCCGTGCTTTCGGGATTGCTCTCGCTTGAGAGTTGCCGCAAGGATCCCACCAATACGAGCTCTTCAGGGCTTTCGACCATTGTGTGTGACGCAAGTTTCCAGAATATAATGGATCAGGAGATTGATGTGTTTGAGTACACGACCAAAGGCCGTGCCAACATCATTCCTTACTATGTTTCGGAAAAAGCGTGTGTCGACTCTTTGCTTGATTTCAAGACAAAGACTATCGTTATACCGCGAGAACTTACTCAGAAAGAAACTGACTATCTTAAAGGACAGAAGAAGATTGTCAGAACCAACCGCATTGCTGTCGATGCGATAGCCCTTATCGTGAACAAGGAAAATCCTGTCGAAATGTTGAGCATGAGCGAAATTGCCGACATTTTGTCGGGACGTGTGACCAAGTGGAGCGACTTGTCTCCAAGCAAACTCGGCGATATCCAGGTGGTGTTTGACGACGAGGGTTCAAGCACCGTGCAGTATATGCGCGACTCGCTATTGCATGGCGAAAAATTCGGCGAAAACGTCTTTGCCCAGCATTCCAATATGGAGGTGTTCTCCCAGGTTCAGAACCGCAAGGGCGCCATCGGCATCATCGGTGTTAGCTGGATCAGCTCTGATATGCGCACCCGCGACCTTCCTCGCGAAGAACGCATAAAATCGTTGAGCGAGCAGGACACTACGGTTGCCGACTTTGATCCTGCCGTTAAAGTTCTGAAAGTGCGCCGTGACGACAGTCTTCGTGCCTATCAGCCCTATCAGGCATACATATATGACGGAAGCTATCCGCTCTACCGTTCTATATATATGATAAGCACCGGAGTCAACGGAAGCCTTTCTCACGGATTCTTCTCATTCGTGACCGGAACCGTGGGGCAGAAAATCATCCAGCGCACAGGTATCCTTCCGGCTCGTGTTCAGCCGAGAATGGTAAACCTTTATTAGCGACTTAGAAAAGAAATAACATTAACATAATAAACCAATAACAAAACAGATTTAACCGACATGAAATTGAAACTTTCGTTGTCCCTTATCGTAGCTGGGGCACTGAGCGTATCGGCTCAAGGTTACAAGGATGGAGTTGAATACTTCAAGGCTGATCAGTTTGATAACGCCAAGGAGCTTCTGACCCGTAACCTCAACGATGCTGCTACCGACAAGGCTGTGGCTTACTATCATCTTGGCGCTATTGAGATGAAAAATAAGGACTATGCCGCCGCTAAGGCAAGTTTTGAAAAGGGTCTTCAAGCCAACCCTCAGAATCCTTATAACAAGGTAGGTCTTGGTGAACTTGAGCTTATCAACGGCAACGTCAAGGCTGCCGAGCAACTTTTTGACGAGGCTAAGAAAATAAACAAGAAGGATGCCGGCGTTTATGTAGCGATCGGCAGAGCTTATTTCAATGCTGACCCTGTTAAGTATGCTAAAGAAATCACTAAGTATGACGAGCAGGCGATGAAGTCTAACAGCAAGCATCCCGACATCTTCATTCTCCGTGGTGACCGTAAAGCCGCTGAGCAGGCTTGGGGTGATGCTGCGTCAAACTATGAGAACGCTATTCTCTATTCTAAGGAGCAGCCCGCGGCTTACGTTAAGTATGCCAACGCTTACTTCAATGTGAACCCCGAATTTGCTATCGACAAGCTTAACGAGCTTCTTCAAACTTCGCCCAACTCGGCTCTCGGACAGCGTGAACTTGCCGAGAAGTATTATCAGAACGACCAGTGGGCAAAGGCTGCGGCAGCTTATGGCGATTACATCAAGAACCCCAACCACTTTGTTGAGGATGAAGTGCGTTATTCAGTCCTTCTTTACTACGGACAGCACTATGATGAGAGCTTGGCGCTTGCCAACAAGCTTCTCGCTTCTGACCCGAAGAACTTCCAACTTCAGCGCATCGCCTTCCTTGACAAGGCGGCTATGAAGGATTTCGCCGCTGCTGAAACCCAGGCTAACCAGTTCTTCAGCCTCAATGATCCCAAGAACAAATATACCTCCAATGACTATTCTACCTACGCTGAAGTTCTTCAGGAGCTTGGCAAGGATTCATTGGCTATATTCGAATATGAAAAGGCGATCAATGTAAATCCCGACAAGCTTGACCTCTACAAGGCTCTCAGCTCGGCTTATTCAGGCGCTAAGAACTATAAGAAATCTCTTGAAGTGTTCAAAGCTTATATCGACAAGGGTGATTATGTGACAAACGACCTCGTTACTCTCGCCAACCGCTACCAGAACGTAGCCGCCACCTCTGAACCCGGATCTCCGGAAAAGGCTGAGGCTATCACAAATGCGATTTCGACAATCGACAAGGTGATCGAGAAAGTGCCCGGCAATCCTATTCCCGTGCGTAACAAGGCTCGTATGTATCTTGTGAAGAATGACAATCAGCCCTCGGCTGAAATGGCTGAGACTTATCAGACTGTAGTCGCTCTTCTTGACGCTGATCCTGAAAACAAGACTCGTCGCAGCGATATGTATAACGAGGCTTACAGCCAGATAGCTTCTTACTACATCTCGGAGAAGAACATTCCCGAAGCAAAAGCCTACTATGAGAAAGTTTACGAACTTGATCCCTCTAATCAGGCTCTTCGCGACTACATCGACAAGATGAAATAATTTGACATTCAATGATGACTCTCGAAAGGCTATGCTGATTGAGAGTGACGTTAACAGGGAGCATGAAACCCGACTCCGGGGGTCATGCTCCCTCTGTTTATTGTAGTATCGGCTTCTTTCGCGCTATTTTGTTATTTGGGCTCTTATGTATAACTTTGCGGAAAGATTAAAGCAATATGATTGATTATATAAAAGGAGAGCTTGCCGAGTTGACTCCCGCCTATGCCGTGGTCGAGGCTGCTGGAGTTGGATATGAGCTTAATATATCGTTGACCGCCTATGCGGCATTGGAGGGGATGAAGCAGGTGAAGCTGCTCGTTCATGAGGTGATACGTGAGGATGCTCATGTGCTCTTCGGTTTTCCCGACGAGCGTGAGCGAGCCATGTTCCGGTCGCTCATAGGTGTTTCGGGGGTTGGCGCCAACACGGCAAGGGTCATTCTCTCGTCTATTCCGGTGGCTGAATTGGAGCAGGTGATTGTTTCGGGCGACTACCAGAAACTTAAAAATGTGAAAGGAATAGGTCTTAAAACGGCTCAAAGGGTGATTGTTGACCTTAAAGATAAAATAAAAGTCACTGATGATTCGTTAATAATTCAGCCGACGAAATCATCTGACGCTTATGATGAGGCGCTTGCCGCTTTGTTGATGCTTGGATTTGCCCGTCAGCAGTCGCAGAAAGTTCTGAAAAAGATATTTGACGCTACTCCGGCTATTAAAGTTGAGATGGCGATAAAACAGGCTCTTTCAATGCTTTAATGTTCTGCGGCATATTTAAACCTTGTTTCCTGTAGAGCATTCTTCAGGAAGCATATTGAATATGAGGCATAGATGGAAAAAGATAATGGCTTTTGCTGTGGGGCTTGGCTTTTTGCTGGGCTCGGCAAACGGTGTGCTCACCAACGCCATGCCGTCTCCTCCCGATCCCTCTCCGTTGATGCCTCCTCCGCCACCCCCGCCATCGCCTGTGGTGGTTGTCCCTGACTCTATGCCGACACGTTTTCCTGTCAGTCCCACTTTCCCGCCGAGCTACGATGCCTTGGCTAAAGGGGAGTTGGCTCTTGACCTCGCCGATCCGTCCAATATAAGAACCGAGGCTGAATATGATCCGGCGACAGGATGCTACATTATTTCCACCAAGGTGGGCGATCATGACATTGCTACTCCGTTTATCCTTACTGCTGAGCAGTATAACAACATGGAGATGCGCAAGTCGATGCTTGCCTACTTTAACCGCAGAAATTCGGAACTTGTCGAGGGAAAGAAAGATAAAGAGCCATTTGACGTGCTCGACATGAACTTTGCGCTTGGTCCGCTTGAGAAAATTTTCGGTCCCGGCGGAGTTCAGTTGAAAACACAGGGATCGGTGCAGATTTCCACCGGCGTGAAGACCAATAAAACTGACAATCCCGCGCTGTCGCTCACGTCGCGCCGCAAGACCTATTTTGATTTTGACCAGAAAATTCAGGCTACGGTCAATGCCACTGTCGGCGACCGCATGAAGTTTGCCATGAATTATAACACCGATGCCACCTTTGATTTTGATTCCAAAAACATCAAGCTCCAGTATGAGGGCAAGGAGGATGACATTGTGAAAAATATCGAGGCGGGTAATGTCAGCATGACCACCGGCTCGTCGCTTATCCGAGGCGGTACGGCTCTCTTCGGTATCAAGTCTCAGTTGCAGTTTGGCAAGCTGACGGCAACGGCATTGGTGTCGCAGCAGAACAGCGAGTCGCAAAGCATCAATACAAAGGGAGGAGTTCAGCTTACAAAATTCAGCATCGACGCCGACAAGTATGATGAAAACAGGCACTATTTCCTCGCTCATTTTTTTCGTGACAACTACGATCAGTTCGCATCCAAGCTTCCGTTTGTAAGTTCAGGTATCAACATCACACGCATCGAGGTGTGGGTAACCAACAAGAGCGGCAATTACAATCAGTCGCGTAACATAGTGGGTTTCATGGACCTCGGCGAGAACCGGGTTCTGGGAAATAATTACTGGACCCCTAACTCCGCTATTCAGAATCCCGCAAACAACTCCAACAATCTTCTCTCGGTGATTAAGACCGATTATCCGGGAGCGAGAAACATCAACACCGTCACCCAGGCGCTTGAACCTCTGTCGGCTTACGGCATCGAGGGCGGACAGGATTATGAGAAGGTCGAGAGCGCCCGACTGCTCCAGTCGTCGGAATATACTCTAAACTCGACACTTGGCTACATCTCGGTGAAGTCAGCTCTGAGAGCCGACGAAGTCCTTGCCGTGGCATATGAGTACACTTACCACGGGCAGGTCTATCAGGTGGGCGAATTTTCGTCAGACATTACCGTCAGCGATCAGGCTCTTTATGTCAAGATGCTCAAAAGCACCACCACGACACCCAAGCTCCCCATGTGGGATCTCATGATGAAAAATGTCTACTCTCTCGGTGCCTATCAGGTGCAGAAGTCCAATTTCAAAATGAATATAAAATATCTGAGTGACACCACCGGCATTCAGATAAACTATCTCCCTGTTCCCGGGCTGAGCGACAAACCGCTTTTGCAGGTCATGAATCTTGACCGCCTTGACTCTAACGAAGCTTCGAACCCCGACGGATTTTTCGACTTTCTTGAAGGCTACACCATCGAGTCGTCGACAGGAAAGATTATCTTCCCCGTTGTCGAGCCGTTCGGTGAGCATCTTTCGGCAAAAATCGACAATCCCGCGATAGCTGAAAAATATGTCTACCAGGAACTGTATGACTCCACTCTGGTAGTAGCCCGTCAGTTTGCCGACAAGAATAAATTCGTGCTCACCGGTGAATATCAGGCTTCGGCTGGGTCTCAGATAAGGCTCAACGCCATGAATGTGCCGCGCGGATCGGTCGTAGTGACTGCCGGCGGAGTGAGACTCGTGGAAAACAGCGACTACACCGTGGACTACTCGATGGGTATAGTCACCATAACAAATCAGAGCATAATCGATTCGGGGCAAAGCATTAACGTCACGCTCGAAAATCAGTCGCTTTTTAGTACCCAGCGCAAAACTTTGCTTGGTCTTGACCTCAATTACCGTTTCAATAAAGACTTTAATGTCGGAGCCACTATAATGCATTTCTCTGAAAAGGCTCTCACTGAAAAAGTCAACATCGGCGATGAGGTGATCAACAACACCATCTGGGGATTGAATTTCGCTTACAACACGAACTTCATGTGGCTCACCAACCTGCTTAATAAAATCCCCACCGTCAATGCCACTCAGCCATCCACGCTCAGCGTTCAGGGCGAGTTCGCTCAGCTTGTTCCCCACAAGCAGAAGTCGGGGTCGACCAAGGGCAGCTCCTATGTAGATGATTTCGAGTCGACACAAACAGGCATCGACTTGCGCTCCCCCTATGCGTGGACTCTTGCCTCCACCCCCTATGAAAGCGGCAATAACGCCCTTTTCCCTGAAGCGGCGTTGTCCAATAATGTAGACTACGGCAAGAACCGAGCCCTCCTCGCGTGGTACTATATCGACCGCATGTTCACCCAGCGCAACTCTTCGCTCGCGCCGGGCTACATTAGCTCTGACCTCAAGCAACTCTCCAATCCCTATGTGCGTGAGGTGAAAGTGACCGAGATTTTCCCCGACCGTGAACTCGGATATGGCGAAACCGATCTTGTGCAGACCCTCAACCTGTCCTATTATCCCACCGAGCGCGGTCCCTATAATCTTGACGCCGTCAATATCGACGACCAGGGCGCTCTCCTTCAACCTGAAAAACGATGGGGTGGAATCATGAGAAAGATGGACAACACCAATTTCGAGCAGGCTAATATCGAATATGTCCAGTTCTGGTTGATGAACCCGTTCCTCGACCCCGAGAATCCCAATCTCGAGGGCGGCGACCTCTATCTGAATTTCGGAGAAATCAGCGAGGATATTCTTAAGGACGGACTGAAATCCTATGAGAACGGAATTCCGTTTGACGGTAACAATCAATTCCTCACCGAGACCGTGTGGGGGCGTGTCTCGCGGCAGAACTCGCTCACCTATGCCTTTGACAACAACGCCAGCTCGCGACTTGTGCAGGACGTTGGTCTTGACGGATTGATCAATGCCGAAGAGTTCCACTTCGACTCCTACTCGTCCTATCTCGACGGCTTGCGGGCGAAACTCGCTCCCGCTGCGATAGAGCGTATGCAGGCTGATCAGTTCTCGGCATTCAATGACCCCGCCGGCGACAACTATCACTTCTACCGTGGAAGGGACTATGACGAGGAGCGACTTGGCATATTGGACCGTTACAAGCATTACAATGGCGTGGAGGGCAACTCGCTTTCGCCGAGCGATGCCCCGGAACCGCTCTATCAGTCGGCTCGCACGTCGCCCGATGTCGAGGATATCAACCAGGACAACACGCTCAACGAGTATGAGCGTTATTTCCAGTATAAAGTGTCTATCCGCCCCGAGGACCTGGTGGTCGGCAAAAACTACATCACCGACAAGCAGGTTTCGCTTGTGCGCACCCGTGACGGCAGCGATCAAACCGTCGAGTGGTATCAGTTCAAAATTCCGTTGAGCGACTATGAGCGCATCGTGGGCTCCATAAACGACTTCTCGACCATTCGGTTTGCCCGCATGTTCATGACCGGATTTAAGGCTGTGACCCATCTTCGCTTCGCCACCCTTGAACTCGTGCGCGGCGAGTGGCGCCCTTATGACTTTAATCTCAACAGCCGTGGTGACGCTCCTGCCGAGGGCGAGCTCGACATATCGGTGGTGAACATCGAGGAGAATGCCGGGCGCGAGCCTGTCAACTACGTGTTGCCACCCGGAGTGTCGCGCATCACCGATCCGGGGCAATCCCAGATCACACAGCTCAACGAGCAGTCGATGTCGCTTAAAGTCACAGGGCTTCAGGCGGGCGACGCGCGCGGAGTGTATCGCAACACTTCCCACGATTTGCGAAACTACAAGAGGATGCAGATGTGGATTCATGCCGAAAGCCTTATCGACAACGCCACCGACTTGCGTTCGGGCGAGCTGTCGCTGTTCATCCGTCTCGGAACTGACATCAAGAACAATTACTACGAGTATGAAATTCCCCTTTCGCTCACTCTCCACATCACTTCGGCAACCAAGTATCCCGACAACAGCGAGGGACGCTACAAGGTGTGGCCGCTTGACAACCGCATGGACTTTGCGTTGCAAAATCTCGTTTCGCTGAAGAAAGAGCGTAACCGTGCGAAGAACCAGGAGAACAGCACCGTCAGCTTCACTACTCTCTATACTGGACGTGACCCCGAAAATGAGAAAAACATCATGGCTGTGATGGGCAATCCCTCGTTGAGCGATGTCAGAGTCATGCTCATCGGTGTGCGAAACAACGCCCGCTCCGTGCGCGACGGTATCGTGTGGGTCAATGAATTGAAAGTCACCGACTTCGACGAGAGCGGGGGATGGGCGGCTAAAGGAAATGTCAATCTCGGAATGTCTGACATCGCAGTGCTGAACTTCGGCGCCCACATGGAGACGGCGGGATTCGGCGGGGTGGATCAACCCCTCAACGCCCGCCGCATGGACGACTACAGCCAGTATAACTTTGCCATGCAAGCCGATTTGGGACGTTTCATGCCTGAAAAAGTGAAACTCCGCGCCCCGGTTTACTACTCGGTCACCAAGGAAAAGATTTCGCCTAAATACAACCCGCTCGACCAGGACGTATTGTTGAAAGACGCCCTCAAGGATGCCTCGTCAAAGGCTGAGCGCGACTCGATAAGCAATTATGCCGTCGAGCATGCCACAGTGCAGAGTTTCAGTATTTCCGGCTTGAAATTTGATGTCCAGAGCGCGTCGCCAAAGCCGTGGGATCCTGCCAATTTCACATTCAATTTCTCCTTCAACAAGCGCAAGGAGATGGACCCAACGACCGAGTATGAGAATACCAACGACTACCGCGGCTCGCTTCAATACTCCTGGACACCTTATCTGAAAGGGTGGAAACCGTTCTCCAAAATAAAGTCCAAGAACAAGAATGTGAAGTTCCTCAAAGAGTGGGAATTCAACTATCTTCCCACTAATATCTCGTTCCTCACCACCATGTCGCGCTACTACTATGAGCAGCAGACACGCAGCGAGATCGACCAGATGTTCCAGCTTCCCGTCTCCGTCTCAAAGAATTTCCTTTGGGATCGCCAGCTCAATCTATCGTGGAACCTCACCAAGACAATCAATCTTTCCTTCACCTCCAACACGTCGGCGCGTATCGAAGAGCCTATCGGCGCGGTGAACCGCAAGCTTTTCCCCGACCAATACAAGGAGTGGAAAGACACCGTCCTCAAGAGCATCCTCCATCTTGGAACCCCCTGGGCTTATAACCAGAATTTCGTCGCCACCTATCGCGCTCCATTCTCGCGCATACCGGTGCTTGACTTCATTTCGGGCTCGGTGAGCTACAATGCCACCTACAATTGGGACCGCGGCGCCGAGGTCGACGGCGTGAAGACCGGCAACACAATCCGCAACCAGGGAGCGTGGAACTATGACGGGCGCATCAATTTCGAGGGCTTCTACAATAAGATTCCTTATCTGAAAAAGGTGAATCAGCGCTTCTCGGCTACCCGACGAAACACCACGCCAATCAAGGCGAAGAAATTTGAACGCACCTTCAAGCTGTCGCCCGACACTTCGACAGTCATCATCCACAATCTCCGAAACAAGAAGGTGAAAGTGACCGCCACGACGACCGACGGCAAACCCTTCCCGATCAAATCGAGAGTTAAGGATAATAATTCAGTGGAGATTCTCACCACCGGCGATAAAAACATCAAGTTCACCATCGTCGAGCAGCTCAAGACCGACAATAGCGTGTGGGATGAGATTGCCCAGCATGCCACCCGTTTCGGAATGCTTGTGCGCAACGCCAATGTCAGGGTGCGTTCATCCAAGTCATTGTCACTTCCGCTGTTTGACCCCAATATAGGCGATATTTTCGGACAGAACAACAGTCACGGTCCGCTTGCCCCCGGTCTTGATTTCGCATTCGGTTTCACTGGTGAGGATTATGTTTCCAAGGCTAAGGAGCGCGGATGGCTGCTTGTCGACGACGGGCAGACCTCTCCGGCTATCTTCTCGCGCACCAATGAGTTTAATTTCGAACTTGACCTCGAGCCGATACGCGGGCTTAAAATCAAGCTGACCACCAACCGCACCGACAACCGCACCAATCAGATGCAGTTCATGTATGACAACATGCCTGTCACCCGCACCGGAAGCTACACCAAGACCCATGTTGCCATAGCCACCGCGCTGCGCACCGCCAAGGCGCAAAACGGCTATCAGAGCGATGCCTTCGACCAATTTCTGGAAAATATACCCATCATTGCCGAGCGCATAGAACGCCGATATAGCGGCACTCGCTATCCCACCGGAGGCTTCATGACCGACAATCCCAACGCAGGTCATGACTTCAATCCGTCTGTGGGCGGTGTCAACCGTGCCGGCAGCGACGTGCTCATTCCCGCATTCCTTGCCGCCTATACCGGAACCGACGCCTCAAAGATTTACCTCACTCCGTTCCCGTCGCTCTCCTCGGTGCTCCCCAACTGGCGTGTCACCTACGACGGGCTTATCCGCATCGGAGGTCTTAACAAGCATTTCAAGGCGATCACCCTCACTCATGCCTATCAGTGTACCTATTCAGTTGGATCCTATTCTTCTTATCTCAACTGGATGGGGGTAGGTGGCGGCATGGGCTTTACGCTCAATGAACTCTCAGGCGAACCGGTCCCCTCGTCGCCCTACAACATCTCGTCGGTGGCTATCACCGAGCGTTTCGCTCCGCTTATCGGACTTAACGTGACATTGAAAAATGATTTGAAATTCAATGCCGAATACCGTGACAGCCGCACTCTCACGCTCAACTCCGATGCGGGGCAGCTCGTCGAGGCTCAAACCAAGAATATCACCGTCGGGGTCGGCTACAAGATTGTCGGTTTCAACACCGTGCTTAAGATGCGCGGCTCAGGTCGAGGCATAAGCAACGACCTCACCGTCAATGCCGATTTCTCGCTTCAGCAGAGCCAGGCGCTCATCCGTCGCATAGAGTCCAACTACGCCCAGGCTACTTCAGGAACCAGGTCGCTGTCAATCAACTTCTCGGCAAACTATATCATGAGCCGCCGCGTCACCCTCGGCGCCTTCTTCGACCATCAGGTCAACACCCCGCTCATCTCCTCAAGCGCCTTCCCCACCACCAACAGCAGCTACGGCATCACCTTCAACCTCTCCCTCTCCCGCTAACCTCTCCCTCCCGGCGATACCTTTATTCACCCTCTCCGAGGACGGCGGTATGTGAACCCTTCCGGGTTCTCAATCATGTTACACTCACTCCCACAATCCTCGAATTTACACACCGCGATTTCAACACTCGCGCCCTCAATGTGGCTGATTCCTTCTCAAAATTTTCTCCGCAAAGCTCGTTTTAACAAATATTAACAGGGGGGGGTAAAATATCCTTATTTGTGGGTATCTTTGATAAAAAATCACTATTCATAAACCAATCAGGATTTTATATGTATAATATCAAAGCAATTGCACTGGCGATGGCGCTTGCTGTGGGCGCCACATTGTCGGCGGCTGAAGACACGCTTCTCTTCACTTTCCGACACTCTGACGGCACGGTGACTCAGGTTGAAATCCCGTTCCATGAGGAGACTGAGGAAAATACGCAGCTCCCTACCATGAAATTCTCCGACAACTCGGTTGAAATCACCATTCCCTCCGAAACTTCCGGCGAGGCTCCGGTTGTCCATTCAATCGGCGTGGAGGATCTTGAAAACTCCTCATTCTCGGAAACTGCGTCTATTCAGAGTGCCATGGCTGAGAACTGCACAGTTTTCACCGTGCTCGACGGCAACCGCATCCGCATCACCGCCCCTCATGAAATTTCGGCAGTCGATGCGCGCGTCTATGATCTTGCCGGCAAACTTTTGTCATGTCCCGTAGCGATCGATGGGTCGGTGGCAACAGTGTCGCTCGACCAACTTTCGGCAGGCGTTTATATCATTGCTTATCAGAATAACAACATTAAAGTCACCAAGAAATGAGCATGAAGAAGATTTTAATTTCCGCTATGGTGTCTTTGATGGCAACAGGAGCGATTGCCCAGACATCGGGCAACGTGATTCACGAGATGAACGTGGACACTGAGGTTTATTCCTATCCGGGAAAGTCATTTTATACAGCCGATATTGACAGTATCGTGTTTTATAAGGGAAAGTGGTCTTATGGAACTCCCAATCAAATGTATAATATGATGAGTATACATGGTGTTAAAGGGTGGGGAAGTCGTGCCGATTTTCCTATTTCAGAAATAAGGGGCATTGAATTCACTTTCCGTGACAGTCGTAAGCTGCATGCGCCCAAGTTTGGAAGCACAGCAGATGGAAGCGTATGCACAGTAGTGGGATGCAATTCTGTGAAAATGGTATGGGAACCGGTGAATGGCGCGGCGGGCTATGAACTCAAATATTGCCGCTATTCTGAGACGGGAAATAATACCATTTGGGGTTCAATAGACTTTTGGGAAAATGGAGATTTCGAGCGGTGGCTTGCAGGGGAGAGTCCTGAAAATGACGGACCGGTTGACCTTCCTGCCGACGGCGGCGTTTTGAAGCTTAACGCTGAAACTGCCGAAGCGACTATTGAGGGATTGCAGTATGCAAGGAGTTATATCTTTGCCGTTAGGGCATTGTCGGCAGAAGGGGAGGAATTCAATTCCGACTGGAGTATCCGATATAGTATCGGTCGATACAATAATATTAAGATGGTAACCCAGGAGCGCTACAATGTACCTAATATCCTGTCAAGCATTTCTCGTGATGAAACCTCGGTGCGTGTAGGGTTCAACTTGAGCTATGCCGCCCATCAGGCTGAAGACAGTAATGAAGACTTTGCACAAAATTTCGAGATTGTCGATGGCAAGTTTGTTGCCGACGAGATTAGAGTGTATGGCTATCATGGAGCGAAAGTCGATGAAAAGTGGGCTAACTACAAACTGACCGCTCAGGATTTAGAAAACGGTTATGTCGACATTACCGGTCTTGAAGCATCGTCTTACTATAATGTTACCATTGTGAATTCCCGTGTAGCTTCAACTCCCGATGCTTGCTATAACACTATCATTGCGACTACACAGGATAACCGCGAGCCTATTCTGGTTAAGCACGAAGCCGATCCCCTCACGGAAGGATATGAAGCTTGCGACATAACCACCATGATAAATGATTTCATGGCTGACGGGCGATATGATAGCCAGACCTTCTATCTCGAAGGAGGCAAGGCATATTACATCTCGGAAAGTGTAACGCTTTCTAAAGGTATCACCCTTGAGACTCTGCCTGAAGATGTTGCGGCAGGGAAACGTGCCACGGTCTACATGGGTGGTATACCCGGTGTTTCAACCTCATGTAATTTCCTTTTAGATAGTCCTGAATTTTATGAAAAAGACATGGAGTCATATATCGAGTCTATCACGTTCCGCAATATTGACTTCGATAGTCCCGAAGCATTGAACTTTGGTTCACAGGGTGCCGGTTTAGGGTATTATACCGCAAATTATTTCATGAATTGTTACGCCAACCATGGCGCGTTTGTTCTTGAGGCGCTTAATATCGAAGGATGCACGTTCCAGAGATTTATCCGCGGCTTCGTGAGAGTGCAAGGCGCTTCTAAAACAGAGATAAAATCAATTAATTGCGACGGCAACCTCTTCTATAACTGCGGATATTATAATAATACTGGACAAGGATATGGTTGGTTCTATTCGGAACTCGATAAGTCCCATAATATTTATGCCGCTTTCCGTTTTGTGAACAACACTATCTACGACTCTCCGAACTCATACTTGATAACAACTGCCAATAAGAATTGTACGCTGGGGTCGGATGTCAAATGGAATATCGCTATCGAAAATAATACTTTCATAAACTTCTCGACGCGTAGATCCGGTCTGTACTTGGTTAGTATGAGGTACGTTCCCGAAGGAACACACTTCTCAATACAGCGCAATCTGTTCTCGCTCGCAAAGAGCAGCGACAATGACGCCCGCACGCTTTACAATTGCGGTGTTGATATTAGAACGGAGAATATTACCTATGAAATCAAGGACAACTATTCTACCGGCTGTCTTGACTCGCATCTTGTCAGCGACGGTATCTTCACGGCAGGAGCTTTTTCATCGACCTCCAACTCATTTGGGGCGTTTCCGGCAGGAAACAAGGGTACCGCCGATGACCTGGTAGTAAAAGTAGGAACTAATCCGTTGAAGACTTCCGACCTGTTCGTCAATCCCAATCCTCCTTACGATCAGGTGTCGGAAACCAATAGTCCTAATGACCACAAGGCGCCCGAGAACATCATGGAGGCTCTTAAGTACAAAAAGACCTCCGAGGTTCTCAATCACGAAATCTACACGAAGAATATCGGTGACCAGCGTTGGAAAAACTAAATAGTCACATAAAATAATACTTGATAACAAACACTCTGATAGAAAGGGGGCTTGGAATTTCCAAGCCCCTTTTTGCTTCATTGACAGACCCCGTCCCAAATAGCATCCAACCCCCCCCATATAGTGCCATTTTGACGGTTTCAATAGGATATTTTATTCACCCTCTCCGAGGATGTTGGTACAGGAACCCTTCCGGGTTCCTCCCCCCGGGGGAGGATGCCGCCGGCAAACAACGTCGGAGACGTTGAGATATGAGAAACCCCATGTTGGCGCGTTAGCTGCCAACATGGGGCAAGGGATTGCGCCACAAACATCCATCCTCGGAGAGGATGAATAAAAACACTCCGCTCATAAGAACCCATTCGCAAACCAATTTCCCGACCGCCTCATCACGAAAAAAATCATCGTGGAGTGACAATTTGTGGGTAAATCCGGTTGATTCATGTACTACCTTTGCCGTCGCTATGAATCACGACTTAATCAATTTGCAACCACACATCCACCCTCCCAGGGCGCCTGACGCGTCATGGCACGTTGGACCGGATTTATTTTTTACATGAAAATCACTAAAATTTGGAGTTATTCAGATAATGGGTTATCTTTGTGACGGAAACCAACAGGGGTGCTGAACCGCAGGAGGTGAGGCTGAGATTATACCCTTTGACCTGATGCAGATAATGCTGCCGTAGGAAAGTAAGTTTTACTCATTTTTCGATATTCGGTTACCTCCGTTGCTATCCGCCATTTTTGAATATGCAGGAGGACGAATGAAACACTATCCCACCGTACTTTCAATTGCCGGATCAGACCCCTCGGGCGGCGCCGGCATTCAAGCCGACATAAAGACTTGCGCGGCTATGGGCTGCTATGCGATGGCGGCGGTCACCGCCTTGACCGCTCAAAACAGCATGGGAGTCAGATCGGTCTTTAATACTTCCGATTTTCTTGAATCGCAACTTGCTGCTGTGTTGGACGACATACGTCCCGACGCTGTCAAAATCGGTATGCTCCCCGATGTTGAGTCGGTCATGACGGTTGCCGAAATGATTAAGCGTTATGACTTGAAAAATGTGGTGCTCGACCCGGTGATGGCGGCTACTTCGGGGCTCAGCCTTTCGTCGGCAGGCGCTGTCGGCGTGATGTGCCGCGAGTTGTTGCCGCTTGTCACTCTTGTCACGCCCAACATTCCGGAAGCCCGGATTCTTGCAGAAATGGACCTGATAACGAATCTCGACGAGACCGCAATCGCCGCCCGCAGGATAGCGGAGCGTCACGGAACCGCCGCCGTGTTGGTCAAAGGGGGGCATTTGCCGGGGCAGGGCGACTTGCTTTATGACTCGTCGACGGGGCGTGTAGATGTGTTTGATGGCGAGTATTTCAACTCCCGGAACACTCATGGAACAGGATGCACGATGTCGTCGGCTATAGCGTGTGGTCTTGCGTCAGGCTGCTCTCTTGAGGAGGCGGTGAAACATGCCAAGCAATTCATTTCAGAGGCTATAATGGCAGGCGCCGATTATGATGTCGGCAGCGGTCATGGCTCGGTGAATCATCTTTTTAATATAATCAATCATCAGATAGAATGGAAATAAAGGTAAACAATGAAGCGCGTGTCGTTGACTCGGGAATGACCGTGGCGCGCCTTATCGGCGACAACACGGCAGGAGTGGCTGTCGCTGTCAATGGTAAAGTAGTGAGAAAATCGGAGTGGGAGACCGCCGTTCTCAATGACGGCGACGACGTGGTTGTGATTCATGCCGCTTATGGCGGATGATTTTCTCATAGTGGGAATCACGCACCCTGCCGCTGATGTGGAAGGGGAGGCGACCCGCATAGTCGAACTGCTTGCCTCGGGCGCGGTGGACCGAATGCACCTCCGCAAACCTGCTGCCGGTGAAAGCGAGCTCAGGAAGCTGCTTGATGCAATCCCTCGGGAGTATCATAGCCGACTGTCGCTTCATGACGCTCCGTGGCTCACGGAGGAGTATCCCGCAGTGGGATTTCACCTCAACAGTCGTTATCCAGGCGTAGTGTCGGCTGCGATGTTGAGCCGTTCGTGCCATTCGTTGGACGAGGTTGCCGCTTCCGGTCCCGAGCTTGATTACGTTACACTGTCGCCCGTCTATGACTCAATATCCAAGCCCGGTTACAGAGGCGCGGGATTTGCCGGCAATCAGCCGATTCTCTCCCTCCGCAAGGTGGTGGCGCTTGGCGGAGTGACCCCCGGGCGTTTCGGAGAACTGAAGCGTGAGGGCTTCAGCGGCGCCGCCATGCTGGGCTATCTGTGGAATCCTCAAAGGAGCGTGGCTGATATTGCCTATGAAATAAAATGTAAACGAAAATTTCAATAATGCAATGGAGTTTGAAAAACTGCAATTTATAACCGACGGATATGATGTCGATTCGACCGTGGCGCAGGCTACGGCGGCTATCGACGGAGGGTGCCGATGGGTTCAGATACGCATGAAGAGCGCCGATGACAATGACGTGGTTGAAGCGGCGCGGCGCATTCTGCCGGCGGCGAGGAGAAACGGCGCGGTGGTGGTTATCGATGACCGCGTCCATCTCGTGAAACCTACGGGGGTCGACGGGGTGCATCTCGGCAAAGAGGATATGCCCCCTGCCGAGGCGCGCGCTATTCTCGGTCCCGGCTCAGTGATAGGCGTGACGGTCAATTCGCTTGACGATATTCTTGCCGTAGACCATGCGGTCGTCGACTACATGGGGATGGGTCCGTTCCGATTTACCGTGACTAAGAAAAAACTTGCCGCCACGCTGGGGCTTGACGGTTACCGCCGAATTCTTGCCGAGGCGCGCAGTGCCGGAATAACTACCCCGGTAGTTGCCATCGGCGGCATAACCCTCGACGACGTGCCGCATCTGATGGCGACCGGAGTAAACGGAATTGCCGTGAGCGGAGCTATCGGCAGAGTGGAAGACCCTGCCGCTTCCGCAAAGGAATTTTTGAAAATATTGAATTAAAAAATTATAGAAATGAACGACAATCTAATTATCGGCGACCGCGAATTTTCGTCGCGCCTTTTTGTTGGAACGGGAAAATTTTCATCGCCCGCAGTAATGCTTGAATCAATCGTCGCGTCACAGTCTCAGATGATAACCGTGGCGATGAAGCGAGTGAATATGATGAACGAGGCAACCGACGATATGCTCACCCACATAAACCGTGAGCACGTCCAGTTGCTGCCAAACACGTCGGGTGTGCGCGATGCGCGCGAAGCCGTGCTTGCAGCCCAGATGAGCCGTGAGATATTTTCGACCAATTTCATCAAACTGGAAATACACCCCGACCCCAAGTATCTCATGCCCGACCCGATTGAAACGCTTAAAGCCACCGAAGAGCTTGCGAAAGACGGCTTCATAGTGTTGCCTTATATCCAGGCTGACCCGGTTTTGTGCAAGCGTCTTGAAGAAGTGGGAGCCGCGGCGGTGATGCCGCTCGGCGCGCCGATAGGCACCAACAAGGGGCTACGCACAGCCGATTTCCTTGAAATAATAATCGAGCAGAGTCAGGTGCCCGTGGTGGTCGACGCCGGTCTTGGTGTTCCATCGCATGCGGCTGCGGCGATGGAGATGGGTGCCGACGCCGTGCTGGTCAACACTGCGATTGCTGTCGCCGACGACCCCGTGGCGATTGCCGACGCTTTCCGTCTTGCGGTCATTGCGGGGCGCAAAGCATTTCTCGCCGGTCCCGGCGCCGTTTCATCCCACGCCGTAGGCACAAGTCCGTTAACATCATTCCTAAATGACTAATATTAAGTAAAATGAAAATTTCCAATATCGACGTTTCGTCTTATCCTAATTCCGAGAAAATATATAAAAGCGGCACCCTGTATCCCGAGTTGAGAGTGGCTATGCGCCGCATAAGCCAATATCCTACCGTGAAGATTGAAAACGGCAAGCGTGTCGAATCGCCAAATCCTCCTGTCACGGTCTATGACACCAGCGGACTATACACCGATTCCTCCTATAAGCATGACATAAACCGCGGATTGCCGAGGACGAGAGAAGAGTGGATAGAGCGCCGAGGTGACACGGTTGAGCTTGACGAGGTGACAAGTTCCTACGGCAGAGAGCGTCTTGCCGACAGCTCGCTCGACGCTATCCGCTTTCCGTTGCGCCATCGCCCCAGAGTAGCGGCTGACGGCAAGCGCGTCACTCAGATGCACTATGCCCGCAAGGGTATTGTTACACCCGAAATGGAATATGTGGCTATACGTGAGAATATGGATAATGCCGAGCTTGGAATCGAGAGCTACATCATGCCTGAGTTTGTGCGTGACGAGGTGGCGGCAGGAAGAGCCGTCATCGCGGCAAATATAAATCATCCTGAAGCTGAGCCGATGGTGATAGGTCGCGCGTTTTCAGTTAAGCTGAACACCAATATCGGCAATTCGGCCCTATCGTCAGGCATTGAAGAGGAGGTGGCGAAAGCTGTGTGGAGCTGCTATTGGGGCGGCGACACTCTGATGGATCTCAGCACCGGCGATAATATCCATGAAACGAGGGAGTGGATTATACGCAACTGTCCTGTGCCGGTGGGAACCGTTCCCATCTATCAGGCTCTTGAAAAAGTGAACGGCGATGTGTCGCGCCTCACGTGGGAAATATACCGCGACACGCTGATTGAGCAGTGTGAGCAGGGTGTGGACTATTTCACCATCCATGCCGGTGTGCGCAAGGAACACGCCCGCTTGATTGAAGAGCGCTTGACCGGATGCGTTTCGCGCGGCGGGTCGATAATGACGCAGTGGTGCGTGATTCATGACTCGGAAAATTTCCTCTACACTCATTTCGATGAGATATGCGAAATCCTGGCTCGATATGACGTTGCCGTCTCTCTCGGCGACGGTATGCGTCCCGGTTCTATCCATGACGCCAATGACCGCGCCCAGTTCCTTGAGCTGGACATCCTCGGCGAACTTGCCGAAAAGGCGTGGAGCCATGACGTGCAAGTGATGATCGAGGGTCCGGGACATGTGCCTATGAACAAGATAAAGGAGAATATGGAACGTGAAATTTCAAGCTGCCATGAAGCTCCCTTCTATACACTCGGACCGCTCACGACCGATATCGCCCCGGGATATGACCATATAACCTCGGCGATAGGAGCGGCTAATATAGGAGCGTTGGGAACTGCGATGCTGTGTTATGTGACCCCGAAAGAGCATCTGTCGCTCCCCACGCTTCAGGATGTGCGCGACGGAGTGATAACCTATAAGATTGCCGCCCATGCCGCCGACCTGTGCAAAGGTTTCCCCGGAGCTCAGGTGCGTGACGACGCGCTTTCAAAGGCTCGTTATGACTTTAGGTGGAAAGACCAGTTCAATCTGTCGCTCGACCCGGAAAAGGCGAGAAGCATATATCTTGAGTCGCGCCGCAACGCTCCTGACGCCGACGACCGTTTCTGTACTATGTGTGGACCGAATTTCTGCGCTATGCGCATATCACAAAATATTTCCGACGGATGCGACCGATAGATGACACAGTCAACGGAGCGGGTTTCGCCCGTGAAATAGAGAAATTTGATTGGGACGCGACCTCGCTCGCCGTTAAGTCGGCGAGCGATGCCGACGTGAGGCGCGCGCTTGGAAAAGCGGCGCGCAATGTGAAGCAGCTCGATGAAAATGATTTCATGGCGCTGATATCGGATGCCGCCGCGCCTTATATTGAAGAGATGGCGCGCCTTAGCCGTCACTACACGCTTGAACGTTTCGGCAAAACGATATCGATGTACATTCCCATGTATGTGTCCAACGCCTGTTCCAATAAATGCGTTTATTGCGGATTCAATCATGACAATCCCATTTCCCGCACAATTCTTACGATGGATCAGGTCAAAGCCGAGTGTGAGGGTATAAAGCGGCTTGGTCCGTTTGAAAACCTGTTGATCGTGAGCGGGGAGTATCCCTCTGTGTGTGGAACAGAATATTTCGAACAGGTTCTCGACGTGTGCCGTCCTTATTTTCACAACATGACAATCGAGGTTCAGCCCATGCGCGAGGCTCAGTATGCGCGCCTTGTCGACAGGGGGTTGAATGGAGTGGTGTGTTTTCAGGAAACCTATAATAAGGAGGCTTATCAGCGGTGTCATCCCCGCGGGATGAAGTCGATATATGAATGGCGACTTAACGGATATGACAGGATGGGAAGAGCCGGAGTCCATAAAATCGGTATGGGTGTTTTGCTCGGATTGCAACCTGACTGGCAGACCGATGCAGTGATGATGGCGCGTCATTTGCGCTACTTGCAGCGCAAATATTGGCGCACCCGTTACAGCATCAACTTCCCGAGAATGTGTCCGTCGGAGAGCGGATTTTCACCTGAAGTGGTTGTCAGCGACAAGCAGCTCGCCCAGCTGACATTCGCCTTCCGATTGTTTGACCACGATGTTGACATCTCTTATTCCACTCGTGAAAGCGACAGTTTTCGCCGTAACATGATGCAGCTCGGAGTGACGTCGATGAGCGCCGGCAGCCGCACCGAACCCGGCGGATATGCCTCGGTCAAGGACTCGCTGGAGCAATTCTCGATTACTGACAGCCGCACCCCCGAAGCTGTAGCCGCTGATATACGCAGCTCGGGTTATGACGTGGTGTGGAAGGATTGGGACAATATATTTGATTGAATCATGGAGCTGGATAAAGAGAGCCTCATCAGGTATTCACGCACCATAATGTTGCCACAAGTGGGCGAAGCGGGGCAGTTGAGATTGCTCGCCGGCTCGGTGATGATAGTAGGCGCAGGCGCTTTAGGGAGCATCTGCGCCATGTATCTCGCCGCCTCGGGGGTGGGGAGAATAGGGATTGTTGACTTCGACATCGTGGGGTTGTCCAATCTTCAGCGGCAACTTTCCTATACGGAAAACGACTTGGGACAGTCTAAAGTCGATGTTCTCGGGAGACGCATCTCCGGGATAAACTCGGGAATAAAAGTCGAGACCCATAATGAGATGTTGACTTCGGGAAACGCCGTGAAGCTGCTTGAAGGCTATGACATCATCGTTGAGGGGTCGGATAATCCGGCAACGAAATATCTTGTGACCGACACGGCTCGCAGTCTTGGGAAGCCGTGTGTGGTGGGCGGTGTCAGGGAGTTCACCGGACAGGTGATGACTTTCACCGGGAGCGGAACCGGATATCGCGACTTGTTTCCCGACGCGCCGTGTGGTTCGGGCGTCACTCCTTGTTCGTTAGGGGGAGTGCTTGGTCCGCTGCCGGGTATAATCGCTTCGCTTCAGGCGTCGCAGGTCATAAAACTGCTTTGTGGAACGGGGGCTTCCTGCAAGGGCGAATTTTTTCAGATTGACGTGGAAACCATGCAATCGATGAAATTTGAATTTGATTAGGGTTTTCTGAATCGGACATTTAAACTCTAATGTTTTTTAGTATCTTTGCAGACACAAATATTTACAGACGTGGACGAAAAAAAGTATACTTATGATGAAGCTATCGAGGCTTCATTGAAATATTTTGGCGGCGATGAGCTTGCAGCGCGTGTGTGGGTGACGAAATATGCCCTGAAAGATTCGGAGGGAAATATTTTTGAGCTGACACCCGAAGACATGCACTCACGCATAGCGCGTGAGATTGTGCGCATCGAGGATCGCTATCCCAACCCCATGAGTTATGACGAGGTGATGGGATTGCTCCGCAATTTCCGATATATCGTGCCTCAGGGCTCTCCGATGTCGGGAATCGGCAACAATCATCAGGTGGGTTCATTGAGCAACTGCTTCGTTATCGGTGTCGACGGCGCGCCCGACTCTTATGGCGGCATAATGAAAATCGATGAGGAGCAGGTGCAGCTGATGAAACGCCGCGGCGGCGTGGGTCATGATTTGAGCCACATACGTCCCAAGGGCACTCCTGTTAAAAACTCGGCTCTCACATCGACCGGACTCGTGCCGTTCATGGAGCGCTATTCCAACTCTACACGCGAAGTGGCTCAGGACGGACGCCGAGGCGCGTTGATGATGACCGTCAGCATCAAGCATCCCGACAGCGAGGCGTTCATTGACGCTAAAATGACTGAGGGAAAGGTGACCGGAGCCAATGTTTCGGTGAGAATTGACGACGAGTTCATGCGCGCGGCGGTTGAAGGAACCACTTATCACCAGACTTTCCCTGTCGACGCATCGGAAACTCCGATAGTTGAGAAGGATGTCGACGCAGCGGCTATATGGAATAAAATCGTGCATAACGCATGGAAATCGGCGGAACCCGGAGTGCTGTTCTGGGATACCATCACCCGCGAGTCGGTTCCCGACTGCTATGCCGATCTCGGATTCCGCACCATTTCAACAAATCCGTGCGGAGAGATTCCGCTGTGTCCCTATGACAGCTGCCGTTTGCTCGCGATAAATCTTTACAGCTATGTCAAGAACCCGTTCACGCCGAATGCCGAATTTGACTTCGAGCTGTTTAAGGAGCACGTTGGCAAGGCGCAGCGCATAATGGATGACATCATTGATCTTGAAATGGAGAAGATCGACACTATTCTTGAGAAGATCGATGAGGACCCGGAATATCCCGAGGTGAAGCAAACCGAGCGTCATCTGTGGGAAAAGATAAAGGCTAAGACCTCCAAAGGACGCCGCACCGGAGTGGGCACAACCGCCGAAGGCGACATGATCGCCGCTCTCGGATTGCGTTACGGTACTCCCGAGGCTACCGATTTTTCAGAAAAGGTCCACAAGACCCTGGCGCTTGCCGCCTATCGCTCGTCGGTGCAGCTTGCCGCCGAGCGCGGAGCTTTCGACGTGTATGACTCGGAGCGTGAGAAGAATAATCCCTACATCAATCGCCTGCGTGAGGCTGATCCTGAACTTTACGAGCTGATGTTGAAGAACGGGCGTCGCAACATAGCCTGTCTTACCATCGCTCCCACGGGCACGACAAGCCTGATGACTCAAACCACTTCAGGCATTGAGCCGGTGTTCCTGCCGGTTTATAAACGTCGCCGCAAGGTGAATCCCAATGACCCTGCCGTACACGTGGATTTCGTCGATGAAACCGGCGACGCTTTCGAGGAGTATATCGTTTACCATCCCAAGTTTGTGACATGGATGGAGGTCAACGGCATTCCTGTGAAGAAAGATTACACTCAGGAGGAGCTCGACGACATATTGGCGCGCTCGCCTTACTATAAAGCTACATCCAATGACGTGGACTGGCTTGAAAAGGTGAAGATGCAGGGACGGGTGCAGAAATGGGTTGACCATTCTATCTCGGTAACCATAAATCTTCCTGCCGATGTCACCGAAGAGCTTGTGAACCGTCTTTATGTCGAGGCATGGAAGTCGGGATGTAAGGGATGCACGGTTTATCGCGACGGATCACGTTCAGGAGTGCTTGTGTCGGTTGAGAAGAAACAGCCGTCGGCTCCTGTGAAGATAGCTGAAGCCCATGTTCATAAACGTCCCGTTGAACTGGAAGCCGACGTGGTGCGTTTCCAGAACAATAAGGAGAAATGGATTGCCTTTGTGGGGCTTGTCGACGGACAGCCCTATGAGATTTTCACCGGTCTTGCCGATGATGACGACGGTATATTCTGTCCGAAGAGCGTCACTAAAGGAAAAATAATCAAGGCTGTCGACGAGCAGGGCAATAAGCGCTATGACTTCCAGTTTATCAACAAACGCGGGTATAAGACCACGATTGAAGGTCTGTCGGATAAATTCAATCCCGAGTACTGGAATTATGCCAAACTTATATCGGGCGTGTTGCGCTACGGAATGCCTATTGACCAGGTGCTGAAGCTTGTCGGCGGACTTGAACTTGACAGCCAGTCGATAAACACTTGGAAGATGGGTGTTGAGCGAGCACTGAAAAAGTATCTGCCCAATGGAATGAAGGCAAGCGGTCAGCGTTGTCCCAACTGCGGCAATGAAACACTTATATATCAGGAGGGATGTTTGATATGCACCTCTTGCGGAACGTCTAAGTGCGGCTGATGCCGAATCAAACAATCAGAAACTATATAGGCGGAGCCTGAATATTCAGGCTCCGCCTATATGTTTTATATTACAGGATTATTTGCCGAAGATGCCGCCGAGCATACCGCCGGCTTTGTTTTTCAACTCGTCAACAACATTGCCTTTCACGCTGTCGAGATTGATATTTTCGAGAAGACCCTGCGAACCGAGTTTTGAAACGATGTCAGAGAATGACAAATTTTTAAGATCGAGTGTCTTTAGAACGTCGGTCACCTTTGAGATGTCGAAGTTGTTGCCAAACTGAGCTGTCAGTTGCTTAATGATTTCTTGAATGTCCATAGTCGGGGGTAGTTTTAATGAATAAATATCTTTTCTAACATACCGGCGCTCCATAAAGTTCACTCCATCGCCGAAAGAATCCGGAAAAATTTTAGAAAAGAGAGGGTTGATCGACGCATTGGGAATAAAATTCAAATAATTGGAATGATTGTGACATCGTGAATGACGGAGCAGGGTTAAATTTGCTTATAATAAACCAATCTGTAAAGCAAATGAATAAGCGTTCTCTCGGGCATTGCGCCGTGACATTATCGATAGCGGCTCTATTGTCGGCATGTGTCGCATCGACAGGCAAGGAACTGGCTGCCGATTGTTCTGAATTAAACCGTTATAAGGCTGTTTTGACCGGCGCGCCGGTTTTAGTGCCTACAACCAAGACTCCCGACGGAGCTATTGCCGGCAATGGCGATATCGGAATTACATTGGGCGGCACTCCCGACAGTCTTTGCTTCTATATAGGGAAAAATGACTTTTGGAGAGCTTATCCGGTATATCCCGGCGGAATAGCGTTGCCCGGGGGGCTGAATCTGTTTGCCGAGTCGCTTTCCGGAGCCGACTACAACGTGGAGCAATTGCCGGGAACTGCTGAAATAAACGGGCGTTTTTCAAAGGGTGATACCGTTGTTGAAATGACGGCATGGGTGCCTGCGACCCGAAATATGGTAGTGGTGGAGATGGAGAGCAACAAGCCGCTTCACATTGACGCCGCGCTATGGGCTGCGGAAGGAAACACGTCGGTGGCATCGGCGGGAAATGACGGAAACGTGAGTTGGGTGACGCGCTCGTTTGAAAACACTCCGCGGCTGGCTTGGGACTCACATGTAGCTCTTGCCGCAGGGATTGTGGGAGAAAAATGGAATGAGTCAGGCAGGATAAGCCTCATCCCCGGCGAGAGGAAACAGATAGTAGTGGCAGCATACACCAATCATGATGACGACGCGGAGTGGAAGAAACGCGCCTTGGAGGATGCCGGAAATATCTCAGAAGAAACGCTGACGCAGATAAAAGGGGAGCACCGGGATTGGTGGAACGGTTTTTGGAATGAATCGTCAGTTTCAATAGGCGATGAGGAGCTTGAGCGATATTACTACATGTCGCAATATCTTTTCGCCTGTTCGTCAAGAGCCGGGAAATTCGCGCCCGGAATTTGGGGACCTTTTGTGACCCGCGATGAAGCGGCATGGGGCGGCGACTATCACTTGAACTATAATTACCAGGCTCCATATTGGGCATGCTATTCGTCCAATCATGTTCACCTCGCCGATAATTTTGATCAGCCGCTGCTTGATTATATGGATGAGGGAAGGCGGCTTTCGTCGGAGTTGCTGGGATGCCGCGGCATTTATTATCCCGTGGGGGTTGGTCCGAAGGGGTTGTGTACATCCATGTGGCCGCTTACGCCCGAGGAGATGATGGAGAAATATTCGACCCGCGAGAACACGATTGACGGCGGCTACAAGTTCTTGGGTCAGAAAATAAATGCCGTGTTCAGCGTGGGGAATATGCTGATGCGTCATTACAGCACCTATGACGAGGATTATGCCCGCCGAGTCTATCCTTATCTATTGGCATGCGCTGATTTTTGGGAAGATTATCTGCAACTTGAAGACGGACGCTATGTAATCAAGATGGATCATTTCAACGAAGTGATGCCTAACCACCGCAACAAGGGGCAGTGGCGCCATCGATTGGGCGATTTCAACTCTACGCTGTCGTTGGGGCTTGTGAGGATGCTCTTCCAAGGGGTTTCGGATATGAGCCGGTTCCTCGGCGAGGATGCCGACAGGCTCCAGAAGTGGAATCATATATTGGAAAATCTGAGCGCCTACCCTGTGGCTGAAAATGACGAGGGGCGGCTTAGCTTAAAGAATATGGAGCGTGGTCCCGAGGGGGTTGAAGTGAGGCCTTCAGGACTGAACCGGGTTTCCATTCATGGATTGATATTGCCTGGAGGTGTCGCCGGTCCGGTCACTGATTCGGCTTTCAATGCAATCTTGCTGGAGGATGTGAATCACTGGGACGAGAATATGCGTATTGCCGATGACTGGGGCAACACTAACAATAACGGTATTGAAACCTGCTTCCCCGGAGCGGTGAGAGTGGGTTACGATCCCGCAAAACTGCTGGATAATCTGAAGAAACGCATTGCCTTGAGCGTGTATCCTAACTTGTGGATAACTCAGGGTGGCGGCGGTATCGAGACCTTGGCGGCGGTTCCGCTGACGATAAACGAGATGCTGTTGCAGAGTTACGAGGGCACGGTGAGGGTGTTTCCGAATTGGGAGAGGTCGCGCGACGCTTCGTTCAACAAATTGCGCGCTTACGGAGCTTTTCTTGTGAGCAGCGCCATGAAGAACGGAGAGGTCAGCCATGTGGAGCTGATAAGCGAGAAAGGTCGTCATTGCCGCATGGAGAATCCGTGGCAGGGAAAAGATGTGCAATTGCGGCGAAACGGCAAGAAGGCTGAGACCGTTGCGGGACGCTATCTTGAGTTTCCGACTTCCGAAGGCGAGAGGATAGAGCTGGCTCAGATTTGAATTCAAGGCGAAAGGTCGGCACATGACTTTTTAAGCCACTTAGGAGAAAATAAATTAGGTTAAATGATCATGAGGCTGCCTAACTTCGGTTGTTAGACAGCCTCTTATATTATTTTTCTAATTTTAGTGTTGCGTTTTTTTGCTGTGGAGGTGAAGAAAAATGGGGGATATTTAGTTTTTTGTGAAAAATCTAATTAACTTTACGCAACTGTGATATGTTACCATTATAGCGATTTACTAAACTACAGAATAGCATGAAGCTGAACTTTAATATCGACTACCGGACCGCATGGGGTGAATCGATCTATATTGTCGGAGATGTTCCGGCTCTTGGAAGCGGAGATGAATCCAAAGCGGTGAAAATGAATCTTGACCGTCCCGGCTACTGGACTCTGTCTATTGAACTGCCTGCCGGAGCGCAAGCGTTCAATTACAGATATCTTGTGCGTAACGAACATGACACCTTGAGGCGCGAATGGGGCGCTCCCCATCGGTTCCAGCCGGGATATGAGGTGCAGAGTTATGAGTTTTATGACAGTTGGCAGGATCAGCCCGCCGACAAGCCTTATTATTCGGCGGTGTTCACCGGGTGCATGAACCGTCGCGACCACCGCGACGAACCGTTGACTTTGCGCGGCGGACAGCTTGAACTCAGTGTGCTTGCTCCGATGGTGGGGTCCAACGAGGTGCTTGCCATCTGCGGCGACGACGAGTCGCTTGGCGAATGGGACGCTTCAAAGGCGCTGGTGTTGAATGACAGCAACTTCCCGGAGTGGAGAATTGCCATTGACTTCAAGGAGATTCAGGTGCCGTTCAGCTTCAAGTTTGTGATTCTTGATAAATCGACCCGCAAGCTGCTTGCATGGGAGAATGGCGACAACCGGGTGGTGAATATCGTGCCTGAGCACAAGAAGTCGCTCGTGTCGATAAGCGGGATGCGTTTCGTGAACTCGCGTCCGGCATGGCATTGCGCCGGGGTGGCAATCCCGGTGTTCTCGGTGAGGACCGAGGATGATTTCGGCGTCGGTGACTTCTTCGACTTGAAAAAGGTGGTTGACTGGGCGGTGGTGACCGGACAGAAATTCCTCCAGATTCTTCCCATCAACGACACCACGATGACCAACACGTGGACCGACTCTTATCCCTATAATGCCAATTCGACATTCGCGCTCCATCCCATGTATCTTCGATTGAGCGAGCTCGGCGAGTTGACCGACGTGTATCGCCGCGAGTATTACGAGCATATCCGCCAGGAACTCAACGCTCTTCCTGAGGTTGATTATGAACGGGTGAATAATGCCAAGCGCGAGTATGTGAGGGAGATTTATGCCCAGGAGGGTAAAAAGACATTGAAATCGCTTGATTTTAAGAATTTCGTTTCACGGAATGAATATTGGCTTAAGCCTTATGCCGCCTTCTGCGCGCTTCGCGACATCAACGGCACTCCCGAGTTTGGGAAATGGGGCGAATATGCCGTTTATGAGCCTGAGAAGGTGAACGCTTTCATCGAGGCTCATCAGGATGAGATAAATCTGGTCTACTATGTGCAGTATCATCTTGACCGTCAGATGCGCCAGGTTCATAACTATGCCGGCGAGCACGGGGTGGCGTTCAAGGGCGACATTCCAATCGGAATTTCGCGCGACTCGGCTGACGCATGGATCAATCCCCGCTTGTTCAACATGGATTGTCAGGCAGGCGCTCCGCCCGATGATTTTTCGGTGCTCGGTCAGAACTGGGGATTCCCTACCTATAATTGGGAAGAGATGAACAAGGACGGGTTTGCGTGGTGGAAATCGCGCTTCCGCAAGATGGCTGAGTATTTTGACGCCTACCGCATAGACCATGTGCTTGGATTTTTCCGTATATGGCAGATTCCGATGGATGCCATCCACGGATTGCTGGGCGTGTTTAATCCGGCTCTTCCGTTCTCGCCCGACGAGCTGCGCAACAGTTATGACTTCTGGATAAACGTGGATCTCCAGACCCGCCCCTATATAAGGGATTATTTCCTGTATGACTTCTTCGGGGAGGATACCGATGAGGCAAAACGCCGTTTCCTCGTGGCTAAGGAGAATGGAGCCTATGAGCTGCGGCCGGAGTTTGACACTCAGCGCAAGGTTGCCGAGTTTTTTGCCCTTGAGGCGAAGAATGACAAGAACACTCGCCTGTGCAACGCTCTGCTGGGGCTGATTGACGATGTGCTGTTCATCGAAGATCCTTATGAGAAGGGTAAATATCATCCGCGAATTTCGGCTCAGAACACCTATATCTATCGTTCGCTGAATGATTATGAGAAGTGGTGCTTCAACCGGTTGTATAATGATTTCTATTATCGCCGCCACAATGATTTCTGGTATGGAAAAGCGATGTGGAAGCTTCCGCCGCTGCTCGACTCGACTTCGATGCTCACATGCGCCGAGGACCTCGGCATGATTCCCGACTGCGTGCCTGCCGTGATGGAGCGCCTGCAGATGCTGTCGCTTGAAATTCAGCGTATGCCCAAGGATCCTCAGAGCGAGTTTGGCAACACATGGAATTATCCTTATCTTTCGGTGTGCACGACGTCGACCCATGACATGGGCGGTATTCGCCAATGGTGGGAGGAGAATCGCGAGGTGACTCAGAAATATTACAACACCGTGCTTCATGAGCAGGGAGAGGCGCCCGTTTATGCCGAGCCGTGGATATGCGACAAGATTCTGACGATAAACTTGCAGTCGCCGTCGATGCTTGCAATATTCCCGCTTCAGGACTGGCTGTCGATGAATGGCGATTTGCGCCGTCATGACCCGAGGGAGGAGCTGATAAATATTCCGGCAAATCCTCGTCATTATTGGCGTTACAGAATGCACCTCACTGTCGAGAAGCTGCTCGGAGAAACTGACTTCAACCAATACATGAAGGAGAAAATACGCAGTTGCGGACGCTGATGCGGAAACAATGATTTCTTCATCCTCTCCGAGGATGGAGATTTGATATAACTCTTTATTCCCCATGTAAAAACATGCGTTTTTACATGGGGTTTCTCATATCAAACATCTCCGATGTTTTTGCCGCGATAAGGCTTATGGCGGAGGGTGCAATGGTGAATGTTTTCTTGGTTTTAGTTGACAGTGTTGAATTCTTCCTGTATTGCCGGAGTTTGTAAATCGGCACGCTTGTTTTTTCTTAGGGACATCGGTAAATTAAATAAAATAAATGCTATCTTTGCGATTGCTAACCGTTTTGCAGAGGTCCGGTTGTGGGCTTATGTGGGGCGGGTGGTGAAAATATGATTGAAAAGCGTTTACTCGACGCTCTTTCTTGACGTTCTGAAACCTGGAAAATTTCATTGGATTAGTCAAGAATGCAGCAACAGGTACTGACCTTACGCTTTTTTGTGCAATATAGTAAGCTGACGAGTGGGTCCCGAAGCTATGAAAACAATTTATGGATATTGACATCTATTGTGAAACAGTGCAGGAGAAAGAAGGCAAATTTTGCACACAAATGAGAACAAATATTTTAAAAATATTCTATGTAATGGTCATGATTCTGGCTGGGGCATCTACCGCTAACGCTTATGATTTCGATCAGGACGGATTGTATTATAATATTTTATCGGAGGATGATTGTACTGTGGCGGTCTTCGGTGATAAGAATTATAATGGTGATATGGAAATTCCTAAGGAAATACTCTATAACTCCAAGACGTACACAGTCACTACGATAGGCGAGGGAGCGTTCTCTCATTGTAGCGGATTGACGAGCGTTGATATCCCGAACTCGGTCACTACGATAGGTGATGATGCGTTCTTTGATTGTAACGGATTGACGAGTGTGGTTATCCCGAATTCGGTCACTACGATAGGCGAGGGTGCGTTCTCTAATTGTAGCGGATTGACGAGCGTTGAGATTCCGAGCTCGGTCACTTCGATAGGCGAGAGCGCGTTCTTTGATTGTAACGGATTGACGAGCGTTAAGATTCCGAACTCGGTCACTACGATAGGTATGGCCGCGTTCTATGGTTGTAGCGGATTGACGAGTGTGGTTATCCCGAACTCGGTCACTACGATAGGTATGGCCGCGTTCTCTCATTGTAGCGGATTGACGAGCGTTGAGATTCCGAGCTCGGTCACTACGATAGGCAGGGAAGCGTTTTTTGTTTGTAGCGGATTGACGAGCGTGGTTATTCCAAGCTCAGTCACTTCGATAGGCGATGAAGCGTTCTCTGGTTGTAGCGGATTGACGAGCGTAACGATTCCAAGCTCAGTCGCTTCGATAGGCGATGATGTGTTCAAATATTGTAGCTCACTCGAATCGGTTTATTGTCAATGGACTGATCCGATAGAGTGTAATCCACAGTTTCCTGATGTTGTGATAAAAAATGCAGCACTATATGTACCTAAAGGAGCTATCGGTAATTATGAAAAAGTGGATCCGTGGAGAAACTTTAAGAATATTAAGGAGATGGATTATACGGCAGGAGTTGAGGATGTAGCCGATCGTAGCGGCGCTGATGTGAAAGTGACGGAGGGTTGCATCGTTGCTGAGGGTTGCGCCGAAATGGAGGTTTACTCCATGAGCGGACAATTGGTGTATCGCGGAGCCGGTCGCGCAGAGAATCTTGCGGCGGGGATATATGTGGTTCGTGTCGCAGACAAAACCCTCAAGGTCATGGTCGCCCGATAAAAATCCAACGTATGACAACTTCGGAGGGATAGCCCTCCTCCCTACCCCAATAAAAGCGGAGCAGATTGAATCTGCCCCGCTTTTTCATAGCTTTAAGAGCGGTGGAATGGCATTAAGGAGTGGGCGGCATTTGTTGACATCGCACGCCATGTCCCTACTTTGGTGTGTGGATTGGGTTTTCTCATATCAAACATCTCCGATGTTTTTGCCGCTCCCGACAGTAGCCCGGAGAGTACAATGGTGAGTGTTTTCTTGATTTTGGTTGACAGTGAAAGGTTTAATGGTAGGGGCATGGCGTGCCATGTCCGCAAGCAAAATGAAATGGCGGCGACGTTTCGGGATTTCATGTATGTGTTCGACACATGCCATTGATTTTTGTGACGGGGATGGGACGTCAATCCCGATCCTCTTCTTCGGGTTTGTCCCAGGGGTAGGTGCGTTTGGGGTTGCGCGGGAACCAGCCTTTGTGTACGCGTTCTTCTTGCTGGATAATTTCATGGATGGACCAGAACGCTGAGAATCCGATGACGCCTAAAAGTGTTGACCACAGGATGTCGCTTACAATGACCGACGCGATGACGCAAACGAATCCTAACGCCATGAACCACCATCGGCAACGGATGCCGAAATAGTATTCTCCCTTTACTACTAACGGGTGGAAAATACCTATTATCAGAAATGTGAGGAGCCCTATGGTGAGCCCGAGCAGGTGATAGTCGTGGAGGAATGCGGTTAAATTGTTCATTGCGGAAAGGGGAAAATGAAAGGGCGGATTGATATTTCACAATCCGCCCCGGATTTATCTGAGGATGTCAGAATTACTTGCCTGAAAGTTTCTCCTTGAGCGCTGCAAGTTCCTCGAGGTCGCCGAGGGTAGTAGCGATGGGAGCGTTAAGAGCGGGCTGCTCTTCTTTCTTGGTCTGGCGGCGAGCCTTGCGAGCTTCGTTCTTTTCAGCTTTAGCTTCGTCTTCGAAGATGCGGCTGTGAGAAAGGAAGATGCGGCGGTTGTCCTTGTTGAACTCGATTACCTTGAAGTCGAGCTTTTCGTTGACCTGAGCCTGGCTGCCATCTTCTTTAACGAGGTGCTTGGGAGTAGCGAAGCCTTCAACGCCGTGTTCGAGGGCAACTACGCCACCCTTGTCCTGCATTTCGATGATGGTTCCCGGGTGGATGCTGCCGACAGTGAATACTGATTCGAGCTCATCCCAGGGATTGTCTTCGAGCTGCTTGTGGCCGAGGCTGAGACGACGGTTTTCCTTGTCGATTTCAAGAACCTGAACATCGATGTCAGCGCCAACCTGAGTGAATTCAGAGGGGTGCTTGATTTTCTTGGTCCAAGAAAGATCGCTGATGTGGATGAGACCGTCAACGCCTTCTTCGATTTCAACAAATACTCCGAAGTTGGTGAAGTTGCGCACTTTTGCAGTGTGGCGGCTTCCGATGGGGTATTTGGTGTCGATATTTTCCCAAGGATCGTTCTTGAGCTGCTTGATGCCGAGTGACATCTTGCGCTCGTCGCGGTCGAGGGTGAGGATAACTGCTTCAACTTCGTCGCCGACTTTCATGAAGTCCTGAGCTGAGCGGAGGTGCTGAGACCAAGACATTTCAGAAACGTGGATGAGACCTTCTACGCCCGGAGCGATTTCAACGAACGCGCCGTAGTCAGCCATAACGACAACTTTGCCTTTAACCTTGTCGCCAACCTTGAGGTCGGGGTTGAGGGCATCCCAAGGATGGGGCTGGAGCTGCTTGAGACCGAGGGCGATGCGCTTGCGCTCGTCGTCGAAGTCAAGGATAACAACGTCGAGTTCCTGATCGAGTTGAACCACTTCTTCGGGATGGCTTACGCGGCCCCAAGAAAGGTCGGTGATGTGGATAAGACCGTCAACGCCGCCAAGGTCGATGAAGACGCCGTAGGTGGTGATGTTCTTGACAACACCTTTGAGCACCTGACCGCGTTCGAGCTTAGAGATGATTTCTTTCTTCTGCTGCTCGAGTTCAGCTTCGATAAGAGCCTTGTGAGAAACAACGACGTTTTTGTATTCCTGGTTGATTTTAACAACCTTGAATTCCATAGTCTTGCCAACGAAAATATCATAGTCGCGGATGGGCTTAACATCGATCTGTGAACCGGGAAGGAAGGCTTCGATTCCGAACACGTCGACAATCATACCACCCTTTGTGCGGCACTTGATGTAACCCTTGATGATTTCATCGTTTTCAAGAGCTTGGTTAACACGTTCCCAAGAACGTGACATGCGAGCCTTGCGGTGAGAGAGGATCAGCTGACCTTTCTTATCTTCCTGATTTTCGATGAACACCTCAACAACGTCGCCGATTTTGAGATCGGGGTTGTAGCGGAATTCGTTTACAGGGATAATACCGTCGCTTTTATAACCGATGTTAACCACTGCTTCGCGCTTGTTGAGGGCGATGATGGTACCTTCGATTACTTCTTTGTCTTTTACGGTGTTGAGCGACTCATCATAAGTCTTGGTGAGTTCTTCGCGGCTCTTTTCACCGGCAGTTTCGCCTTTTTCATAGGCATCCCAATCGAAATCTTCGATTGGAGAATTTTTTAATTCTTCGTTCATTAAATGGTTAGTAAATAAAGTTAATTAATCACGCAATCGGGTTTTCGCTCACCCTCTTGCATTGTGCAAAGTTACAACTTAATTTTCACTTGCACAAACACTTTTTGATGTAAGCATGGAATTTTTGCGCGATTATTTTGCGGGCAGTTGAAAAGAGGATGCTGTTTACACTTATTTTTCGTAACTTTGTCGCTGATATGGAATTTGAATTGCAAGCAACCGATTTGCGCTCCAATGCGCGCGCCGGGGTCATCACTACCGACCACGGACGTATAGAGACACCTATATTTATGCCGGTGGGAACGCTCGGCACTGTCAAGGCGGTTCATCAGCATGAACTGAAAGATGACGTGAAGGCGCAGATCATTCTGGGCAATACCTATCATCTGTATTTGCGCCCCGGCACTGAAATCCTGCATCAAGCCGGAGGACTGCATAAATTTAACGGATGGGACAAGCCGATATTGACTGATAGCGGCGGTTTTCAGGTTTTTTCGCTTTCGGCAAACAGGAAGCTGAAGGAGGAGGGCGCTTATTTCCGCAGCCACATAGACGGGTCGAAGCATCTTTTCACTCCTGAGAAAGTGGTTGACATTCAGCGTGTGATCGGCGCCGACATCATGATGGCTCTTGACGAGTGCCCCTCGGGAAAAGCCGACTATGACTATGCGAAAAAATCGCTTGGGCTTACCCATCGGTGGCTGAAACGCGGGTGGGAGCATTTTAATTCCACCGAGCCGCTTTATGGACACCGCCAGGCGTTTTTCCCGATAGTGCAGGGGTGTGTTTATCCTGATTTGCGCCGGGAGTCGGCTAAATTCGTTGCCGATCTTGGAGCTGAAGGAAATGCCATCGGCGGCCTTGCGGTGGGTGAACCNGCCGAGGTGATGTATGACATGATCGAGGTGGTCAACGAGATTCTTCCCGCCGATCGTCCCCGCTACTTGATGGGTGTGGGCACGCCGGCGAATATCCTTGAGGCGATAGAGCGTGGCGTCGACATGATGGACTGCGTGATGCCCACCCGAAACGGCAGAAACGGAATGCTGTTTACCGCCCACGGCATCATGAATATGCGCAACAAGAAGTGGGAAAATGATTTTTCACCGCTGCAGGAGGATGGTCCGAGTTATGTGGACCGCTTTTACAGCAAGGCATACGTGAGACATTTGTTTGTGTCGCAGGAGATTCTTGCGATGCAGATTGCGTCGATACATAATCTGGCGTTTTACCTGTGGCTTGTCGGCGAGGCGCGCAAGCACATCCTTGCCGGCGACTTCAAGGCGTGGAAGGATGAAATGATAGAACGAGTGACAAGGAGACTGTAAAGAAAAAAATTCTAAGGCGATGTTCAAGATTCTGGATTTATACATAATCAAAAAATTTCTCGGGACTTATGTGTTTGCAATCGTGCTTATTCTTGCGATTACAATAATGTTTGACGTCAACGAGAAGCTCGATTCGTTTCTTAAGGCTCCGCTTAAGGAAACCATTTTTGATTATTTCCTTAATTTCTTGCCATATTTCGCCAATCAGTTCAGCCCGCTGTTCACATTTATCGCCTGCATATTTTTCACCTCAAAGCTTGCCGACAATTCCGAGATAATAGCCATGCTGTCGTCGGGTGTAAGTTTCCGCCGCCTTATGCGCCCCTATCTCGTTTCCGCCGCCGTGATTGCGGCGCTGTCGTGGGTGCTCAGCGCCTACATCATTCCGCCGGCTAACGTGAAACGCATCGAGTACACCAATACTTATGTGAGAAACAAAAGGGTGGACTACGGCAGCAATATCCAGATGATGGTCGCCCCCGGGGAGATCGCGTATATAAACCGTTTTGACAATACGACAGGAACCGGCTATCGCTTCTCGCTGGATAAATTTGACGGGAAAAAGCTTGTGTCGCGTCTCACGGCGCAGTCGATACGCTGGGATTCGCTTAATCAGTGGACCGTGCGCGATTATATGATTCGTGACATCAACGGTCTTGAGGAGACAATCACGCGCGGCACCCGTCTCGACACTATTCTTAACATGGAACCGCGCGATTTCATAATATCAAAGAATGACCAGGAGACGATGACCTCTCCTGAACTCGCCGAATATATCGAAAATCAGAAGTCGAGAGGTTTTGCCAATATCAAGGCGTTTGAGATTGAAAAGGAGCGACGGGTAGCCATGTGCGCCGCCGCATTCATTCTTACGGTTATCGGAATGTCGCTGTCCTCCAAGAAGGTTAAAGGGGGAATGGGAATAAATATCGGAATAGGGCTTGTGCTGAGTTTCGGCTACATCCTGTTTATGACCGTGACATCGACGTTTGCCGTATCAGGCTACACATCGCCACTGGTGGCGATGTGGATACCTAATATCATCTACACGATAATAGCGATAGTGCTTTATCTGCGTGCGTCGGCGGGATAATGGCAAGAGCCGGGATCAGATGCGGTCAAGCACTGTCTCCACCAGGTCTCTTATGGCGGTCTTGTAGTTGGGCGACGCGGTGGTGTTCACGCGGTTGGCGATTATCGAGCACACTGTCATCGCCTTGTGTCCCATCAGTAGTGACAGCCCTTCGAGCGGAGCGCTCTCCATTTCGTAGTTGGTTATCGGTTTTCCGTTGTAGCGGAATTTTTCAATTTTTTCATTCAGATGAGGATCGGCGAGCGGCAATCGCAGTTCGCGGCCTTGCGGTCCATAGAAGCCCACGGCGCTGATGGTGCATCCTCTCACCATATCTTCTCTTCCTATGCGGTCGACAAGCTCCTCGTCGGATTTCACCACGTAGGGNGCCGCCAGCAGCGGATTCCAGTCCACAGCCTCGCAAAATGCTTTTTCATAGTCAAGGTCGGCTACGCGGTTTCGTCCGGCATAGTAATTGAGCACGCCGTCAAACCCTATTGAATGGGCGGCGATGACCGGGGTGCCGAGAATAAGCTCGGGCTGCAACGCCCCCGAGGTTCCTATGCGCACCATGGTGAGGGTGCGGTGGGTGTCTTTTACCTCTCGCGTTTTGAAGTCGACATTGGCAAGAGCGTCAAGCTCGTTGATGACGATGTCGATGTTGTCGGGACCTATTCCGTGGCTCAGGCACATTATAGGCTTCCCTTTGTAGGTGCCTCCGATAGTGTGGAACTCTCTTGATGACACTTCGAAGTCTTTTGTGTCAAAAAATGACGCTACCATGTCGACGCGCCCGGGGTCGCCCACGAGAATTATTTTGTCGCGCAATTGCTCGGGGAGCAGATGAAGATGAAATATCGATCCGTCGGAATTGATTATCATCTCTGACGATTTAATAATATGCTTGTCCATTTTGTTTTTGGTTAAGAGGTTTTATATTTTAACGTGTCATGCCGCCGGCTTGTTTTAGGCAAGGCGGTATTTTCCTCCCGGATAGGGGAGAATGAGGTTTTTGAATTCCATGTCGACCAAAATCGGCATGAGGCGGTGCATCGGTATCCCGAGAGCCACACACATGCGGTTGATGTTGTCTTCGCCTGATTCTCTTAACCGGTCTATGACGGCTTCCTCCTCGGGCGATAATTCCAGCGGCAAGCTTTTCTGGTCGCCTTCGGCAGGTTTCGCTGTCCAGTTCATCATTTCGATGAGGTCATTGTCGCTTTGAATGAGGGTGGCTACGTTAGAGGCGATGAGATGATTGCAGCCGGCGCTGTATTTGTCGGATGTTCGTCCCGGCAGCGCGGCGACATCCCGGTTGTAGGCGGTCGCTATGCGCGCGGTGACAAGAGCTCCACCCTTTTCTGCCGACTCGGCGACAACGAGACAGTCGCANAGCCCGGCAACTATGCGGTTGCGGGCAAGGAAATTTCCCTTGTGCATGTGGTCCTGCGACATATAGTCGGTGACGAGCGCGCCTCCTGATCGGGCTATTTCGGCAGCCGTGTTGCGATGGGAAGCGGGGTAGATGGTGTTGAGCCCGTGGGCGAGCACTGCCGCCGTGGGGATATTGTTGTGGAGGGCGGCGCGGTGGGCTGTTATGTCGATGCCATAAGCGAGCCCGCTCACAATGACGGTGTCGTCAAGTTTTTCCGAAATGCCCTTTACAAGATTTATTACGAAATCGATTCCGTAGGGGGTTGCGTGTCTCGTCCCGACAACGCCTATCATGTGACGGCTGTTCAGATTGCANTCGCCTATTGAGTAAAGAATCATCGGAGCGTCGTCACACTGCCTTAGCCTTTCGGGATAGGTGGCGTCGTTATAGGCTGTGACTGTTATGCTGTGGGTGTTTATGAAGTCAAGCTCTTTTTTCGCTTTTTCAAGGATACTGTCGCGATATGCGCGCTCAAGGATTTTGCTCTTGAACCCTAAGANNGCNGCGAGATTGGATTCGGGCATNGAGAAAAACANNGATNTGTCGCCTATGCGTGANAGNATTTCNTCNGCNAGCCGNGGAGTGATGCCTTTGANNTTGGCAAATGCTATGTTATATAATATGTCGTTCAAGCGAGAGGAGAATTTTGACTGAGATGAAAGTTCATTTTAGGAATCGGGAGAACGCCGCGGCAATTTCTTCGCCTCGGGTGAGTTTCCCGTTTAATGTCGACACGCANGACACTTTCGCCTTTACGACCAGTTTCCCCGACTTGTTGTAAATATCNTGCNNNAANATGAATCTCGCGCCTTCTCGGGAGATATTGAGACAGCTCAGGAACTCCTCCCCGAGTCCAAGCGGAGTTTTATACTCGATTTCAACTTTGTTGAGCACCGGGTCGATGCCGCGTTCATGCATTGAGCGGAACGAAGTGCCCGCAAATTCGCAAAATTCATGGCGGGTGTGCTCCAGATAGTGAAGATAGACGGCATTGTTGACAATTCCTTCCGAGTCAACTTCGTAGTCGCGCACTTTCATCGGCAGCTCAAATATATATTGAGGCTTCATATTCAATGTTTTTTTAACAATAGAAGTGCATCTTNTTCCGCAGCATGACGCGCGAGGTCCTCAGGCACGAATTTCCAANTGTCGAGCGTGTGGGGGGTGATGCGTTGTTTGCGTTTTATCATTTCTGCGATTATGGAGCGGAGGTCCATGTCTGATTTCGCGATAATTCGTTCGGCAAGTTCTGACTCCTTTATTCCGGCTCCTTTAGTAAGATGCGCTCCGCCGCCATTGCCACGATAGGATGTGACAGCCACTTTATAGACTTTGTCAAAATCAAATGGCGTTCCGTCTGCCATGCTTATGATGGTGACTTTTTCTCCGGCAGGCTTTGTGACGTCGACCTGATATTTTATTCCCGCCGCCGAGTCGAAGTTGTAGGGCGGATTCACCAGCGATGCCCTCATGCTCTCGCCATTGTCAAATTGTTTCTTGAACAGCATCAGGTGGTCGGTGGAGTCTTTCATTTGATCGGTCCACAGCGAATAGGAAAAATCGAGATAGTCCTTGATTTCTTTGCCTGTAAGCTCGATAGTGTAGAGGCTGTTTTCGTATTTGTAGAGGCTGAAGAGGTCCTTCATGTGTATCGGACCCGCTTTGATTGACGTTGATGAAGATATCGGGGCGGCAAATGACACGTCGGCGCCGGTATATTCAAGCTGTATTTCATGAATGAAGTCGATTAATTTTGACGGACCGAAATATGCGTTTTCTGAAGTCATCGGCTCGGAAATAAATCCTATAGGCTGTATCACGTAGTCAAACACGGCGTGCATTTGCGGCTTGAATGTCGCCATGAAATCAGTGTCGGGAATATAGGCGTTGACATCGGTCAGAGTCCCGTCGATAGTCTTGGACGTGACTTTTCCATTGTCGTCGACGGTGGCTTTTATGGTGACTTCTGAAATAACCTGTCCCGTGTTTGCCGGATTGATGATTTGAACGGTGTCGCCGTTGATGTTGGTGACTTTTTTGTTAGCCCTGAGATGGTCGTGTCCGAACATGATTATGTCGAAGCCCGGGACATTGCGCGCTATGTCAAGCGACGGATTTTCTTTGAACCCTGACAAAACCGACCCTGATTTTCCGGCATGGAACAGCCCGATTATTACGTCGGGATTCTCTTTTTCCTTGATGATCGGCATCCATTTCCGCGCGGTCTCCTCCATGTCGGCAAATGTTAGTCCGCGCCACACGTCTTCTGAAAGCCATGCCGGAATCGCCGGTGTTATCATTCCCAGAACGGCTATTTTCACCCCGTCCTTATTAAAAGTGGCATATGGCGTGAAGTGGGGCTCGCCGGTGGCTTTGTCGAGAATGTTTGCCCCGAGTATCGGCATCTTGCAGTCTTTGACCCATCGGTCAAGGGTTTTTCTGCCGGTCTCGACGTCATGGTTGCCCACATTGCCGGCGTCATATCCCATGTAGTTCATGACCTCGGCGGCGATGTGAGGAGAAACGGTGTCGATATAATTATAGTAGAACACTGAGGGCTGACCTTGAAGAATATCTCCATTGTCAAGCAGGATGAGGTTGTCGCCATGCTTGTCGCGGTAGCTTCTCAACATTTGCGATATGCGAGCCATGCCGCCGTTGGTGGGCGATAATGTGATGAAATTTTCAGGAAACAGATTCCCGTGAATATCACTTGTTTGTAAAACTTTTATTTCGACATCCCTTGCCTGACACAACGCTGAGCTCAGGCAAAGGAGTCCTGCAGCTAATAATAATTTCATGGTTTATTAGTGTATTTACACCCTAAAGTTAACAATTTTTTCGCAAAAATAAAAATCGAAACCTTTTTCAGAAAATAGAGTTGCCGATATCGGTGGTGAAGCGTTCAAGAGTTTCCATCCCGAGCAAGGAATTGCCATGGTCATTAAGCCCGGGACTCCACACCGCGATAGAAAGAGTTTTCGGAATGTATGCCACTATGCCTCCGCCAACTCCGCTTTTCCCGGGCATTCCGACGCGGAAAGCGAAATTGCCCGACTCGTCATAGAAGCCGCATGTGAGCATGACCGCGCCAAGGCGTTTGGCTCTGCTCAGGCTGAGAATGCGTTCCCCGTTGAGGGGGTTCACACCTTCATTTGCGAAGAACATGAATGAACGCGCGAGGTCTATGCAGCTCATCGCGATGGAGCATTGATAGCAATAAACGTCAATGAGCGATTCTACGTCGTTATGGATATTTCCGAAACTTTTCATGAAGTAGGCGAGAGCCATGTTGCGATCGGCATTTTGCCGCTCGGATGCCGCTACCCGCTTGTCATAATAGATGTCGTCGTTTCCGGCAAGTTTCCTCACAAAGTCGAGCAGCGCCTCTTTGGGGCGGTCATACAGGTCCATGAGCCTGTCGGTGACGACAAGCGCCCCGGCGTTGATGAACGGGTTGCGCGGAATGCCATGCTCGTGTTCGAGCTGCACGAGAGAATTGAACGGATTGCCCGACGGCTCCCTGCCGACGCAGTCCCACAATTCGTGTCCGAGACGGCTTATGACCATGGCTGCCGTGAAAACTTTCGAGATGCTTTGTATTGAGAATTTCACGTCAGCGTCCCCGATGTGGTTCAGTCCTGAATCGAAAGACTCCACGGCGATGCCATAGTGCATGGGATTGACTTCGGCNAGCGCCGGNATGTAGGNGGCGNGNTTTCCGNTNCCTCTGANTNNTTTNAANTCGTNATATATGNGNGTTATNACTTGATTGTAGTCCATTNTNATTAAANTTGGNGTTGTGANGGCNTNTGNGTTGAANANGANTNGNNNNTNTTNGCTNAATTANGCNGTTTTTNGTTAAAATTAGTTAAGNNNNGCAAAANTNTTGNGNTTAANTCAAAAANANTTATTACATTTGTATGTGTGTTTTTCATAGTATTAGATTAAGATAAAGGTTTAAACGAACACCGATGTTGTGAAACATCGGTGTTTTTCATTTTATATCGATGCCGCAGCGGCATGCACAACTTCGCCGAGAGTGGGGTGGGCATGGATTGTTTTTGCGATTANATCGACAGTCAGTCCGGCGCTGATGGCAAGCGTCAGCTCCCCTATGAGGTCGGCGGCATGTGGACCGCATATATGCNCGCCAATCACTTTTCGTGAACTGTTGTCAATGATGATTTTTACAATGCCGTCGGTTTCGCCCATGGAAACTGCCTTGCCGTTGGAGNGGAACATGGCTTTCGCTGTTTTATAGTCAATTCCTTTCTCNTTGCAAGNTTCTTCAGTCACTCCTGCCATGGCGCATTCAGGCGATGTGAATGCCGCCGAGGGTACCACATCGCAGTTCATGCTNTCTCCCATCACCGCGCTTCCTTGAGCTGACGCTGCGTGGGCGAGCATCAGGCGCGCGTTGACATCGCCGATCGCATATACTCCGGCATCGGTTGTGGCATAGTTGTCATCTACGGTTATGGCGTTGCGTTCTGTCGCTATTCCCGCCAGGTCAATTCCGGCGGGAAGAACCGGGCGCCGTCCTACTGCCATGAGGACTTCATCGGCAGTGATGCTCGATGTTTTTCCTTTACATTCATAGATAACCTCTTTGCCCTGACGTATTTCAGTTACCTTTGCCGAGGTAATGATATCAATTCCTTTGCGTGAAAGAATGGACTTGAGCCGCTTCGAGATGTCTTTGTCGAAATTGGGCAGAATCTCTTTGCAGTATTCCACTACTGACACTTTTACGCCGAAAGCGTTTAAGATACACGCAAATTCCATCCCTATCACGCCGCCGCCGATGATGCAAATGCTCTCGGGAAGTTGTTCCATGTCAAGCAGACGGTCGCTGTCAATGGCGAGTTCCGCTCCCGGAATGGGTAGATAGGATGGTTTTGAGCCTGTGGCTATTACAATTTTGGGAGCGGTATAGGTTTCTCCGTTTGCCTCGATCTTGTCGGGAGCGGTGAATTTCGCTTCGCCGTGAATGAANGTGAGTTTGGAAGTGAGNGCTTCAAGGTTGTCGCGAAGCTCGGCAACCACTTCATTTTTACGCTTCCACGCTGCGGGATATTCGTTGCGGTCTCCCGTGGCTCGTTCGGCTGAATAGCACAACGCTTTGGTGGGGATGCATCCTCGGTTTAGGCATGTGCCTCCGGGAAGGTCGCGCTCGATCACGACAGTGTCAAGCCCTTGAGCCACGGCTTTCCCGGCGACTTCCATGCCGCCGGGTCCGTAGCCTATGATTATGATGTCGCTTTTATGCATTTTCGATAAGTTCTTGATAAGTGACAATGGGAGTGATCGCCGCTTTCGTGTCGTCGGGATGTCTCACCGGGGTGTTATGAGGAGCTGTTTTGACCATTTCGGGATTCTCCTTCGCCTCGATGGCGATGTCGCGCATAACATTGATGAACTGATCGATGGTTTCCTTGCTCTCTGTTTCCGTAGGCTCGATCATTAATGATTCGTGGAATAGGAGCGGGAAGTAGATGGTCGGCGCATGGAATCCGTAGTCAAGAAGACGCTTGGCNACGTTGAGGGTGGTTACGCCGGTGCTCTTGTCGGCAAGTCCGTCGAAAACGAATTCATGCTTGCAAACGGTGTCGATGGGGAGCAAATAGAGGTCGCGCAGACGCTCCTTGATGTAATTTGCGTTTAGCGTCGAAAGTTTGCCGGCGATGGCAAGTCCCGTGTTGCCAAGTGACAGAATGTAGGCAAGGGCTCTGAGGATAACGGTGAAGTTGCCGAGAGTGCCCGATATTCTGCCCATCGAGTCGCTTTCACTGACGAGCTTGAAATCGCCGTCGGCGGTTTTGACAACTCGCGGATTGGGCAACAGGTGCTCCATGCCGGCGCGCACGCCAACAGGTCCGGCTCCGGGGCCGCCGCCACCGTGGGGCGTAGAGAATGTTTTGTGAAGATTGATGTGCATGACGTCAAATCCCATGTCGCCGGGGCGTGACACTCCCAACAGCGGATTGAGGTTGGCTCCGTCATAATATAGGAGCGCTCCGGCTTCATGAACCAGCTTGGCTATCTCCGGAATATTCTTTTCAAATATGCCGAGCGTGTTGGGGTTGGTCATCATGATGGCTGCGACAGTCTCGTTGAGCAGCGGTTTGAGGTCGTCGACATCGACTGTTCCGTCGGGACGGCTTTTCACCTCTATTATATTGAATCCTGCCACAGCCGCGCTTGCTGGATTGGTCCCATGAGCCGAGTCGGGCACGATTACGTTCACGCGTGCCGTGTCGCCGCGCTGAAGGTGATATGCCTTTATTATCATGAGTCCGGTGAGCTCGCCGTGAGCTCCTGCATAGGGGTTCAGTGTGAATTCCGCCATTCCGCCTATTTCCGACAGATAAGACTGAAGGGTGTAATAAGCTTCAAGCGCGCCTTGCGCGGTTTCGGCGGGTTGGAAGGGATGAAGCGGCGCCACTGACTTGTCGGCGGCAATCTCCTCGTTGATTTTTGGATTATACTTCATTGTGCATGAGCCAAGCGGGTAGAAACCGGTGTCTACGCCAAAGTTGTTTGTACTCATGTTGGTATAGTGGCGAACTACTGTCAGCTCGTCGGCTTCAGGTAACAACGGGGCTGATGAGCGCAGTAATCCTTCAGGAATCGCCGCGTTGACATTCTCGCATTCGCATTTCGGCAGTTTGTATCCGCGGCGTCCCTGCTTTGAATGTTCAAAAATAAGTTTTCCGTAATATTCTCGATTCATGATGGCGCTCTTTTAAAGATTGGTTACAATTTCAGCAAGTCTATCCATTTCTTTCTTGGTTCTCATTTCGGTCACGGCGATGGCGATGGTGTGGTCGTCGATGATGACTCCGGGGAGTATTCCCTCCGCTGCACATCGGTCCATGAGCGTCGCGGTGTTGAAATCGGTAGTGAGGGTGAACTCGTTAAGGAACGGCTGATTTGCAAATTTCAGGCGGGCTTTGCCGGTAGCGGTAAGCCGGTCGGCAAGATAATGCGCTCCTTTGCATGACATGTCGTTGACTTCCTTCAGCCCCTGAGGCCCCATCAAAGAAAGGTAGACCGAAACAAATAATGACATGAGCCCTTGATTGGAGCAAATGTTGCTGGTGGCTTTCTCGCGGCGTATGTGCTGCTCGCGCGCCTGCAAAGTGAGGACGAATGAGCGCTGTCCTGCCTCGTCGACTGTCGCTCCCACTATTCTTCCCGGGAGTTTCCTCATCAATGCTTTTTTGCAACACAGGAATCCGAGATAGGGCCCTCCGAAATTCAGTGGCATGCCAAGTGATTGAGCGTCGCCGGCTGCGATGTCGGCACCCCATTCGCCGGGCGTTTTGATTGCACCGAGCGCCGATGCGTTGCAATTCATGGCAAGCAGTGACTTGTTGGCGTGGACCATCTCAGCCACGCCGTTGAAGTCCTCAAGGATACCATATTTATTAGGCGTTGCAACGATAACTCCGGCGACATCGCCGGCGAGCATCGATTTGAGGTCGGCGATTGATGTCGCTCCGTCACATTCGGGAATGATGTCAAGAGCGATGCCGTGATATTTGGCATAGGTTTTCACCACATCGAGCACTTGAGGAAGCAGTGTCGCCGAAACAAGAACGCGGTTGCGTTTGCGCGTCGCTGCGATTGTCATCATCATCGCTTCGGCGGTAGCGGTAGCTCCGTCATACATTGAAGCGTTTGACACGTCGAGCCCTGTGAGTGACGCCATCATGCTTTGGTACTCGAATATATATTGTAGAGTGCCTTGCGAAATTTCAGGCTGATAAGGGGTGTAGGCGGTCAGAAATTCCGAGCGGGAAAGGATTGACGGGATTACGGCAGGAGTGTAATGGTCATAATATCCGAATCCGGCGAAACAGGTGAGCGCTTTGTTGCCTTTGGCAAGGCTGTTGAAGAAATCACGCACTTCTTTTTCGCTCATTTCTTCGGGAAGATCATAATCACGGTTGAGGAGCAGTTGCTCGGGGACATCGGCATAGAGAGCTTCAAGGCTGTCTACGCCGCATGCCGCAAGCATCTCCTCTATATCCTCAGGAGTGTGAGGAAAATAGCGGTGTATCATGGCTTTTAACCGATTGTCAGTGACACAATTCATTATAAGCCGCTTCATCGAGGAGCGCGTCGAGNTCGGAAGGATCGGAGATTTTAACCTTGATGATCCAGGNGCCCATCGCGTCTTTGTTGATGGCTCCGGGATTGTCGGCAAGCGATTCGTTCACTTCAATAACTTCGCCTGATACTGGCGAGATGAGGTCGCTTGCAGCCTTCACACTCTCGATTGCGCCGAAATCTTCACCGGCAACAACTTCGTCGCCCTCTTCGGGCATGTCCACATAGACCACGTTACCGAGCTCTTTTTGCGCATAGTCGGTGATGCCGATTAAACCTGTGTCGCCGTCGACAATGATATACTCGTGAGATGGAGAATAATAAGTCTTGCTCATAGTTGTATTGATTTTATTTTTTGTAGTTTTTGTTATAGAATTTCTTTTTTACGACAATTGCCGGGAATGTTTTTTTGCGGATGCGCACTTTCAACGGGGTNCCGAGAGCCGAATAGGCGGCGTCGACCATAGCGAGGGCTATGCTCTTGTCCACCGATATGGCGTGGTAGCCGGTTGTCACTGAGCCTATCTTTTCGTCGTTCTCATTAAGCACGTCATAACCGTGGCGAGGAATGGCTTTGTCGAGCAATTCGATGCCGACAATTTTTCTTGACACCCCTTTTTCATTTAGCGCCAAGGTGGCTTCTTTTCCTATGAACTCGGGCTTGTCGAGCTTGACGAATATTTTCAGCCCGGCTTCAAGCGGCGAAACATCGTCGCCGAGTTCGTTTCCATAGAGGGGAAGGGCTACTTCAAAACGCAGAGTGTCACGGCNCCCGAGTCCGCACGGTTCCACTTTGCCCGATTCAATGAGTTTGTCCCAGAANTTTGTGACGAGGGAGTGGGAGGCGTATATCTCGAAACCGTCTTCTCCGGTGTAGCCTGTGCGACTCACGATTATCTCCTCACCGTCGCAGTCGAGTTTCTCGAAATGATAGAATCCGAGGTCAGCGCAGTTGAGCCCGAGTATCGTTTCCATCGCCTTTTCGGCTTCAGGTCCTTGTATGGCGAGTTCGCCAAGAGTGTCGCTGAGATTTTTCACCGTTACATTGAATCCTTTTGCGTGCTGCTCAATCCACGCCACATCCTTGTCGATATTTGAGGCGTTGATTACAAGAAAATAGTCTTCGGGGCTGTTCTTATATACGAGCAAATCATCGACAACGCCGCCGGCGTCGTTAAGCATCATGCCGTAGAAACATTGTCCCGGTTCGCCGGGGGTGACATCGTTGGTGAATATGTGATTTACGAATTTTTCAGCGTCGGGTCCTGTAACCGACACTTCGCCCATGTGGGACACGTCAAACACTCCGCAGCCTGTTCTCACTGCGTTGTGTTCCTCTACGATGCCTTTGTACTGGATGGGCATGATGAATCCTCCGAACGGGCTCATCAACGCTCCGAGAGCTACGTGGCGATCATATAGGCAGGTTTTTTTATTGTCATCCATGATTATTATAAATTAGGTTAATTAAATTTTCTCGTGAAAGTCCTGAGATAACGTTTTCAGGAACGGTTTTATCAATGGCGCTTCTTATTCCTTCAAGGGAATATTCCGCGCCCTTCAGCGGAGCGAGCAATTGCGAGTCGATATCGCCGGTCTGGAAAAAATCGCCGGTGAGATTTATCGATTCTATTTTGCCACGGTTTATCTCAAGGTCTATATGAAATTCTCCGGCACCTTCAATGCGCTGCGACATGCGCCGGTTGAAACGCGGGTTCTTCCCATATATCCATTCGTTGCTGTAATAGCCCATGGAAAGCTCCTCGATTTCCTTAACATCTTTTTCTGTGAGCGTTTCGTTGCCGTCACACATGTATCGCCGGGCATGGTTCATGAAGTCCTCCATGCTTATAGATGAGTGGTCGCGGATGGTGGTGACATGGCTGCGAACCGATTCCACCCCTTTGGATTCGAGTTTGGCTTTCGACGGGGAGAGCGCGTTGACCATCGCTTCTATGTCGGTCGAGTAGAGCATTGTTCCATGCACAATGCTGCGCCCCGGAATGTGGTAGAACGCATTGCCCGACACTTTTTTGTCGCCTATGAAAATGTCATTTCGTCCTGTGGCTTTCGCATCGATTCCGATCGCATTCAGCATTGATGCGATTTTTTCGGTGTATTCCGTGAACACGGTTTTGACGGCGTTTTCTGCCACGATATAGGAAAACATGATGTTGTCAAAGTCGGCATATACGCATCCGCCGCCGCTTTTGCGGCGATACACNTCGATGCCGTGTTCCCGGCAGTAGGCGAGATTCACCTCGTTTTCCATCACTTGGTTTCTCCCGAAGATGACCGTGGGGCTTACCTGCCACATGAAAAAGCAGTCACATGAAAAGCGTTTTGCGGCATACTCCTCCATGGCAAGATAGAACGGAAGTTTTCTTGGCTGAGAATCAGGGAGGGTGATATATTTCATGGTGACCGCTGTGGTTGGTTCATTTCGTTGTCTCAAAGTTATAAAATTGTTTTATCAAAAACAATAAATTGAGTGGAGTTAAAGAAAAAAATCCGGAAATGTGTTTAAACATATCCGGATTCTTTTCTTTATGACGCCGTGGCGCGTTTATTCACGTTTGCTGCCCAGCTCCACGATGGCTCCTGTGGCGGGATTGAAAATGACATAGGCGGGATCTTTCTTGTCGCTGAACAGTTTAGGGTCAAGTCCGTAGACGACGCCATATTGTGACGCGTCAAACGTCTTGTCCTGGAATGTTCTGCCGCGGTAGTCTATTTTTATCGAACCGGTGCCGGGAATACAGTAGGCAACCCCTTCTTTGGGCATGGTTTTCGGTTCGCCTTTGTCATTTTCAGGGAGTTTGCCGCGTTGCTTGATGTCGATTGAAAGGTATATCGGGTCGCCCGAAAGGTCGTCGGCATCGACAATGCCGTCGATCGCCGAAATGCGCGCGAGCACGTGGCGGGTCACCTCCTCGCCTGGTGTGTAGGTGAATGTTTTCACATAAGTCGAGCGTTGTTCGGTTCCTGAAAACATTGCGGTAAGGGCGTTTTCCTGAGCGGCGAGCTCGTCCATAACTATCTGCATCGCTTTTCCGTCGGGCGGCATCTGGTCGGCCTGTCCGGTGATGAGGTCATTGCGGCTTTGGCGCAGTTCATAGATTTTTGCTGCCGCAAGTTCGGCTCGTTTAGCAGTCGACACGCTGCGCAGCATATCTTCGCTTATCACTTGACGCGCCGCTTTTGTTTCAAGCGCGGTGGGCTCGGCTGCAACCGGCTTGGGCAGCTCGGGAGCCTCGGGGAGCTCCACATTTTCAGCGTTGATTGCGATGGGGAGGTCGTTTTCGTCCATAAGAAGGAATGGCGCCGACCCTGAACGGAATGTCATCAGATATTGTTCTTTGGGATTGATGACGCCGCGGGGGGTTATGGTCACGCTTTTAAGCGCGCACGAAACTGAATTTTCTGAAATCGGGTTGTTTTCATTCAGATACTTGCGAGCGTATTCATAGAATTGCCCGGCGCGTTTTTCGGTTTTTTCCACTTCGATGGTGATGTCGAGCACGGTTGTTGGCAACGAATAGATCAATCCNTAGTCATTGGCTTTGGTCGCGCTCAGTTTCTTTGTCGCCTGGGCTTGCGCCGCTGTCGTTGCTGCGATAATGCAGGCTAATGATATGATAGTCGATTTCATAATCAGTTTATTTTTGGTTTAGAGAAAAGGGCTATTTCATTATTTCTTTAATTGCCGCTCCGGTGAGATTGGCGATGTCTGACGCCAGAACTCCATACTCGCTGTGTCGCTCGGCTGCGAGCTGTCCGGCGTAGCCGTGGATATAGGCGCCGGTCACGGCGGCGATATCCGAGGGGTAGCCTTGCGCCACCAGCGAGGTGATGATGCCGGTGAGCACGTCGCCGCTTCCNGGAGTTGCAAGCGCCGGAGTGCCGCTCGCGCTGAACAGCAATCTTCCGTCAGGGCGCACCACTGTGGTGTAGTGTCCTTTCAGCAGAATGACTATATTATAGTATTCAGCTTTTTCTATGGCGGTCTTGATTCTTGCTTCCTGCGAAGTGTGCTCGCCAAACAATCGGTCAAATTCCCTGACGTGAGGTGTCAGCACTGTCATTGGCGGTAGGGAGTTCAGTATCGTCGGGCGCATGGCGATGCAGTTGAGTCCGTCGGCNTCGATGACGAGCGGTTTCTTTGCGGTGTGAATAAATGTCTCCAGNGCCCTTATGGTCAAGTCGTGGGTTCCGATTCCGGGTCCGATAGCAACCACGTCGTAGTCATGCTTGATGATTATCTCGGTGACGCCGCCGTCATTGTGGTCGACCTGAAGCATGGCTTCGGGCACGGCGGTTTGCAGCGCGGTGAATCCGCACCTCGGCGCGTGGAGGGTGAGTCGTCCTATGCCCGACCTCAGCGCTCCTTTAGCCGACAGTTGGGCGGCTCCGAGCATTCCGTAGCTTCCTGCCACGATCAGAGCCGAGCCATAGTCGTTTTTCGATGAAAANTCAGCGCGGCGTTGCAGGATTCTGCGAGCGTCATGCTTTTCAAGCAGGAAGTATTGCGACTGGGTGTTTTTGATTTCCTGCGGGCTGAGCTCGATGTCGAGCACTTTCCACTCGCCGAGATATTCCGCATTGTCGCTTATGAAAAAGGCGAGTCGCGGAAATTGCATAGCCAGAGTGAGGTCGGCGTGTATGATGTTGCGGCTCAGGTTTTCTGAATTCCATTCGGCAAACATTCCCGACGGCACGTCGATCGATACGATTGTGGCGGGGGAGTTGTTGATGTAGTCGACAAGCGCGCGGAAACCTCCTGATAGCGGTTCGCGCAGCCCCGATCCGAAAAGCCCGTCGATGACAAGCGTGTCGGGTCCGATTATCGGCGGATTGAAGTCACCGGTTATTTCCGTGAATTTTACATCTCCGAGTTCCAGAAGGCGGCGCTTGCTGGTGGCGCATCCTTCGCTGAGCTTGCCGAANACGTTGAACAACATCACTTCCACCTGATAGCCTTGCTCTATCAGCATTCGTGCCGTCGAAAGCGCGTCGGCGCCGTTGTTGCCCTGTCCCGCAAAGACCCATATGGGCTTGTTGGGACGCCAGCGCGACATTATTTCACAGGTTATAGCCGTGGCGGCACGTTCGATAAGGTCGTTGGTAGTGACTCCTTCGTGCTCCACCGTGTATTCTTCGATTCCTCTTATTTGTTGGTTAGTAAATATTTTCATTGTCGATAAAATTGCCCAAAGACAAAACCTTACGCAAATTTACAAAAATATATGGCGAGTGAAGAATATTTTCACTAATTTTGCACAAACTTAAAGGACAATGGGAAAAGTCACATACAAAGGCTTGACATTCGAGCCTTATATTACCAACGCTACGATTCTTGAGCGAGTAAAAGAAATAGCTTCGCAGATAAGCCGGGATTATGACGGAAAGTGTCCGCTGATTCTGTGTGTGCTCACCGGAGCATTCCCTTTTGCNGCCGACCTTTTTCAGGANCTTGAAATCGATGCCGANATTTCNTTTATAAGANTGAAAAGCTANGAAGGCACTTCAACCACCGGAAAGGTGAAAGANGTGATGGGCTTGACTGAAGATCTTGAAGGACGTCATGTGATTGTGGTGGAGGATATTATTGACACCGGCAAGACTATAAAGAAGCTTGTGGAAGACCTCGGACAGAAAGGNGCGGCTTCCATAAAGGTAGCTTCGCTGTTGTTCAAGCCCGGGTCGGTCCAGTATGACATAACCCCCGATTATGTGGGATTTGAGATCCCCTCTAAATTTATAATCGGTTACGGTCTTGATCTTGATGGACTTGCCAGAAATCTTAAAGATATCTATTCTATTTGCGAAAAATAATCTATAAAAACTTTTTGAACAGACATGTTTAATATCGTTATTTTCGGCGCGCCCGGGAGTGGAAAAGGCACTCAGAGCGAGCGGCTGATNGATGAGTACGGACTGTATCACATTTCCACCGGCGAGGTGCTCCGTGATCACATTGCCCGTGGTACCGAGCTTGGTAAAATCGCTGATTCATTTATCTCTCAGGGACAACTTATCCCCGACGAACTGATGGTGAACATCCTTGAGCATGAGCTTGACAGCAATCCTGAAACNGAGAAGGGGGTTATCTTCGACGGATTTCCCCGCACTATCCCTCAGGCAAAAGCTCTCTCGAAGATGCTTGAAGGCCGCAACTCGAAGCTCCATGCTGTGGTGGGTCTTGAAGTCGACGACGAAGAGTTGATGGATCGCCTTGTTAAGCGCGGCAAGGACTCGGGCAGAAGCGATGATAACCCCGAGACAATCACTCGCCGTCTTGAAGTNTATCACAACCAGACTTCTCCGCTGCGTGATTTNTACAAGCAGGAAGGCACTTATCATGCGATTAAAGGAACCGGCAGCGTCGATGGCATTTTCAACTCCATCAAGAGCTCACTTGACAAAGTGATTGAGCTCGAATCGGCTGAGACAAAGGCGGTTTAAAAATGGAAGAATCTTTCAATCANGCAATATCACAAGTCTACCGTTACCTCTCTGAAAAGGAGGTGACGGAGGCGGNGATGCTTGGGGAAGAGCTTCTTTCCGACACTTTGGACGANTGGCGCGGCGATCANGGCGACGCTGTGGCTTGCCGTTATGTAGCTGCGACTTGCGCCTATGCTTCGGCGCTCCTTCCCATGCAGCGCCAGCAGGAAGCCTATGCCGCGTGCATGACCGCCCTTGCCTATACNGCTCGTAATGATGTTGAGCCCGGCGGTCTTTTGGCTCTGACGCTTATTTCGTGGCANATAATAGAGACNACTCTTGCTAACACGGCCCCATCCGATGATGGCGCGGCGCGTGGATATATCGCTGAGCTCACTGCGGCGATAGGCTCGTTGATGTATAAATATTATTATGAAACCGGGAACGCTGACCCTGANAATCCTGCGTTGGGCGATGCCTATGCCTCTCTGTCGGTTATCTTGCNGCTTGTAAACGTGAATCGCGAAGTAGCCGACCGTGTTCCGGTTATATCGACAATACTTCGCGTTTCAGAAATTTTGGGTCTGGTTCAATAAACCNTGCCGCTTATTTGAGCAGTTCCAGTAGTTGGGGAGCTGCGTTTTTCGTGTCTACTTTTGAAATGATGTGGGTGATGCGGTGATCGGCATCGGTTACGAATGTTGTTCTAACGGTGCCCATGTATTCGCGTCCCGCCATCTTCTTTTTCTGCCACACTCCNAATGCCTGGTTCACTTCGGTAGAGGGGTCGCTCAACAGCAAGAANGGCAAATTGTGCTTCGCCGCAAATTTCTCATGNCTTGCGGAGGAGTCCTTNCTGATACCGATCACNTTGTAGCCGAGATCCTGAANCTCTCCGTTGTAATCGCGTATTGAGCACGCTTCGGCTGTGCAGCCCGGAGTGTTGTCTTTCGGATAGAAATAAATGATTAGCGGTTTGCCGCTGAAATCTGAGCTTTTTACCTCTTTGCCTGCTGCGTCAAGCCCCAGGACTTCGGGAATTTTGTCGCCTATTTCCATGATTTGCTATAGTTGAAAATTGTTATTTTAAGNAATAACAATTTTGACGGCGTTATTGTTGAACGGGGTTGNGTTTGCGCAGCTCCCAAAAAGCGACTGCCGCGGCTGCCGCCACATTTAGCGAGTCCACTTTGTGGGACATCGGTATTCGAGCCACGTAATCTGACTCCTCGATCACGTTGCGGGGGAGCCCGTCGCCTTCCGTTCCCATGATAATGGCGAGTTTCGGCTCGTTTTTCAACTGTTGGTCGTCAATCGCCACCGAATTGTCGGTAAGAGCCATGGCGACGGTCTTGAATCCGCATCTCTTCATTGTTTCGGCTGCGTCGTCGACCCATGTCCACGGAACAAGAAACACGCTCCCCATCGACACTCTGATCGAACGCCTGTTCAGCGGGTCGCANGAATCGGGAGTGAGCAGCACTGCGTCTATGCCCAGCGCGGCGGCTGAGCGGAAGATGGCTCCGATATTCGTGGTGTCGGTTACGGCATTGATGATTACGATGCGTGAGGCTTCACGGCATATTTCCTCGGGGCTGATTTCGGCAGGGCGTTTCATCGCGCACAGCACGCCGCGTGTCAGAGTGTAGCCGGTGAGAGATGCGAGAGTTTCGCGGCAACCTGTATATATAGGAGTGTCGCCTAGCCTTGCTATTATGTCGGCGGCGTCGCCTGTGATGTGCTTCTCTTCGCATAATAGAGCCATAGGGGCGTAGCCTGAATCAAGCGCGACTCTTATCACTTTAGGNCTTTCNGCTATGAAAATGCCCTCGCTGCGGTTGCGCTTGTCGCCAAGCTCTTTTTCAGTCATTGACGCAAACATTCTCACTCGTTCGTCGGTGATGGAGGTGATTTTGATGAGGTTCATGGCGCGATGCTCTATGTCGTGGGATATTAAATAAAAAGCCGGGCATTTCTGCTCGGCTTTNTGTGACTCCTACAGGATTCAAACCTGTAACCTTCTGATCCGTAGTCAGATGCTCTATTCAGTTGAGCTAAGGAGCCTTTTTTGCTCGTTTGCGGTTGCAAAGGTAAACAATATATTTTTAATATGCAACAAAAATGAGTCAAAAAAATGGCGATAAAAACAAATTGAAAAAATAGTGCGAAAAATTTTGGTGTTTCAAAAATAATGTCTACCTTTGCAACGCAAACGCAGAAAACGACATTGCTAATGCGAAAATAGCTCAGTTGGTAGAGCACAACCTTGCCAAGGTTGGGGTCGCGGGTTCGAGTCCCGTTTTTCGCTCAGAA
>JAAVEB010000012.1 GCA_014801525.1 Bacteroides sp.
TATTCAACATCTCCGATGTTGGCGGGGTTTGAGGGGGATATTAGCCCTATGCTGATGCGAGCATCAGCATAGGGTTTCGCATATTATAGCTCTCCGAGCTATTCCATCCTGGGCACGGACTCTGCTCTACTATCCNCNTGATGATANCGGGGATGGNATGAANCGTACCCGGCTATCCGTAGGGGGAAGCCTTTNAGGCTTCGGGGTGGTGGNAGGANGGAATAATTTGGAGGGGCTATAATAAATATAGGTGGAAGAAGATGTGTTGTTTCTATAATTTTATTAAATTTGCACGATTTTTGACAATTTATGCATTTGCCAGAAAAACTTTATTGCAATTTTATTAACCATCTAAAACCATAACAGCTTATGTTAGTAACATTAGTGATTTTGTTCGTGTTCGGCTATATGGCTATAGCNCTTGAACATCCGATCAAGGTCGACAAAACGGCATCCGCGCTGCTGCTCGGTATGCTGATGTGGGTTGTATATGCCCTTAATGCTGATAAAATCGTTCCGATAGTCAGCGGAGAAGAATTGAGCGAGTACATTGAATCGGCAAAGTTAGGGGGTGAATCTCTCGCCCATCAGTGCCTGCAATATGTGCTCAATGTTGAAATCATCGAACATCTCGGCGACATCACCCAGACATTGTTCTTCCTTATCGGGGCGATGACTATCGTTGAGCTTGTGGATGTTCACGGGGGATTTTCGGTTATCACCAATAAAATCACAACCCGCAAGAAACGCCGTCTGCTGTGCATCATCTGCTTTGTGACATTCATTCTTTCGGCAGTTCTTGACAACCTTACCACTACCATCGTGATGGTGATGCTTCTTCGCAAGCTCATCAGCGACCAGAAGGAGCGTTGGCTCTATGCCGGAATGGTGGTNATCGCAGCCAACACGGGCGGCGCGTGGTCGCCCATCGGTGACGTCACCACTATCATGCTTTGGGTGAAGGGGAATGTCACCAGCGGCGCTCTTATCAGCTTCGTGTTGCTGCCGAGTATCGTCGCAGTGTTGCTGCCTCTCGCTATCGTTTCAGCCAAGCTTAAAGGCACAATGAACGATGACATCACTTCGGCAATTCCTAATGACGGCAACGTGACTCCGGGCGAACGCAAACTTATATTCTATCTTGGAGTGGGCGGACTTCTTTTCGTTCCGGTGTTCAAATCGATCACTCACCTCCCCCCNTTTGTGGGCATNCTTCTCGTGCTTGGCGCTCTGTGGGTATTCACTGAGATTTTCTATAACCGCAAGGGTCTTTCCAAGGATCAGGAGCATCGCTTGCCGAGCATCATCTCACGCATCGACATGTCGTCGATTCTTTTCTTCCTCGGCATTCTCATGGCTGTAGCGGTTCTNCAGGCAACCGGCATTCTCGCCACTGCCGCCGAATGGCTTGACGCTAAGGTTCACAATGTTTATATCATCAATATCCTTCTGGGTATTCTTTCGTCAATTGTGGACAATGTGCCTCTCGTTGCCGCAGCAATGGGTATGTATCCCGTTGAAGCTGNCGGAGCGACCGGTTATGCAGCCAATTTCGTTGTNGACGGCACTTTCTGGGAATTCCTTTCATATTGCGCCGGAGTGGGCGGCAGCATGCTCATCATCGGTTCAGCCGCCGGCGTAATTGCAATGGGACTGGAAAANATCAGCTTCGGATGGTATCTGAAACGCTTCTCTCTTCTTGCTCTTGTGGGTTATCTCGCAGGCGCGGCAGTCTATATCCTGGAAGCTGAGTTCCTCAAACCGATGCTTGGACTGTAACGGGATTCTATAATAATTAAAAATCAGGCGTTCATCACGANCGCCTGATTTTTTTTTGCTACCTATACCTTAAACTAAAAATCATTCAATCTTCGCTAATCCANTGGCGAAAGANAGGGAAAAAGAATCCGATAGAAATTCCTATCATCACCGCNCCTATAGCCAACAGATAGAAAACATCGCCTACTGTGACTTCGGCGACTTTTGTCAATCCATATCCCTGATATAAGCCGAAGCCGCCAAGGAGCAACACNGCCAGGATGTAGGCTCCATATTCAATCCATGAATATGAGCTTGCGCTCCGCTTCTCGGGAAGGCGGTTCATCACCTTCTTGACAAACCAAGGATTGCGAGGCGCCTCGGGGAGTGTTTCTTTAAAAAGCTGTTTCAATTGTTCATCTTTCATATCCGTCATTCTTCAATTCAGTTTCCATTTTTTTCTTTGCTCTCGACANTAGTGATTTTACGGTGCCTTCGGGCATTCCGGTTATTTCCACTATCTTTTTCAAGGGGTAGTCCTGCAAGTAGAATAGCAGAACCACGCTGCGTTCTTTTTCATTGAGCGAGGCAAGTATTGTGTGCAAATCGATTTTCGCCTCGGTTCCNTCATGAGGATGATCGCCCATTCCGACATCGGCAGCATAACTGTCGTCAAGCCTCACCTCTTTCATTTTCCTGACATAGCCATAGTATTCATTGCAGGCAATGCGGAAAAGCCAGGTTTTGAAACGCGACAACCCTTTGAAGGACTTGATCGACATATAGGCTTTGAGGAAAGTGTCCTGAGCCAAATCGTCGGTCAAAGCCGCGTCGCCGAGAGTCAGGTTGAGGATGAAACGGCGCAAGTCGTCGTTATACTCCACAACGAGCCTCTCGAATGCGCNCCGGTCATCNCCGGCAACGCACTGAGCAATCAACTTTAATTCATCCCACTTAGTCAACATTATCCTTCTTGTAATCGTACATGAAGAATGCTGCCATTTTACCTGCTCCAATGATGAACGGAATCAACATGAGCATTGCAACTTCCTGCCATCCAACAATCATGAAGAAGACAAAGAGCCCTATGCTCCATGCGAGCCATGCCACCGACGACTGGAACCGAGCTTTGCGCGGACGTATGCGATAGAATTCCTTGGGAAGAGTGTGTCCCGAGACTACCGACTCATATATAATGCGATTACGATCGCGTTTTGTCTTGTAGATGAAGAAACATATCACAAACACCGCAATAACCGGAGCGATAAACGCGCCAAGCACTGAAATTATCGCAACCGGCGCTACGAATCCGGGAACACCGTCATCAAAGTCGGCATCTTCATCGGGAATATTTATATTGACAATTATGTTCCCCGAAGAATCAGGAAGAGCNGAAGAAATGATTTCGGCATTTTCACCCGCCGGGTTTATGACCACGGAATGAAAAGAGGTGTCATTAAGCTGAGCCATGACTTCTTCAAGCCCCTCCATCACTTCTTTTTTCACATTGGNACGATGATTTCCACCACACGACATCAATGTCACTGCCGCTAACACGGTTAAAAGTAATTTTCTCATATCGATCTATTGTTTTTTCGTTTTCTTGTTCATTCCTTAGATGCNCCACCGCCAACAAAGGTTGCATCAATCAGAAAATTTTCAATGAATATAGCCATTTTTGGTCGAATAGCCGCAACCAATTCAGAACTTTATTTGTTTAACATGTTGTAAATGGCTAACTTTGCAGCAATAATTCAATACTTATTTTGTCTTTTATGAAATTCAATCTACGCGCTAAAGCATTGTTGCTGTGCGCAGCAATGTTTTCAGGAATCAGCGCAGGAGAGCTCGACAGCCTTTATTACAGAGTGGAGGGTGAAGTCAGTTTCAGCGGGGGAAAACACACTCCTTTCTGGCTCGTGAACAATCGTCAGGGCTTGTCGTCNATAGAGAANAACAACGGCTATTTAAGAGGTGGAATATTCAGGCAGATTGATAACGATAAACGGTTTTCATGGGGAGCCGGGGTTGATATAGCCGGCGCCTATAACTTTAGTTCGTCGTTCATCATTCAACAATTGTATGGCGAGGTAAAATACCGTTCACTCCGATTGCTTGTGGGCAGCAAGGAGATTCAAGGCGAGTTCAACAATCCCAAACTGAGCAGNGGCAATCTGCTTTACAGCGGCAACGCTCGCCCCATACCGCAGATAAGAATCGGGATGCCTCGCTACACGATNGTGCCNTGGACAAAAAACTGGCTGTCGGTGAAAGGCTATATCGCCTATGGAATGTTTACCGACGATAACTGGCAGAAGGATTTCATATCGCCCGGCGCGGTACACACCAAACATGTGCTCTATCACAGCAAGGGGCTATTTCTGAAAGTCGCCAATCCTGAAAAATTTCCCGCTTGGATAGAGGGCGGACTGGAAATGGCGGCTCAATTTGGCGGACAGGCGATTGCCGGCGACAGAGTGACCGACATGCCAAACTCGCTTAAAGATTTTTTCAAGGTGTTTTTCCCGACTGGCGGNGACTCGAACACTCCGATCACAGAGCAGGTCAACATATATGGNAACCATGTGGGGAGCTGGAATCTTCTCGCCGGATGGAATATAAAGCCTGATCTGACAGCAAAAGTGTATTATCAGCATTATTTCGAGGACCACTCGATGATGTTTTTCGACTATCAGTGGAAGGACGGACTGTGGGGCGTGGAAGTTTCCTTGCCAAAGAATCCGATTGTATCAACAGTNGTNTATGANTATCTNTANACTAAAGATCAGAGCGGACCCGCTTATTGGGACCANACGCCCGAAATCCCNGANCAGATAAGCGGACGCGACAACTATTATAACCACGGGATATATACCGGCTGGCAGCATTGGGGCATGGGAATAGGCAATCCGCTGATTATCTCCCCCATCTATAATAATGACGGTATCATAATATTTAAAAACAACCGCATCACNAGCCATCACCTCGGATTCATGGGGCAACCGNTCGACGAACTGGGATACCGGGTTTTGATGAGCTACACCAAAAGCTGGGGAACCTATGACAACCCGCTTGACGACGTTATGAAAAACGTGAACGGTCTTGTAGAGGTGACATACTCCCCGAAGAAATTGCCGGGAGCATCAGGCACACTGTCATTCGGCATCGACGGCGGCGGTCTTCTGGGACGAAGCAACGGCGTGATGCTCACTTTGCGTAAAACCGGATGGCTATAAATCTACCCATAACAATGCAATCAAAGATGAAACGTATTAATCATATATTTCTTATCGCNATGGTGTGCACGCTTGTTTCCATCGCAACGTCATGCCGCAAAATGCCCGAGGACGGAGATCTTGACGGACAGTGGCAAGTAATGAGCATCGAATATGTCGCCGACGGCACTGTCGTCAACCCCAAGGGGATTTACTACTGCCTTTTTAGATCGGTAGTGAATCTGACTTCACGCGAACACGCCACCCAAGCCGGCAATCTCCATTATCATGACCGGAAGCTTACACTGTCGATGCCCTATTCCACGCCCGACAAGCTCGCGCCATGGGGNATAAACAGCGCCGAGACCACTTTTTCGGTGAAACAGTTGTCAAAAGACAAAATGACATTAGAATCAGATTACTCTTTGATAGAATTACGGAAATTTTAATTAACTTTGTAACCTTAACAAATTATATAAATAATAAAAATGAAGGTACTGAAATTTGGTGGCACATCAGTGGGCACCGTTGACAGTTTGCGTAACGTCAAGGCTATTGTCGAATCGCAAACCGAACCGGTGATCGTTGTCGTGTCAGCACTTGGAGGCATCACGGATCAACTCATAAATACCGCAAAACTTGCCGCTAACGGCGACATCGCGCATCTTGAGAGTTATGCGAGGATAGTCGAGAGGCACAGGGACGTTATCAAGGGTATTGTGCCTGAAGCTCTTCAGATGGATGTATTGTCGATAGTCAATCCGATTNTGGAGGAGCTGGGCAATATATATCGCGGAGTGAGTCTCATCAAAGACCTGAGCGACCGCACTCTTGACATCATAGTCAGCTACGGCGAGCGGCTTTCGTCGGTCATCATCTCGCGAATAATAAACGGAGCCATTCATCTTGACAGCCGTAATTTCATCAAGACCGAGAAGCGCTGGGACAAGCATGTGCTTGACAATGACGCGACNCAGAAGCTGGTCCATGAGATATTTGACACGATTGATTTCAAAGTGGCTATAGTTCCGGGATTCATTTCAAGCGACGCTGACGGCAACGTGACCAATCTTGGCAGAGGCGGTTCGGATTATACCGCCGCCATTCTCGCAGCGGCGCTCGACGCGCACACTCTTGAAATATGGACTGACGTGGACGGNTTCATGACAGCTGATCCGCGAGTTATAAACGGCGCGCTTGTCATCGATCACCTGTCGTTTACGGAAGCTATGGAGCTTTGCAACTTCGGAGCGAAGGTTATCTATCCCCCGACAATCTATCCGGTGTTTCATAAGAATATCCCTATTCTTATCAAGAATACGTTNAATCCTGAAGCGCCCGGAACACGAATCACCGACCGCCATCCCTCGCCCGAAGGAAAAGCGATCAAAGGGGTGTCGTCGATCAACGACACTTGCCTTATCACGATTCAAGGTGTCGGAATGGTGGGAGTGATCGGTATCAACTCGCGCATCTTCAACACTCTTGCCCGCAACGGCATCTCAGTGTTCCTCGTCAGCCAGGGCGCCAGTGAGAACAACACGTCATTCGCGGTGAGAAACGCTGATTCGGAACGTGCGATAGCAGTGCTGAAAGAGCAATTCGCACCCGAGCTCCAGGATGGTTCTCTAAGCGATATCACCGCTGAAACGAATCTCGCCACCGTGGCAATCGTTGGCGAAAACATGAAACATACTCCCGGTATTGCAGGTAAACTGTTCAATACCCTGGGAAGAAACGGTATCAGCGTNATCGCCTGCGCCCAGGGCGCCAGCGAGACCAACATTTCATTTGTCATTGAACACAATGACCTCCGCAAGGCGCTCAATGTGATCCATGACAGTTTTTTCTTGTCTGACACGCAGATCTTAAACCTGTTTGTTGTCGGAATAGGAAATGTGGGCCGGCATCTTCTCGCCCAAATCCATGCCCAGGAGAAAAAGCTTCTCGAAAACAAGTCGCTGAGGTTGCGCCTCGTGGGGCTCGCCAATTCGAAGAAGTGCATTTTTGACCGAGACGGCATTGACACTGAAAACTATCTCGACCGCCTTAATGCCTCTGAAACTGAAGCGACGGTGGAAAATATAAGGAATGGCGTGATCGGGATGAATATATTCAATTCGGTATTTGTGGACTGCACTTCGAGCAAGGATATAGCCGGACTGTATTTAGACATGCTTTCACACAACGTGAATGTGGTGGCAGCTAATAAAATAGCGGCATCGTCAAAATATGAGTCATATGCCGAACTGAAAAAAATCGCAAGAAAGAAAGATGTGAAATTCCTGTTTGAGACCAATGTCGGCGCAGGACTTCCCATCATCAACACTATCAACAATCTCATCAACTCAGGCGACCGCATTCTCAAGATAGAAGCGGTGGTGAGCGGAACNCTCAACTACATCTTCAACGTGATCAGCAAAGATGTTCCACTGAGCAAAGCGATAGAGATGGCTAAAGANGCAGGATATACCGAGCCTGACCCGCGCATTGACCTAAGCGGAATAGATGTGATAAGAAAGCTCGTCATTCTCGCTCGTGAGGCAGGATATGAGGTTGAACAGGATGACGTGATAAAGAACCTNTTCATCCCTGACGGCTGCTTTGACGGTTCAAGAGAAAACTTTATTGCTAACGTGAAGAAGATTGACGCGGATTTTGAGCAAAAAAGAGCGAAAACGGAAACAGCAGGAAAGCACCTGCGTTTCGTCGCAACTCTTGATAAAGGCAAAGTGAGCGTGGGACTTCAGGAAGTGTCGTCAGATCATCCGTTTTACAATCTCGCCGGCAGCAATAATGTGATTTTGATAACAACCGAGCGATATAACGAATATCCCATGGCTATAAAAGGCTATGGCGCGGGAGCTGAAGTGACTGCGGCAGGAGTGTTTTCTGATATAATCGGTATCGCCAATATTCGCTAAGACCCAAGTGAAATGAAATACATAATCGTTTTAGGAGACGGAATGGCTGACGAGCCTATCGACTTGCTGGGCGGGAAAACTCCGCTTGAAGCCGCCGAGACCCCGATCATGGACACGCTTGCCCGTGAAGGAAGATGCGGTATGCTCAAAACCGTTCCTGAAGGGATGCATCCCGGCAGCGAAGTCGCNAATATGGCTGTGCTGGGCTATGACGTGGCACGGCTTTTTGAAGGAAGAGGCGTGCTTGAGGCTGCAAGCATGGGCATCGATGTTCCCGAGGGATATATGGCAATGAGGTGCAACCTGATTAATATCACCGACGGTCGCATTAAAAATCATTCAGCCGGCCACATCTCGACAGAGGAAGCGACTGAACTGATTGGATTCCTGAATGAAAAGCTTGGCGACGATAGGGTGAAATTTTATCCGGGAGTATCTTACAGGCATTTGCTCCTAATCAAAGAGGGCGACAAACGCATAAGCTGCACTCCTCCCCACGATGTGCCCGGGACACTTGCCGCCGACGTGATGGTCAATGCCGATTGCGAAGAGGCGCAAAGCACCGCTGACCTGATCAACAGCCTTATCAGGAAATCGCAGGAGATTCTCGAAGAGCATCCCATCAACAAGAAACGTAAGCAGGAAGGAAAAGACACTGCCAACAGCATCTGGCCGTGGTCGCCGGGCTACCGTCCGGCGATGCGTCGGGTGACGGAAACATATCCGGTGAAAAACGGTGCCGTAATTTCTGCCGTAGACTTGATTTTCGGAATAGGCGTGTATGCGGGACTTAAACCGATACATGTGGANGGAGCTACCGGNCTCTATGACACGAACTATGAAGGCAAAGCCGCGGCGGCAATCGAAGCTTTACAAAACGGGACTGATTTNGTGTTCCTGCACGTGGAGGCNAGCGACGAGGCGGGTCATGAGGGGGACGCACTGCTNAAGAAGCGTACAATCGAATATCTTGACAACCGGATTCTGAAACCGATAGTTGAGGCGGCGTCAACGCTTGAAGAGCCGCTTTGCATCGCCGTGCTGCCTGACCACCCTACCCCATGCCGGATAAAGACTCACACTTCAGACCCNGTTCCGTTTCTCATCTATAAGCCGGGAATGTCACCTGACTCCGTTGAATCATTCACCGAGAAGAATGCCGCCGACGGATACTACGGGACGGTTGACGGAAAGGATTTCATGAGTATTCTATTTTCATAAGATTTATCGTAAACATGAAATATTACAGCACCAACAAGCAATCAAGCAANGCTTCATTGTCGGAAGCAGTGGTAAGGGGACTCGCTCCTGACCGCGGATTGTATATGCCCGAAAAAATACCTACAATTCCATCGGCATTCTTCAAGCATATAGGAGAAATGACGCTGGATGAAATAGGATATGTGGTCGCAAACACTCTTTTCGGTGAAGACATCGATTCTTCAATATTGAAAAAAATAGTGGCGGAGACACTCAATTTTGATATTCCGATGGTGAAGGTGGATGACAATAAATATGCCCTTGAGTTATTCCATGGTCCTACGCTTGCTTTTAAGGACGTAGGAGCGAGATTCATGGCGCGTCTGCTCGGACATTTCAATTCAACGGCAGGCGATGAAGACGTGAATGTTCTTGTTGCCACCTCGGGCGACACAGGGAGCGCCGTAGCCAACGGGTTTCTGAATGTTCCGGGTGTAAACGTTTACGTGCTCTATCCCCACAACAAGGTGAGTCGCATCCAGGAGGCTCAGTTCACCACACTCGGGTCAAACATAACCGCCATCGAAGTCGACGGAACATTTGATGACTGCCAGGCGCTTGTCAAGGCGGCATTCATGGACGCCGAGCTCAATGAAGCGATGAAACTCACATCGGCAAACTCTATTAACGTGGCTCGCTTCTTGCCTCAGATGTTTTATTATTTCCATGCTTATGCCCAACTTCTCGCTTCGGGAGTGAAATCGGACAATATCGTCGTGGCGGTGCCGAGCGGCAATTTCGGAAACATCTGTTCGGCACTTATAGGTAAACGGATGGGATTGCCTATAAAGCGTTTCATCGCAGCCAATAACCGCAATGATGTTTTCCTTGAGTATTTGAACACCGGCGAATACAATCCAAGAAAGTCAGTCGCAACGGTAGCAAACGCTATGGATGTGGGCGATCCGTCGAACTTCGCGCGCATCCTTGACCTTTACGGTAATTCCCACGAAAAGATTTGCTCTGAGATAAGCGGCTGCTCATATACCGACGAGGAGATTGCGGAAACAATGAAGGAGACTCTGGAGAAGACGGGATATTTGCTTGACCCGCATGGAGCGGTGGCTTACAGGGCGCTTTGCGAACATTTACAGCCGGGAGAAACAGGAATATTCCTTGAAACCGCCCATCCTGCCAAATTTAAGGACACGGTCGATAGAATTACCGGAACTGACACTAAAATTCCTGATCGACTCGCCGCATTCATGAAAGGCGAAAAACAATCAGTGAAACTAAGCGCTCAATTCCCGGCATTTAAAAAATTTCTGTTGTCAAGACAGAAAAAGGGCTAACCGAGAGCGGGGAAACACCAATTCCCCGCTCCGATTATGAATCCCCACGAACTTTGGCACGCAATTTGCTATATAAATTGCGTTCAATGACATTATTTTCCATACCCATTTGCAAATGAATCATACTGAAGAAGATCAACCGCGTTTTATCGCGCTGAATCAGATTGAAATAAACCTTAACGGTGAGATGGCAAAGCCTGATTATGACGCTCTTCCCATTCTCGCCACGCATAATCTCGTGCTGTTTCCCGGAGTCACCACCCCGTTGATTCTGGTAAGAGCATCATCGCTCAAACTCGCAAAAATCGCCGCTGACACCCAAATGCCAATCGGAGTTATCTGTCAACAAAATGCTGACGTGGAAAATCCCACAATCGCCGATTTGTATCCCTATGGCGTTGTCGCCGATGTCATAAAGGTTTTTGAACTTCCTGACGGACAGCATACCGCTCTGGTGAAAGGACGCGAGAAAATCCAGATCGACTATCAGCAACCGGAAATAATCGACAGCAATGATTGCCTCCGTCTTAAAGTCACCCCGATAAAAGAGCAAAAACCACGCTCGACCGACAAGACTTTCGCCGCACTTTTTGATGCGATAAAGGATTTGTCGCTGAAACTAATCGCCGAGATGGACGGACCTGAGGAATTTGCCCATAATATTAAAAATCATCCTGACAGAGCCGGATTGATCAACATGCTTTGCAGCCAGTCACCGTTCAGCTCTGAAAGAAAGATGCAATTCCTTGAAGAGGACAGCATAAAAGAACGGGCAAAAAAACTGCTCGCCGCTCTGACCGAGCAAGAGAGCATGTTTAAAGTGACTCACAAAATCCAGTCAGACGCCCGCACTCATTTTGAGCAGAATCAGCGGCAGGCATTCCTCCAGCAACAAATGGAAACCATACGCCAGGAACTATATGGCGACACCGATGACGATCAGGACAGCTTGAGAAAACGTGCGGAGAATGTGAAATTTTCAGAAGCGGCAGCCAAAACTTTCGCCAAGGAGCTTGACAAACTCGGCAGGCTGAATCCACAGAGTCCCGACTATGCCGTGCAGTACTCTTATCTTGAGACACTGCTCGATCTCCCATGGGAAAAATACTCGGTGCTCAATGAAGATATAAATATTGCATCGGACCAGCTTGAGAAGGACCATTTCGGGCTCACAAAAGTCAAGGAACGCATCCTTGAACAGATTGCTGTTCTCTTAAACAATCCCGGAGGAAAAGCGCCCATACTCTGTTTCGTGGGACCTCCCGGAGTCGGCAAGACATCGCTCGGTCAATCGATTGCCGCCTCTTTGGGTCGCTCGTACCAACGAGTGTCGCTCGGCGGTCTTCATGATGAAGCGGAGATAAGAGGTCATCGCCGCACATATATCGGTGCGATGCCCGGCAGGATTATCGACGCAATAAAACGCGCAGGCACATCTAATCCAGTGCTTCTTCTCGACGAAATAGATAAAATAGGAGCTGATTTCAAGGGCGATCCCTCGGCAGCACTGCTTGAGGTTCTTGACCCCGAGCAAAACTGCCATTTCCATGACAACTACGTGGACATCGACTATGATTTGTCAAAAGTTCTATTTATAGCCACGGCAAACACGCTATCTACCCTCTCCCAGCCTTTGCTTGACCGAATGGAGATAATAGACCTTTCAGGCTACCTTCTGGAAGAGAAGGTTGAGATTGCTAAGCGCCATCTTATTCCACGCGTCATAAAGGAGCATAATTTGAAACCGAAGGATATAAATATCACTGATGACGCGCTTGTCGACATCATTGAGAAATATACTTCAGAAAGCGGAGTGCGCCAACTTGAAAAGACTATTTCGAAAATAGCCCGCAAGATAATACTCGCCCGGATGCAGGGTAAGAAAGTTCCGGCAAAAATCCAGCCCAAGCATCTGCATGACTTTTTGGGCGTGGAAAAATATAACAAAGACCGCTATGAGGGCAACCAGTTTGCCGGGGTGGTCACGGGACTCGCATGGACAGCCGTAGGCGGCGAAATCCTGTTTATCGAATCATCTTTGTCCAAAGGCAAAGGCGAAAAACTAACTCTCACCGGCAATCTCGGCAACGTGATGAAGGAGTCGGCTACAATCGCGCTCCAGTATGTGAAAAGCCATGCGGCTGAAATAGGGATTCCCGACGAACTGTTTGAAAAATATCAGTTACACATTCATGTTCCGGAAGGAGCCATTCCTAAAGACGGACCATCGGCAGGAATAACCATGGCAACCTCTATCGCCTCGGCATTCACTCGCCGGAAAGTACGCTCCCGTCTTGCGATGACAGGCGAAATCACACTCAGGGGAAAGGTGCTCCCCGTGGGCGGAATCAAGGAAAAAATTCTTGCCGCAAAGCGTGCGGGAATAACCGACATCGTTCTTTCAACTGATAACCGCAAGGATATAGCTGAAATAGACTCGATCTATATCGAAGGGCTCACATTCCACTACGTTTCAACTATCATGGAAGTGCTTGACATAGCCCTCCTGGATGAAACGGACGGAAAACTACCCGAATAAAACAGTTTAATCCGTTCCGGGGAACATTAAGGGCTGAGAACGGCTGACCGAAGCAAACTGGTCTTGATTCAAAAGTGAATGTAACAACTTAATATCAAACAGTTTGCAGCTGAAAGAAAATTTCAGTTCTCAAAATGCCACGTTTCCCTTCTCAGGGATTCTTGGGAACATGGTATGGGCAACTTTTGGACAAGTTGCCCATATCTCATAAAGAGGGTCGCCATCAAACCCGGTTTCCTCATGCAGCTTGCCGTCGACTATCGGACTAACCAGAGCGCACAGAATATTGTCGGCAGATCGACAAGTCCCGCTATGATGAGCTTGACAACGGAATGTCAGGCACAAGAATTTCTATGTAATAATGAGAAGCCCCCGGCATCACTGCCGAGAGCTTCCATTCTTGCATAAATATATTTGTTTTCAAATATCGTTCATTTTGTCACTGACAAACCTTGAAAGATGCTTTCTTGCCATTGATTTTTAACTCAACCTTTGGACTGGAAAACTTAGTGAGGTGGTCAAATGTCAAAGTTACGGTCGCCACACCATTATTCACAGAGACACTGACTGATGTTGCTTTATATTCCTTCCCTTTCCAAGAAGGAATAAGTTTTACGTCCGAAACACTATATGTGTCACCAGCCGAATCATCGGCGAAGATGATAGTCACTTTATCGTCATAGTTGTTGAAACTCTGACAATGTGGCTTTGCATAGGCGGAAATACTTGCAATAGCAAATGCCATTAAAATTAGAATTTTTCTCATGTTAATTTCGTTATTCATTAGAATCGATTCTTTTCATTTGCACCTGCGCCACGGCCTTTGTAGCGGTCACGGCTTGAGTTGAATGTGTACTGTAGTGTCAAGTAGAATGAACGACTTAAATCAGTAACACAGACATAGCGTGTTATATCTCTGCTGAATAATGTAACACCATAATTGCGCTGATTGAAGATATCGTTTGCCTCAACAGAGACACTGAAGCTATTGTTGAAGAATGCCTTGTATAGTTTGGCATTCATGTATGAACAGGATTTGCGGTACATGTTTCTGTCATTGCCCGCACTTTCCCATGCCATATCCACATTCAACCATATGTCGTAAGGAAGATGTATCGCATTCTGCCACTGTATCATTCCCTGTGGATTATTAAGGTGCTTACGCCCTTTCCAAGTATCTATTGCAAACCACTGCTTGGTCAGACCGAGATTTATTCTCGGTTCCCAGATGCCAACATTGAAACTTGTTCCTATGAAGGCACGAATTGAATGCATCTCA
>JAAVEB010000013.1 GCA_014801525.1 Bacteroides sp.
ATTAGGCTAATGGAATTGCAATAACGGTACAAAGTGGGGAAATTTGCCCATTTTTATAGTCCGACACCGCACCCTCGGGGTCTGTTCATATCCTTGATAACAGAAGGGAGATTGGANGTNAGGCGNTCAANCTCTTTGCNNCCTTTCTCAAACTGTCGGTTATCGAGGTGTGGTCGGGCAAAGACTTTGAGAGTATGAGCTGCATCTTGAACGTTGGGTNCATCNGCAAGATACTCGGCGATCGTTTCTCGTTGAGACATTGTAAACTCCTTGAATACGGATCTTGAAAATTCGATAAAGGCTGTTATCGCCTCGCGTAATCTTCGCTCAAGCATTTCAAGCATCGCTTTGATTCGGGCGAGAAGATCGGATTTCTCAAATTCAAGTCGCTTGATACGCATATTTGAAGTAGTTTCAAGGTCGCTGTATGCCTTGGAGAGTTCGGAGTATCGGGATTGAACGGCAGCCAGTTCATCTGTGCGCTGCTTTCTTATCTTCTGTTTCTCAACCTCGTGTTGGGCCTCTTTCTTCTCAATAATAGTAAGGATTTTCTGTTTCTCTATACGCTGAACTTCAAGTTCGGCAATCTCGGTTTCCTTTGCAGTCTGCTCTTTGAGTAGTTCAGACTTTTCTTATTGAACCATCATGAACGACGTTGAAAGAAAATCGAACCGTGTGTCCCTCTGACCGAGACTCAATGTGGTACAAAATTAATAATAACGGGGTCGTAATAAAAGAGGTCTAACCCCGTAATTGTTAAGGGCAATTAATCGGACTATTGGATATTAGCTTCCATCTTCTTGAATGTGATTGGTGGCTGTTTGGGCTGAAAATTCCCATGGTGGAATGCGTTGCTGAGTGACATTCCTTCCGAAATGGAGTAATTGTAATAGCGCTTGGTACGATTGTTGGGCATTTTGGATTGAAAAAGATAGCTGATTATGGATTTTAATGTTATATTTGCGGTAAAGAAATTTAGATCTTAACTTTATAAAATATTTTCCGGATATGAACATGAAAGAAACAATCAGAGAGCAATTCGCCAGCCGTTTTGGAGGTGCCGGTCAGATGTATGCTTCAGCGGGACGAATTAACCTCATTGGAGAACATACCGACTATAACGGCGGATTTGTTTTCCCGGGCGCGATAGACAAGGTGATTCTTGCCGAACTTAAGCCTAACGGCAGCGACAAGGTGAAGGTATATTCAGTGGATATTGACGAGTATGCTGAGTTTGGTTTGAATGAGGAAGACNCTCCAGCCCAGCAGTGGGCGCGCTATATCTTCGGCGTGTGCCGCGAGATTATCAAGCGCGGCGGAGTTGTCAAAGGTTTTGATGCAGTGTTTGCCGGAAATGTGCCTCTCGGCGCTGGTCTATCATCGTCGGCTGCATTGGAGAGCTGTTTCGCATTCGCTCTTAATGACCTGTTTAACGATAATAAAATTGATAAGTTTGAGTTGGCTCTTATCGGTCAGTTAACCGAGCATAACTACTGTGGCGTGAACTGCGGAATCATGGATCAGTTCGCATCGGTGTTTGGCAAGGCGGGTAATCTTATGCGACTTGACTGCCGCTCGCTGGAACATGAATACTATCCGTTCAATCCTGAGGGTTACCGATTGGTGCTTCTTGACTCAAAGGTTAAGCATGAGCTGGTTGACTCTCCTTATAATAAACGTCGTGCATCATGTGAGCATGTGGCTTCAGTGATTGGAGTGGAGACTTTGCGCGACGCTTCGATGGATGACCTTGAGAAGGTGAAGGATCAGATCAGCGAAGAGGATTATAACCGTGCCAAGTATGTCATCGAGGAGAAGCAACGGGTGCTGGATGTGTGTGACGCATTGCAGAAAGGCGATTACGAAACTGTTGGCGACCGCATGTATAAGACCCATGAGGGAATGTCGAAGCTATATGAGGTGAGCTGCGTTGAGCTTGATTATCTCAATGACATCGCAAAAGAGTGTGGCGTTACAGGTTCTCGCATTATGGGTGGCGGATTTGGTGGCTGCACCATCAATCTTGTTAAGGACGAGCTCTATGACAAGTTTATCGCGACTGCTAAGCAGAAATTTGCGGAGAAGTACGGACACGAACCTCAGGTTTATGACGTTGTCATCTCTGACGGAGCAAGAAAAATAGATTAATATCATTGACTATGAATATTGAAACAAAGAGAGTGAAATCGCCTATGGGNGAAATCACTCTTTATACATTAACTAATAANAGTGGCGCTTCGGTTACTTTGTCGAGTCTCGGTGCCGGAATCGTGAGNGTAGTTGTTCCCGATAAAGATGGCAAGCTTGACGACGTGGCGCTGGGATATGCGAATGCAGCCGATTATATCAATGACGGTCCTTGNGCCGGCAAGACTCCGGGGCGATATGCCAACCGCATTGCNCTGGGNCATTTCAAAATAGGGGGNAAGGAGTATACTCTCGCCACTAATAACGGACCCAACGCGCTGCATGGAGGTCCTACCGGATTCATGAACCGAATATGGAAANCGGAGGCAAAGGGCAGCCATGTTAAGTTCACATATCATTCAGCNGACGGTGAAGAGGGGTATCCGGGAAATCTTGATGCCACTGTTGTCTATTCATGGAACGATAATAACGAGCTCACCATTGATTATGCGGCGGAATGTGACGCAAAAACGGTGGTAAATCTCACCAATCACGCTTATTTCAATCTCAACGGAGAAGGAAACGGCAATATCCTTGACCATACGTTGAAGTTGAATGCATCCAAATTTCTGCCCACCGACAAGACTCAGATTCCTACGGGCGAGCTTGCCGATGTGAAAGACACGCCGATGGACTTTGTAGCCGGTAAAAAGATTGGACAGGATATCAATGCCGATTTCGAGCCTCTTAAAATAGGCAAGGGTTATGATCACTGCTGGGTGCTTGACAACTGGCATAAGCATGAGCTTAATCTTGCCGCCGAACTCAGCTCTGATGAGAGCGGACGTGTTCTTGAGGTGCTCACCACTCAGCCCGGCGTACAGATTTATACCGGAAACTGGCTTGCGGGTTGCCCCAAAAGCAAGTCGGGAAAGGATTACCAGGACTATGATGGCGTGGCAATCGAATGTCAGGGATTTCCCGATGCCCCCAATCATAAAAACTTCCCGTGTCAGCTTCTTGGACCCGGCGAAGTGTATGAACAAACAATTGTCTTCCGTTTTAAAACGAAATAAATAGAAAATGAAACCCACATTATTTGTGCTTGCTGCCGGCATGGGCAGCCGATATGGAGGCCTTAAGCAGCTTGATTCACTCGGTCCTAACGGTGAAACCATCATGGACTATTCAATCTATGACGCTATAAAGTCAGGATTTGGCAAGATTGTGTTCGTGATCCGCAAGGATTTTGAGCAGGAATTCCGTGAGAAAATTGTGTCAAAATATGAAGGACATGTGCCTGTTGAGGTTGTTTTCCAGGCTACTGACGCTCTTCCTGAAGGGTATAAGTGTCCTGAGGATCGCACAAAACCCTGGGGCACCAATCATGCAGTGCTGATGGGCAAGAGTGTCATCAACGAGCCCTTCGCTGTGATCAATGCCGATGATTTCTATGGAAGAGACGCGTTCAGAGTGATGGCAGAGGAGTTGATGCGTCCCCGCGACAAGAAGGGTGATTACTGCATGGTGGGCTTCCGTGTCGGAAACACGATGACTGAAAACGGCTCGGTGGCTCGCGGCGTTTGCTCGACTAAGGACGGTTATCTCACGTCGGTGGTGGAACGCACCGCTATCGCATATGATGACGACCATAAGATATTTTTCACCGATGAAAACGGCGAGATTCAGTATCTTGACCCGAAGACTCCCGTGTCGATGAATCTGTGGGGATTCACTCCCGATTATTTTGACTACAGCGAGCGTGAATTTGTCAAGTTCCTCGACAAGGATCTGAACACCCCCAAGGCTGAATTTTTCATTCCGCTTGTGATTGACACTCTGATCAATTCAGGCGAGGCTACTGTCAAAGTGCTCGATACTGACTCGAAATGGTTTGGCGTGACTTACGCCGCCGACCGTCAAGGTGTGGTGGATAAATTTGCCGAACTTCATGCCGACGGAACTTATCCCGAGAAGCTTTTTTAATTGATCATTATATAGAAAAAGAGAAGACCGTTGATGCTAAAAGCGTCAGCGGTCTTCTTCATATTCGTTGTCGTCATCATCGAAATCAAAGTCAAAGTCCCATCCATCGTCGAAGGAATCTTCTTTAAAGCGACTCAATTCTCTTCCTTCGCGTTTGGTGGGTCGTCCAAGTCCTTTTCTTCGGTCGACAAAGCCTGAAATCTTTACAATTTCAAGCAAGTCAAGCTCTGATTTAGGTGTTATGTTTTCCATATAATCAGGCACCAGTTTGGCTCCCAGCCTGTTTTCGGTCAGAGCCTTTACTCGGAAAGAGTAGGTGACGGGCGGTTTTCTTACCTTGATTATGTCATCGACTTTTATAGTTCTTGAGGGCTTGACCGGAGTGTCGCCAATCATCACGCGCCCTTTCTTGCACGCTTCTGTAGCGATAGTTCTGGTCTTGAAAATTCTCACCGCCCACAGCCATTTGTCAATTCTAACTTCACTCTTAGCCATGATGCTGATTATTTGTTGTTGAAATTACACATGGCAAACTCCATCCCCGAAAGGCAAAACGCTTTAATGGCTTCGCAAGCTACGTCGACTCTCGCCGGGAGCTGTTGCCGCTGGTCAAGGGTGAAGTGTCCAAGCACATATTCAATCTGTCCGCCTCGTGGATAGTCGTTGCCGATTCCGAAGCGTAATCTCGGATATGCCTGGGTGCCAAGCATCTGGGCTATATTCTTCAATCCGTTATGACCGGCGTCGCTTCCCGACGGTTTCAGCCTTATCGCGCCAAATGGAAGAGCGATGTCATCGACAATGACAAGAATGTGGTCGACAGGAATATTCTCTTTCTGCGCCCAATATCTCACGGCGTTGCCGCTTAGATTCATGTAGGTCGATGGCTTGAGCAACGTCAATTGCTTGTTCCTTAGACGCATGTGGGCTATGTCGCCGTAGCGATCCGTCATAAAAGAAGTATTGGATGCTTCAGCAAAAGCATCCAATACTCTAAATCCTATGTTGTGGCGGGTTCCATCGTATTCTGAACCGATATTGCCCAAACCGACAATCAAGTATTTCATCGGCTGTCAGTTAATTAAGCCTTAGCAGCTGCACCACGAGCGGCACGAGTCAACTGAACGGCGCAAACAACGGCGTTCTTAGCATTCATCAGTTCAAGACCGTCGAAGTGGAGTTCGCCAATCTGAAGAGTTTTACCGAGACCGAGATGGTCAATGTTGATGACAACACGTTCGGGGATAGCAGTGTAAAGAGCTTTAACTTTGATTTTCTTCATAGAAAGAGAAAGCTTACCACCGGCTTTAACACCCTCAGCGTGACCTTCGAGCTGAACGGGAACTTCCATAACAACGGGCTTCTTGTCGTTTACTTCGAGAAGATCGATGTGGAGAACGGTGTCCTTAACCGGGTGGAACTGGATTTCACGAAGCACTGCGTTCTTCTTTTCGCCGTTTACAGTAAGTTCGATAGCGAAGATGTCGGGAGTATAAAGAAGTTTGCGTACATCCTCAGCCTTAACAACGAGGTCGGTAGTGATAAGACCGCGGTTGTTGGCGATTTCAACGAGCTTTTCTCCGGGCTTGAGAGTTCCGGTGAAAGGAAGTTCAATAGGTTCGCCGCCATTGAGGACTACGGGAATCAAATTTTCTTCACGGAGGGCTTTAGCTGCCTTTTTGCCGAGGTTAGTACGGGGCTCGGCTGTCAATTGATAGGTTTTCATCAGTTGAAAATTTTTAAATTGTGTTACTCAAAATTAAGTGATTAAATCAATGCTCTTAATTTCCCATCACACGGGATGCTTAAAAAGCGGTGCAAAGTTAGCGCTTTTCCGGGAATAATCCTAGCACTTTGTGCTTTTAATTGAAATAATGTTCTTTTTGCATTATACTGGAAGACATAAACCAAGAGGCTGTGTCGTAAACATTACGACACAGCCTCTAAAAGGATTGGATTCTGAAATGATTACATCGCTTCGATGCGTTTCAGGTTTTCGTCGTCGTTAAGGCTGTAGTAGAGTGAACGGAGAAGACGGCGAGCGTCGTCGGTGGTTGCGTCGTCATTCAGCGCCTTTTCAAGATAAGGAGCTGCTTCTTTCAACATCGGGTCTACTTTTTCGTCACGCACCTTGTTGTATTCAGCCTGGCTGAGTGAGCTTGAAGCTTCGTCGATTGCAATTGCCTGAGCATAAATAACACGACCGAGGTCAAGGTTGGCTTTAGGCATTTCGGGAGCAAGGTCTACTGCTTTTTGGATGTATTTGCGCGCTTCGTCAAGTTTATCCTGGCTCTGATACAGAATACCCATCACATCATAATATTCTGCATTGTTAGGATTGAGTTTTATTGCTTTTTCAAGGAGCGCCTGCGCTGACTCATATTCTTTCTCATTGATCTTCTCATTGATGATGATAGTGAGATATTTTGAGATAGAGTCGCCATAGAGATCATTGGCGGTTGAAGCGTAAGCCATGACACGAGGGGTGTCATTTTTCTGAGCAGCAACGCTGATTGCGTAGTCATAGAGAGCCGGCTCTTGATAACCCAGTTCCACAGCTTTGTCGAAAGAGGTTAGCGCAGTGTCAAGTTTTGCTGCCTGCCATGCAGCGAGACCTTCGAAATAATAGATTTGTCCGAGAGAGTTGTTGTCGGGAGCGGGGGGAACCAATTCTCCGAGAGACTTATTGAAGGGCATTGTAGTGTAGATGTTCCACACTTCGTAGGCGCCTGCATAGTCCTGAACATCCCAAAGAGTCTGACCGATTGTGAGATACTGATTGTGGTTTTCAGCCAGCTTCTTAGCCATGTCTTTAGAATATTTAGTCTTGACTTTCACTTTTCCTTCTTTGTCAAGCTTCTTTTCTCCGGTTTTCTTATCAACTTCGGGAACAGAGTCAAGCGGGAATGCGACCATGAAATAATTGTATCCGTCGATGAGAGCCTTACCCATCTTTACTGGATCGGGATTTTCTCCGACAGCTTTTTTCTTGAACATGTCGTCATAATCTCCAAACTCAATGTTTCCGGCAACAAACCATGTCTGAGCGTCGTCCTTGCTTTCCGGATTTTTCAATGCGGGAGCGAGATCTTTTCTCGCCTGAGTCAGATTGTTGTTGTAGCCTTTGGTTTTACCTTCCACCTCTTTTACGAGGCTTTTCTGGGCAGAAAGGCCGGCTGCCGTCAAGAGGCATAGACCTAAGATGACTAATTTTTTCATAATATATTGAAAGTTAATAGTAAATTCCGGTTAATTAAATTTCATTGTTTTCTTCGTCGTCAGAGTCTTCATCGTTGAGTTCCTCCTCGATTATCTCGGTGTCCTCTTCTTCGATTGCGATAGTGTCGGTAGGAAGTTCGGTTTGTTCGCTTGCTTCCAAAAGCACATCTTCATCGATGGTTTCTTCGGGGTCAGAATCGACGCAGCACACTGATGCGATTTCGTCATTGCGCTTTTCGAGGTTGATTAGTCTCACGCCTTGTGTTGCTCGTCCTTGAACTCTGATATCGGCAGCTTTGATGCGAAGAGTGATGCCTGATTTATTGATGATGACCAGGTCATTGTCGTCATTTACGCTATCGATGGCAACGAGCGTTCCGGTCTTGTCGGTGACGCTGATGGTCTTCACTCCCTTGCCGCCGCGGTTGGTGATGCGGTAGTCTTCAAGCAGTGAGCGTTTGCCATATCCCTTTTCAGAGATGACAAGGACATTGTTTTCAGTTTCAGGCTCCATGCATATCATGCCGATGACAGCATCGTCGGGTCCGTCAAGTGTCATGCCGCGCACACCGGTTGAAACTCGACCCATTTCGCGGACTTTGCTTTCGGGGAATCGGATTGCGCGTCCATTTTTGTTGGCGAGCAGGATGTCGGATTTTCCATCGGTCATTTCAACCCCTATGAGCTGATCGCCTTCGCGGATGATGATTGCGTTTACGCCGTTAGCTCTCGGGCGAGAGTAGGCTTCGAGCGAAGTTTTCTTTATCACTCCCTGTCGAGTTGCGAAAACAAGATTATGGGTGGTGACAAATTCTTTATCGTCAAGTTTCTTAGTGCAGATAACGGCGTTAACTTCGTCGCCAGCTTCGATGTTGAGCAGATTCTGGATGGCTCTTCCCTTGCTGTTCTTTGCCATCTCGGGAAGTTCATAGACTTTCAGCCAGTAACATCTACCGCGGTTGGTGAAGAACAGCATATAATTGTGCATCGACGCTGTGTAGATGTGCTCGATGAAGTCTTCATCGCGGGTGTCGCTTCCTCTTGAGCCTACGCCGCCACGGTTTTGCGCGCGAAATTCGCTCAATGGAGTGCGTTTGATGTAGCCCATGTGGGAGATGGTGATGATCATATCATCGTCGGCATACATGTCTTCATCGTTGAAATTGCCGGCAGCATAATTGATGTCAGTCTTACGGGCGTCTCCAAATTTGTCACGAACCTCAACGAGCTCTGATTTGATCAACTCGCGGCACTCATGCTCGTCTGAAAGAATGAGATTAAGACGCTCGATGAGCTTTTGAAGTTCTTCATATTGCAAATGCAGCTTGTCCTGTTCCAGTTTAGCCAAGTTGCGAAGACGCATTTCCACGATGGCGAGAGTCTGAGGGTCGGAGAGCTGGAAGCGTTCCGACAGTTTCGCTCTCGCATCTTCAGCCGAATCAGCTCCGCGGATTATTTTTATAACCTCATCGATATTTTCTGAGGCTATGATGAGTCCAAGTAATATGTGGGCTCTTTCTTCGGCTTTTCGCAGTTCAAAGCGAGTGCGGCGTATCACCACGTCATGACGGTGGTCTATAAATGCCTGGAGAATCTCTTTGAGGTTGAGAGTTTTCGGTCTGCCATTGACAATCGCCACATTGTTCACGCTGAATGAAGCCTGCATCTGGGTCATCTTGTAGAGCTTGTTCAGAACCACATTGGCATTGGCGTCGCTTTTAAGGCGAATCACAATGCGCATTCCCTTGTAGTCGCTCTCGTCGTTAAGATCGGCAATTCCGTCAAGACGCTTTTCGTTTACGAGATTGGCGATGTCCTTTATCAATTCCGCCTTGTTGACATTATAGGGAATTTCAGTCACTATGATGTCCTCATGGTTGGAATGTGACTCAATCTCCGCTTTTGCCCTGATCACAATTCTGCCGCGGCCGGTTTCAAAGGCTTCCTTGACACCGTTGTAACCGTAGATTGTTCCTCCGGTGGGGAAGTCGGGCGCGGTGATGTGCTTCATCAATTCCGGAATTGTGAGTTCCGGATTGTCGATAAGGGCGATTGTGGCATTGATTGACTCGGTGAGGTTATGAGGGGGCATGTTGGTTGCCATACCTACGGCAATACCTGATGTTCCGTTGACAAGGAGATTGGGTATGCGGGTAGGCAATACGGTCGGTTCCGGACGGGAGTTGTCATAGTTCATGGTGAAGTCGACGGTTTCCGAATCGATATCGGCAAGCATCTCCTCGCCAAGTTTTTCAAGACGCACCTCGGTGTAACGCATGGCGGCAGGTCCGTCGCCGTCCACTGATCCAAAGTTTCCATGACCGTCTACAAGCGTGTAACGCATAGCCCAGTTTTGTGCCATGCGCACTACTGTTCCGTAAATTGACGAGTCGCCGTGAGGATGGTATTTACCCATAACCTCGCCGACGCAGTTAGCCGACTTCTTATGTGGATGTTCGGATGTGTTACCCATTTCATTCATTCCGAACAGCACACGGCGCTGAACGGGCTTCAAGCCGTCGCGCACGTCAGGCAGGGCACGTGACACAATGACAGACATAGAATAGTCAATATATGCTGTCCGCATCTCGTTCTCGATGTCAATTTTCAGAATTCTATCTTCTTCAATCATAAATGTTTTTATAAATAATTGGTGTTGAGTTTCCGCAACCGGGCGAAAAATCACACAAAGATAAGAAAAAATTACAAAATAATCGGAATTTTAAGAAATGGATTGTTTAAATAATGTTGAGATAACTTAATTGTGTCTATAACTTTGCTTTTTGGCGCAATTATTGTTATTATTGCATTATATTTTTAAGTACGAGAATAAAATTTTCAGGAAAGATCTTTAAATAATTATGGATACTAATTTTTCGATGGAATTAAAGACGTTGCTTGAGCAAAGCCACCGGGAGGCAGTGCGCCACAATGACCGCGTGGTTAGAGTCGAGCACATATTGCTTGCAATTATGTCGAGCCCTGATAATGAAGCATACATGACTCTGCAAAGACTGATGGATGCCGACACTATGTATCAGATTCGCGACAATCTTGACAAGCGACTGCACATTTTGCCTGAAAGTGACAGGCAGATGCAGGTTACGATGGTAAGCGATCTCGCTAACCGCATAATCAAGCTGAGTGTTCTTGAAGCGCGTATGCTTAAGAGTAATTTGGTGGATTCCAAACACCTGTTGCTTGCGCTTTTCCACAATAATGAGGTGCAAGGACTTGAAATGATGGATGATTTCAAAAATTCAGGAATCACCTACGAATCTCTTTACCGATTGCTTGCCAATGTTGCTGATTCGCCCAAAATGGGCGCGTCATTTGGCGAAGATGAGGAGGAAGAAGATGAGGAAATGCCCAGAGGAAGGATGGAAACTCCTCATTCCGGTCAGGCTCCGAAGAGAGGCAATGACACCCCCGCGCTTGATAAGTATGGCAACGATATGACTCAGGCGGCCGAGGAGGGCCGACTTGACCCGGTGGTGGGACGTGAAGTGGAAATCGAGCGTCTTGCCCAGATATTGAGCCGCCGCAAGAAAAATAACCCTGTTCTTATCGGAGAACCCGGAGTTGGAAAATCGGCGATAGTTGAAGGGCTCGCCTTGCGAATAGTTCAACGTAAGGTGTCGAGAATCCTGTTTGATAAGCGCGTTATTTCTCTCGATATGGCATCGTTGGTTGCTGGCACCAAGTATCGCGGTCAATTTGAGGAAAGGATAAAAGCCATTCTCAATGAACTGTCGCGCAATAAGAACATAATACTGTTTATTGATGAGCTTCACACCATTGTCGGCGCCGGTAATGCCGCCGGGTCGATGGATGCGGCAAATCTCCTGAAGCCTGCGCTTGCCCGCGGCGAAATCCAGTGTATCGGCGCGACCACCATCGATGAATATCGCAAGAATATAGAAAAGGACGGCGCTCTTGAACGCCGATTCCAGAAAGTGATGGTTGAGCCGACTTCTCCTGAAGAAACACTTGCCATACTTAACAATATAAAGGATAAGTATGAGGAGCATCACAATGTGAATTATACTCCTGAAGCGCTTGAGGCTTGCGTCAAGCTGACTGACCGTTATGTTTCTGACCGAAATTTCCCCGATAAGGCTATCGATGCTCTTGATGAGGCAGGTTCGCGTGTTCACGTGACGAATATTGTCGTTCCGAAGGAAATCGAGCATATGGAAGAGCTTATCGCTGAGGCTAACGCAGCTAAATTGAAAGCCGCGCAGTCGCAGAATTTCGAAAGCGCGGCATCGTTCCGTGACAAGGAACACCGGTTGAAGCTGGAGCTTGAAGAGGCGAAACGCAAGTGGGAGGCATCGCTCAATGAGAATCCTGAAACTGTCGACGAAGACAAAGTGGCAGAAGTCGTAGCCATGATGACAGGTGTTCCCGTGCAGCGTATCGCCCAGGCTGAAGGAATGAGGCTTCGTGAAATGGGTCCGAAACTTCAATCGGCGATTATCGGGCAGGATAATGCCATAGATAAAATCGTGAAGGCGATTCAGCGAAATCGTGTTGGGCTGAAAGACCCCAATAAGCCTATAGGCACATTTATGTTCCTTGGTCCGACCGGTGTGGGCAAGACTCATCTCGCCAAGAAGCTGGCTGAGTATCTGTTTGACTCTGCCGACACATTGATCAGGGTTGACATGAGTGAGTATATGGAGAAGTTCACGGTGAGCCGTCTCGTCGGCGCTCCTCCCGGATATGTGGGATATGAGGAGGGAGGTCAGTTGACCGAGCGTGTGCGCACGCATCCTTACTCGGTGGTGCTTCTTGATGAAATAGAGAAGGCTCATCCCGACGTGTTCAATCTTCTTCTCCAAGTTCTTGATGAAGGAAGACTCACGGATTCCCTCGGACGTAAGGTGGATTTTAAGAACACCATAATAATAATGACGTCAAATATCGGTTCGCGTCAGCTCAAGGATTTTGGAGCGGGTGTAGGTTTTGTAACCAAGCCGGCTGATAAAGAATACTCTCATGGAGTTATTCAGAAAGCGCTTAACAAAGCATTCTCTCCCGAGTTCTTGAACCGAGTGGATGATATAATAATGTTTGATCCTCTTGACAAAGAAGCGATATTCCGAATTATCGATATCGAGCTTGCCGGATTTTATAAGCGTGTAGATGCTTTGGGCTACAAGCTTGAGATTACTGAGGGCGCGAAGAACTATATAGCGGAGAAAGGTTATGATTCGCAATATGGAGCGCGTCCATTGAAGCGCGCCGTGCAAAAATACCTTGAAGATCCGCTCGCTGAAATGATTATCAACTCCACCATAGGAGAGGGTTCTACGATCCATGTGGACTATGATAAGGATGGCGATAAGATAGTGACGAGTGTATCATGATTATATGATATTGATAATTGTTTGACAAAAGACCGCGAAAGCGGTCTTTTTGTTTTCAATTTGCAATGTAATTGATGTAGCTGACGGCAATATGTTGAAATAATCAAGTTTTTTAAAGAAATTTTTTACATTTTATTTGCGGATTGATTTATAATGTTTAACTTTGTGCCATAAAACATAACTAAGCAACCATTTTCATTATGGGCGAGATCAGGTTCACTAAGATGCACGGCATCGGTAATGATTACATTTACTTGGATTGTATTAACCATACTCCCGAGCGATTAGCTGACCTCGCGGTAGAAATGAGTGACCGACACACGGGAGTCGGGGGCGATGGAATAATTCTCATTTGCAGTTCTGCGGTTGCTGATTTCAGAATGCGTATCTTTAACGCCGATGGGTCCGAGGCTAAAATGTGTGGCAATGCAAGTCGTTGTGTTGCCAAATTTGTTTTTGAACGTGGGCTGACCGATAAAAAAGATATATCGCTGGAAACTCTGTCGGGCATCAAATATCTACACATACACGAGTATGAAGGGGTAGTTGATGTGGTTACCGTAGACATGGGTGTTCCGCAGTTCACTCCCGCGTCGATTCCCGTTGATTTTGCCGGAGAGCGAATGATTGAGCGGAAAATCGATATTGACGGAAGCGAGTTTGCGATTACCGCGGTGTCAATGGGCAATCCCCATGGAGTTATTTTTGTAGATAGTCTTGCTGATACTGATGTCTGTCTCTGTGGACCGCAGCTTGAATGTCATGAAATGTGGCCTGACAGGGCAAATATTGAATTTGCCGAAATCCTGTCGCCAAGCGAGATTAAAATGAGAGTATGGGAGCGAGGAAGCGGAGAGACGATGGCTTGTGGCACCGGCGCTTGCGCCACTGCGGTTGCCGCTGCTTTGACCGGGAGGACGTCACGTCATGTTACTGTCCATTTGCGAGGAGGCGATCTTGACATTCTGTGGAATGAGGATGACGGACATGTTTATATGACGGGACCGGCAGAAACGGTTTTTGACGGAGTTTATTTCCGCAAGCATTAGTTTTTAGGAAAGGTAAAAAGATCGGTTAGGTATGATAAAAGTTAATGAAAATTTCTGTAAGCTTCCCGCAAGCTACCTCTTTTCAGAGGTTGCAAAAAGGATAGAGGCGTTTAAGAAGCAGAATCCAGGAGTTGAAATAATTCGCATGGGGATAGGTGATGTAACCTCTCCTATATGTGACGCAGTGATAAAGGCGATGCATCGCGCTGTTGATGATGAAGCCCGAATGTATTCATTTCACGGTTATGGTCCTGAACAAGGCTACGCTTTTCTTCGAGATAAAATATCGGAATTTGATTATGTGAAGCGCGGCATTGACATAGACGCTTCGGAAATATTCATAAGCGACGGCGCTAAAAGCGACACGGGCAACATCGGCGATATCCTTTCAGCCGATTGCAAGATTGCTGTAACTGACCCTGTGTATCCGGTGTATGTAGACACGAATGTAATGGCAGGACGAGCCGGAGAGCTTATTGATGGCAAGTGGTCAAATATAGAATATCTTCCATGCACGGCTGAAAATGATTTTAACCCGTCGCTCCCTAAGGAACATCCTGATGTGGCTTATCTGTGTTATCCTAATAATCCTACCGGGACGGTCCTTACCAGAGATAGATTGGCGGAATGGGTTAGATATGCTCAGGAAAATAATGTGCTCATAATGTTTGACTCTGCCTATGAAGCTTATGTTAAGGATCCTGATATTCCACGAAGCATATATGAAATTCCCGGAGCCAAAGAGGTTGCGATCGAATTTCGAAGCTACTCCAAGACAGCAGGTTTTACAGGGATAAGATGTGGCTATACCGTAGTTCCGAAAGAATTGACCGGTGTTGATGGCGAAGGCAATCGAGTGTCACTTAATAAATTGTGGAACCGGAGACAATGCACAAAATTTAATGGCGCAAGCTATGTTTCGCAACGTGCTGCTGAGGCTTTATATACCGACGAAGGCATGGCGCAGGTGAAAGATATAATTAACTATTATATGGAGAACGCCAGAATTTTGCGTGTTGGGCTCGAAGAATGCGGACTGCAGGTTTATGGAGGTGAAAATTCACCTTATATATGGCTTAAAACTCCGGCAGGCATCTCGTCATGGGATTTTTTTGATAAATTATTGTCGGAATGTCATGTCGCAGGAACTCCGGGTTCCGGTTTCGGACCATCAGGAGAGGGCTATTTCCGCTTGACCGCATTTGGCAGGCGAGAGGCTACGCTTGAAGCTGTCAAGAGATTCAAGCATTTGAAATTATAATTGTTATTTTTCCAATCAGTCACTATAAATAAACCATATATATTTTTTCTTATGTCAAAGTTGAGATTTAAAGTGGTCGAAGAGGCGTTTGACCGAAAGGCTATTCCTGTGGAAATCCCGAAAGAGCGTCCCACAGAGTATTATGGTAAATATGTTTTCAACAGACAGAAAATGTTTGAGTATCTTCCAAAGAAGACTTATGATGCTTTGGTTGATGCGATTGATAATAAAAAGCCATTGTCGCGAGAGATTGCTGACAGTGTTGCTTCGGGAATGAAGCAGTGGGCTATTGATAATGGTGCCCGACACTACACTCACTGGTTTCATCCGCTGACCGATGGAACTGCGGAGAAACATGACGCGTTTATCGAGCATGACGGTAAGGGTGGAGTTGTTGAGGAATTTGAGGGTAAACTTCTTGTACAGCAAGAACCTGATGCGTCAAGCTTCCCTAACGGAGGTATCCGCAATACATTCGAAGCGCGCGGTTATTCTGCATGGGACATTTCTTCTCCGGCGTTTATCCTTGATAAAACCCTGTGTATTCCCACTATTTTTATTTCATATACCGGTGAATCGCTCGACTATAAAACTCCGCTGCTGCGCGCGTTGAACTGTGTGGATAAAGCAGCGACTGCCGTAGCGCAGTATTTTGACCCTGAAGTCAAGCATGTGAATTCTTATCTCGGATGGGAGCAGGAATACTTCCTCGTTGATGAGGCTCTTTACTCGGCTCGCCCTGACCTCGTTATGACCGGCAGAACCCTTATGGGACATGAGAGCGCAAAAAATCAGCAGCTTGAGGACCACTATTTTGGCTCGATTCCTTCACGAGTTGAGTCATTTATGCTTGATCTTGAAATAGAGTGTCATAAACTTGGTATCCCGGCAAAAACACGTCATAATGAGGTGGCTCCAAACCAATTTGAGCTTGCNCCTATATTTGAGGAAACCAATCTTGCCAATGACCATAACCTTCTGCTTATGTCCTTGATTGCAGAAGTTGCTCGTCGCCACAATTTCCGTGTGCTCCTTCACGAGAAGCCTTTCTCGGGCATTAATGGTTCAGGAAAGCATAATAACTGGAGTCTTGGAACTGATAAAGGCGTTCTGTTATTTGCCCCTGGAAAAACTCCGATGGGTAATTTGCAGTTCATCACGTTTGTGGTCAATACAATGGCTGCGGTATATCGTCATAACGCATTGTTGAAGGCTTCGATAATGTCAGCTACCAACGCTCATCGTCTTGGCGCTAATGAGGCTCCTCCTGCTATTATCTCTATATTTGCAGGTAGTCAATTGTCGGAAATTCTTGAAAAGCTTGAAAACAGCGACAATGATGAATTGATCAATCTTTCGGCGAAGAAAGGATTGAAACTGGATGTAGATCAGATTCCTGAAATTCTGGTNGACAATACTGACCGTAACCGCACCTCTCCATTTGCGTTCACCGGAAACCGCTTTGAGTTCCGTGCTGTCGGTTCATCGGCAAACTGCGCTTCAGCAATGATTGCATTGAATGCTGCGGTAGCCGAGCAGTTAATCGAATTCAAAGGAAAGGTTGACGCGCGTCTTGAAAAGGGCGAGGAGCTTAATCATGCGTTGCTTGCCGAAATTAAGGAATTGATAAAGTACAGCAAGCCGATTCACTTTGACGGTAANGGNTATAGCGACGAGTGGAAGGTTGAAGCGGAGCGCCGCGGACTTGACTGCGAGACATCCGTTCCCAAGATTTTTGACGCTTACCTGAGCAAGTCGTCGGTCGATATGTTTAAATCCACCGGTGTTTTCAATCAGCTTGAACTTGAGGCTCGAAATGAGGTCAAGTGGGAAATGTACACTAAAAAAATACAGATTGAGGCGCGTGTGTTGGGCGATCTTGCCATGAATCANGTGATTCCTGTTGCAATNCGCTATCAGTCGGTGCTTACTGACAANGTGTTTAAGCTAAAGACTTTGTTCCCNAATGAAAAGGGTGACAAACTCGCAGCGATGGATCTTGACACAATCGAACGTATGTCGGCTCACATGTCAACTATTCTTGAAGAGGTCAAGAANATGGTCAATGCCCGNAAGGCGGCTAATCAGATAGAAAATGAGCGTTCGAAGGCTCTTGCCTATCATGATTCCGTGCTCCCGTGTATGGATGTGATCCGCTATCACATAGATAAACTTGAGCTGATGATTGACGATGAAATGTGGCCNCTGCCTAAGTACAGAGAACTCTTGTTTATTCGTTAATATTTAGAATATCGCTTTTGCCCGGCGCGCTCCTCTCATGGAACATAATCAGGGAACGTGCCGGGCTNTTTTATAGAATAAAGATAAGGAAAGTTTTTTTGCGTATGAATAATATTATGCCTAAGGCTCAGGGATTATATGATCCGAGACATGAGCATGATGCCTGTGGTGTTGGTTTGCTTGTTAATATAAGAGGCGTAAAATCTCATCAATTGGTGGAAAAAGGTCTTCAGGTGCTTGAACACATGGTTCACCGCGGCGCTGAAGGCGCTGACCCCAAGACCGGTGACGGTGCCGGAATAATGGTGCAGATTCCTCACGAATTTATTTTGCTACAGGGTATTGCTGTCCCTGAAAAGGGAAGATATGGCACCGGACTCATTTTTTTGCCTAAAGANGAGGACGCCCAGCAGTTGATTCTTGATATCATTGAGCGCGAGTCGATTGAAATGGGACTATCGCTAATCGCAATAAGAGATGTGCCAACTAATAATGAGTCGCTCGGAGTGGTTGCCAAAGAGGCGGAGCCTGCGATCAAGCAGATATTTATTGCCGATGAAAGGACTACTGACGAGCTTGATCCGAAATTGTANATATTGCGTCGACGCATAGAGAAAAAGGTGGCGGCATCGCCTATCGATGGTAAGGAGAACTTCTATATCGTTTCTTTGTCATCAAAGATTTTGATTTATAAGGGTATGTTGTCAAGCCTTCAACTGAGATATTATTATCCCGATTTGATGAACCCTCATTTCACAACAGGCATGGCTTTGGTACACTCTCGTTTCAGTACCAATACTTTCCCNACCTGGTCATTGGCNCAGCCTTTCAGAATGTTNGGGCATAACGGNGAAATAAATACAATACAGGGCAACCGCATGTGGATGAAGGCTCGAGAATGCGTGCTTCATCCCGAAGCTTTCGGAAACGCCGATGTAACTCCCATCGTGNAGCCCGGCATGAGCGACTCGGCGTCGCTTGATAATGTGCTCGAATTTTTCGTCATGGGAGGAATGAGTCTTCCTCATGCGCTTGCGATGCTCGTGCCTGAATCTTATAATGATAAAAATCCCATATCGCCTGAGCTGAAGGCGTTTTATGAATTCCACTCTATCTTGATGGAAGCGTGGGACGGACCTGCTACGTTATTGTTCAGCGACGGACGCTATGCCGGAGGTATGCTCGACCGCAATGGTCTGCGACCCGCGCGCTGGCTCATCACTAATAATGACACGATGGTTATCGCATCGGAAATGGGTGTGCTTGCGTTTGATCCTTCCGAAGTTAAGGAGAAAGGAAGGCTGCGTCCCGGAAANATGCTGATGGTCGANATGGAGAAAGGGGAAATTTATCATGATGCCGAACTAAAAGAAAAACTTGCTTCTGAATTTCCTTATCGCGACTGGCTGTCAAAGAACCGTATAATTCTCGACCAGATTACCACNGGTAGGAAAGTGGCTGAAACGGTAGATGATTTTGCCCGACAGCTCCATGCGTTCAATTATAATAGGGAAGAGGTGGAGAAAATCATTGCCCCGATGGTTGCNGATGGAAAAGAGCCGGTCAATTCGATGGGCTGTGACACTCCGCTCGCCGTGTTGTCAAANGAACCACAGTTNCTTTACAACTATTTCCGCCAGCATTTCGCTCAGGTTACCAATCCGCCAATCGANCCGCTGCGTGAAGAATTGGTGATGAGCCTTGACAGTTATATCGGAGCGATTGATATGAATCTGATGGATCCGAATCCTGAACTTTGCAAAATGGTGTTGCTTAAGCGTCCCATNATTACTAATCAGGAGCTTGATCTTTTGTGCAATCTTCGATACAAAGGCTTCAATACGCGCAAACTTGCGATGACATTTACTGTTTCCGACGGCGCTCGGGGACTTGAAGCGGGAGTTGAGCGACTGTGTCGTGAAGCTGAGAAAGCTGTTGACGAAGGATGCAACTATATCGTGTTGAGTGATAGGGGAGTGGATAAGGAAAACGCTCCNATCCCGGCGCTTCTTGCCACATCGGCAGTCCATCATCATCTGATAGACAAGCAAAAGCGTTTACAGACGGCTTTGATTATTGAAACCGGAGATGCCCGTGAAGTGATGCATTTNGCATTACTGTCAGGATATGGGGCAAGCGCCATCAATCCTTATCTCGCTTTTGCCGTAATAAATGACCTTGTTGAAAAGAAGGAGATTCAGCTTGATTTCCACACGGCTCAAAAGAATTATATAAAGGCAATTGACAAAGGCTTGCTCAAGGTCATGTCAAAAATGGGTATTTCAACGATAACCAGCTACAAGGGCGCGCAGCTTTTCGAAGCCATAGGATTGTCAAANGAGCTTGCCGATAAATATTTCGGCAATACCGTCAGCAAGATCTCGGGCGTAGATATGGATGATTTGAGCAAGGATATACTGAAGTCACATGCTGAGGCTTATTCTGTTCAGTTTGACTCGGAACTCCCGTTGAAACACATAGGTCAGTACTCATTCCGCAAAGATGGAGAATCTCATGCGTGGACTCCTGAGGCGATAGCGACTCTNCAGCTCGCCACGCGTCTCGGAAGCTACAAGAAATTTAAAGAATTCACATCGATTATTGATAATAAGCCTGAGCCTATATTTATCCGTGATTTTCTCGATTTNAANAAATNGGAACCGATTCCGGTCGATGAAGTTGAGCCGGAAGAGTCGATATTGAAACGNTTTGTCACCGGAGCCATGTCATTCGGNTCTATCAGCCGTGAGGCTCATGAAGCTCTTGGAATAGCAATGAATGCTATTGGCGCGAGGAGCAATACCGGAGAGGGNGGTGAAGATGCCGANCGCTTTAAGACTCGTGCCGACGGTTCATCGGCGCGCTCGGCAATCAAGCAGGTTGCNTCAGGACGTTTCGGAGTTACAGCCGAATATCTGGTTAACGCTGATGAAATTCAGATAAAAGTGGCGCAGGGCGCTAAACCGGGTGAAGGCGGACAGCTTCCTGGATTCAAGGTCGATAAGATTATCGCCAAAACACGTCATTCTATTCCCGGAATATCATTGATTTCTCCTCCGCCTCACCATGATATCTATTCAATCGAAGACCTTGCGCAGCTTATTTTCGACTTGAAGAATGTNAATCCCCGAGCCAACGTCAGCGTGAAACTGGTGTCGGAGAGCGGCGTCGGCACGATTGCTGCCGGAGTGGCGAAAGCAAAGAGCGATTTGATAACCATAAGCGGCAGTGACGGTGGAACCGGAGCGTCTCCGGCAAGTTCAATCCGATATGCCGGATTGCCGGTTGAAATCGGATTGGCTGAGACACAGCAAACTCTTGTGCTCAACAATCTTCGCGGACAGGTAAAGTTGCAGGCTGACGGTCAGTTGAAAACCGCGCGTGATGTNATCATTATGGCGATGCTTGGCGCCGAAGAATATGGATTTGCTACCAGCGCATTGATTGTGCTTGGATGTGTGATGATGCGTAAATGCCATCTTAATACATGTCCTGTGGGNGTGGCAACCCAAAACGAGGAGTTGAGAAAACGTTTTGTGGGACGCTCGGAATATGTGGTTAATTTCTTCAGGTTCCTGGCTCGTGAAATTCGCGAAACTTTAGCTGAAATAGGCGTAAGAAGTCTTGATGAAGTGATCGGCAGGGCAGATATGCTTAAAGTTAAGGATAACCATTCCACTCATAAAACCGCCCATCTTGATTTCTCGAAAATCCTGTATATGCCTTCTGAGGCGAAGACTAATGCGATAGTCAATGTGGCTCATCAGCAGCATGACATTGAGAATGTGCTTGACCGCCGCATTATAAGTCGNGCTTATCCCGCAATTGAGAATAAGATGCCGGTAGAATTGGAATTTCCTATCANCAACACCGATCGTTCTGTCGGCGCGATGTTGTCGGGACTTGTCGCAAGCAAATATGGCAACACGGGTCTTCCCGACGATACGATTTTGTGTACCTTCAAGGGGTCGGCGGGACAGAGTTTTGGCGCGTTCCTCGCACATGGCATATCGTTCAGACTTGACGGCGATGCAAATGATTACGTCGGCAAGGGGCTTTCCGGAGGTAAAATAGTTATTGTTCCTCCGATGGGCACTTCTTATAAGCCCGAAGACAATATTATAGCCGGAAACACACTTCTTTATGGCGCGACTTCAGGTGAAGTATATATAAACGGACGTGTTGGCGAGAGATTCTGTGTGCGTAATTCAGGCGCTATCGCAGTTGTGGAAGGTGTAGGTGACCACTGTTGTGAATACATGACCGGAGGAAGAACCGTGGTTCTTGGCAGCACCGGACGAAATTTTGCCGCCGGAATGAGCGGAGGTATTGCCTATGTGTGGAATCCTAACGGTGATTTTGACTACTTCTGCAACATGGAGATGGTGGAACTTTCGTTGATTGAAGACATGGCAGACAANCGCGAATTGTACAGAATGATCGGCAATCATTATAAGTACACTCACAGTCCTCTTGCGGGAAAGATGCTTGATAATTGGCAGGAATATGTCGACCAGTTTATAAAGGTCATNCCGTTTGAGTATAAAAAAGTGCTCCATGATGAGAAGATGGCTAAACTNCAGCAGAAGATAGCCAATGTCGAGAGAGATTAATCAGAATAGTAAAAATCGCTAAATTGCATATAAATGGGAAATCCAAAAGCGTTTTTAACCATAGGTCGTAAAGAGGCGGGATATCGTCCTGTCACTGACCGCATCAAAGATTACGGAGAAGTAGAGCAGACACTCAATCAGGAGGANCGCAGGCTTCAGGCATCACGATGCATGGAATGCGGTGTGCCGTTTTGTCATTGGAGCTGTCCGCTTGGAAACCGTCAGCCTGAATGGCAGGATCGTTTATATAAGAATGATATAAGAGGAGCCTACGTGCTGTTGACCCAGACTGATGATTTTCCTGAATTCACCGGTCGTGTATGTCCGGCTTTATGTGAGAAGGGATGTGTGCTCAATAAGCAACATGAGCCGGTGACAATCAGGGAGAACGAAGCGGCGATTGTTGAACGCGCGTTCAACGAGGGCTATGTGACACCGCATATTCCTGCGTTCCGCACCGGTAAGAGAGTCGCAGTCATTGGATCGGGTCCTGCAGGACTTGCAGCCGCAAATCGCCTTAATCAAAAAGGGCATTCAGTGGTCGTTTTTGAAAAGAATGAATCGGTNGGCGGATTGCTTCGTTTCGGTATCCCTGACTTTAAACTGAACAAAANCATAATTGACCGTCGCATAGACCTGATGAAGCAGGAGGGTGTCGAATTCAGAACCGGAATCAATGTTGGTGTCGATGTTTCAGCTGATGATATTTTGAATGAATATGACGCCGTTTGTGTGGCAATAGGCGCTGAGGTGCCGCGTGATTTGAAAGTAGAGGGCAGAGAACTGGACGGAGTGCATTTCGCCCTTGANCTTTTGCAGCAGCAAAACCGGGTGAATGCCGGTGTGGATGTGGACCCGTCGGAGCGTATTTCTGCCAAGGGTAAGCATGTGCTCGTCATCGGCGGGGGCGATACCGGCAGTGACTGCGTAGGCACAGCCAATCGTCAGGGCGCGCTCTCAGTGACCCAGATCGAGATTATGCCTAAGCCGCCGGTGGGCGATAATCCTGACACGCCGTGGCCTTACTGGCCGGTGGTGCTGAAAACTTCAAGTTCTCATCTTGAAGGGTGTGAGCGTCGTTGGTTGCTTGACACACGCAAGTTTATTGGCAAGGATGGCAAAGTGCAAGAGGTCGTGGTGGAAGGAGTTGAATGGGAAAAGGATCCTCAATCAGGTAAAATGAACCTGAAACATACCGGGGATTCTGAAACAATTCCTGCCCAACTTGTATTGCTTGCCATGGGCTTCACTAATCCGAGNGCCGAGGGNTTGCTTGAGCAGCTTGGGGTGGAAAAAGATGCTCGCGGAAACGTGAAAGTCGGACCGTCGCAGCAGACAAGTGTTGAGAAAGTATTTGCTGCAGGCGATGCTTCTACCGGAGCTTCCCTTGTNGTGAGGTGTATCGCTTCGGGACAAAAGGCGGCAAAAGGGATTGATGATTATCTTAGTACCAAATAATGGAACAATTAAAACATGAATGCGGCGTAGCTATGATACGCTTGCTGAAACCTCTTGAGTATTATAAGAAGAAATATGGCTCCTATCTTTACGGTGTGAATAAGCTTTATCTTCTAATGGAGAAGCAGCACAACCGCGGACAGGAAGGCGCCGGTGTCGGTGTTATAAAAATGAATGCTCCTGCCGGACATGAGTATGTGTTTCGTGAGAGGGCTTTAGGTTCAAGTGCCATTCAGGAAATTTTTTCAAATATCAATATGCAGATTGATAATGCGCATATNCAGAGTAAAGATGCCGAATGGATTGACGCCTATGCTCCGTTTATAGGGGAGGTTTACATGGGACATCTGAGATATTCCACCACAGGACGTAGCGGTATAAGCTACGTCCATCCTTTTTTAAGGAGGAATAACTGGTGTTCCCGNACACTCATGCTGTGTGGAAATTTCAACATGACTAATGTTGACGAGATTTTTGATGCGGTTGTGGAAAAAGGGCAGCATCCTCGAATTTATTCCGATACAGTTATTATTCTTGAGCAACTNGGATATGCTCTCGATAAAGAAAACAATCTGTTATATCACAAATTTACAGAGGAGGGGCTTACCGGAATAGAGAGAGCTAAGGCTATCGAGGATAATCTGGCGATTGCTCCCATGCTTGAATCCGTTGCTCCGGCATGGGATGGCGGATATGTAATATGCGGCACTGTAGGCTCAGGCGATATGTGGGCTTTGCGTGACCCTCACGGAATACGNCCGGCATTTTATTATCATGATGATGAAATAGTGGTTGTTGCATCCGAGCGTCCCGTGATACAAACGGTGATGAATGTGTCGCGTAAGGATGTNCATGAACTGATGCCGGGTAGCGCGATAATGGTCAGTCGGAAGGGAGATATTAAGGTTGANCAGATTCTTNCCCGCGGGAAGAATGAGCGATGCTCTTTTGAGCGAATCTATTTTTCCCGAGGNAGTGATGCCGATATCTATCGTGAGAGAAAGGCTTTGGGGCGAAANCTCGCTGACAAGATANTGGAAAGTGTGGACTATGACTTGAAGCATTCAGTATTTTCATTCATTCCCAACACCGCCGAAGTCGCTTTTATCGGAATGATTGAGGGTCTTGAAAAATATCTTGATGCCTATAAAGCCGATAAAATATATCAGGCNGGGGCTGAAGGNATATTGTCGCCTGAGATTATACAGAATATTATGGCGCAGAAACTTCGTATTGANAAGCTTGCCATAAAGGATATAAAATTGCGCACNTTNATAGCCGAGGGNGAGTCNCGCAATGATCTTGCCGCGCACGTTTATGATGTCACTTACGGGATTGTTAAGGATGGACAGGATTCGGTGGTGGTCATTGATGACTCGATAGTGAGGGGCACTACTCTTAAGCAGTCAATCATCAAGATGCTCGACCGGCTTAATCCGAAAAAGATAGTGATTGTCAGCTCATCGCCCCAGGTAAGGTATCCTGACTATTATGGAATCGATATGTCGCGCATGGCTGAGTTTTGCGCATTCCGGGCAGCTGTGNCGTTGCTTAAAGAGAGGGGAGAGGAACATGTGCTTGATGAGGTCTATAAGGCGGCTTTGAAACAGGAAGAGNTGCCTCATGACCAAAGGGTGAATTGCGTGAAACGCATTTATGAATCGTTCAGCGATGACGAAATTTCAGANAAAATTGCCCGTATGCTCACTCCTGATGATTGCAAGACTGAAGTGAAGATTGTTTACCAGACATTGGACGGTTTGCATCGTGCTGTTCCTGATTGTCCGGGAGATTGGTATTTTTCAGGAAATTATCCCACACCCGGNGGAAATGTTCTTGTGAACCGCGCATACATAAATTTTTATGAGGGAAACCTCGATAAGAGATAAAAATAANAATNAGGTTGTATGGGTGNTTCAAAATTTTGTGTATATTTGCAATTGATTAATTAACATTAAATAATTTGAATATGGATAATTATAATCAGAACAGCTGTCCTCCCCAGCCCGACAATGTGTTTAATTCAGGACCCTCAGGAAAAAGCCGTGGTGTAGCAGCTTTGTTTGCCATATTTTTAGGCGGTCTTGGTATTCAATATTTTTACCTCGGCAAGACTCAAGCAGGTATTATCGCTATTATATTGAGTTTTGTTACTTGTGGTATTTTTGAAATTATTTGGCTCATTCAGGGAATATTGATGTTCACAATGACTCAGCCTGAATTTGAAGAAAAGTATATATATACCACTAAGAGTTTCCCGATTTTTTAATTGAGACTTGAAGAATGTATTAGAGGCATGGAATCNNNTNNGATTCCATGCCTCANTTTTTATNGNNGCNNATNTTNNTTCTATTNNNCNTTCAGNNTTNTNAGNGATGACAGCATNAAACCNATNANGAANATNANCANGGTGCTTATAACGATACCTAAGTTTATGTGAACAAATTGAGGAATATNCATCCANTCTTGCAACTTGGTCTGCATTGCGATTAAAATCAGTGACGCAATCCCGACGATGACGCCGATTATNGCTTCAGGTTTCTTTGCCGACGGACAAAGATATGCCAGCAAGAACATTCCCAATACTCCTCCTGAGCAAATGCTGCTTAAAGCCCACCAGGCATCGAGAGCATTATCGACAATGAGAAAGCANAGGGCAACCGCTATTCCGAGAAGTCCGGAAATCAGGCTTGACCATCTTAACACGCGCACTTTTGTTTTGTCGGATGCTTTGGGATTGAGCATTGAATAGAAATCGGAGAGTATGATTGTGCTTGACGATGTCACGCTTGTTGCAATAGTNCTCATTCCGGCGCAAAATATCGAGGCAATCATTAGCCCGACAAGCCCGCGCGGCATTACGTGTATTATGAAATAGGGGAACACGTAGTCGCTTTTTATATCAGGCGGTAATGCGTCGGCATATACAGTGTANTAGGCAAAAAGAAGAGAGCCGATAAGAAACAGCACTATGTTTACCGGGAGAGTGAGCAACGCTCCTAAAAACGCGCTTTTACGNGCCTCTTTCAGNGTTGGCGCCGCGCAATATCGTTGTGTGTAACTCTGGTCAATGGCGAAATTATTGAGATTGGTAAACATTCCATAGACCAAACATACCCAGAACGTGCTCTCTANGAGTGAGCCGTTGAACGCCCCTAAAGAAAATTTGTCATTGGCGAGGCATATTTCCATCGCTTGCATAGGTCCGTCGGGCATTTTCAGCAGAAGCGTAAACAGGCACACTATGACTCCGATAATGAGTATNCCGCCCTGCAATGCTTCGGTCAAAATGACTGAACGCAGTCCTCCTTTTTGGCTATACAGCACAATNCCAAGCCCGGTCACAGTCACCACCACAGGAATATTCCATCCCATCAACACGTTCATNGGGACGGCAAGAAGGTATAGAATGGCGCCTGAACGGCATATTTGTGTGAAAATGTAGAATGCCGACGCATATAGACATGCCCATTGTCCGAATCGCTGTTTGAAGTAGCTATAGGCGCTTATACTGCCCATCGAGCGGTAAAATGGCACGAAATATTTCATAGCGAGCAGTCCCGCCGGTAATATTGACAATGTAAACACGAATGCGTTCCAGTCGCTTCGGAATGCAGCGGAACAGTATCCTAAAAAAGATATCGAACTGCAGAACGAGGCAAATATTGACAGCCCTACGATCCAACCGGGCATTTTCCCTCCTCCTCGGGTAAATTCGTCACTGCTCTGGCGTTTTTTCCCAAGCATATATCCGAACAGGATTGTGCCTGCGGAAAATATTATGAAGATGGCGAGGTCAAAATGATTCATGTAAGGGCGACTGAATATTCACGGATTAAACTACTATTGTCAGGCGATTGTCCTGAGGGTGATAACCCCTGATGAATTCAGCTGCCGACATGCGACGTTTGCCCGGAATCTGCAATGATAGAATTTCCAGCATATTGTCGGCGGTGGAAACAAACATTTGCTCGCCGTTGACTGATATCGTTCCAGGCTCGCCGGCGGCTTTGTTGTCGCTGACATGTGTTTCAAATATTTTCACGCTTGCAGGCGTGTCATTGATTAATCCGTTTATCTCTGTCCATGCTCCAGGATAAGGGGAAAGACCTCTTACAAGATTGTGAATTTTTTTAGCCGGCTGGGTCCAGTCTATGCGACATGTTTCTTTAAATATTTTTGGAGCTTGGGGCAACTCTTCTGCCGGATTTATTTCATCGTCCTGAGGAATGGTGTGGAGTGTTCCGTTTATGATATCCTCAACCGTGTTCAGTGTAAGCTCAGCGCCTATCTGCATGAGTCGGTCGTGAACGGTTCCTACATTATCTTCAGGAGTTATTTCTATTGCTCGTTTTGCGATAATATCTCCGGTGTCTATTTCATGTTTAAGGAAGAATGTCGTAACGCCGGTTTCTGTCTCGCCGTTGATTACCGCCCAATTGATTGGCGCTGCTCCACGGTATTTTGGCAGGAGTGAAGCGTGGAGATTGAAAGTTCCGAGTTCAGGCATGCTCCACACTATCTCGGGCAGCATTCTGAATGCTATTACTATAAATAGGTTGGCGTTAAGTGAGCGTAATTCTTCGATAAATTCCGGATCTTTGAGCTTTACCGGCTGCATAAGATGCAATCCATGCTGCTCGGCATATTGTTTTACCGGGGAATGAAGCATCTTATGCCCGCGTCCGGCGGGTTTGTCGGGCATTGTCACTACTCCGACTATATTGTAGCCGCCTTTATAAAGACGGTCAAGGCTTTCTACCGCAAATTCGGGAGTGCCGAGGAAAACTATTCTTAAATCTTCTTGTTTCATTCTAAAAATGGTTGTATTTTAGACAAAGTTACGATTTTTTCCATTTAATTCGGATATTTAGTGCTTATGAGATGCTGTTTTAATATTGTCGCAGCCGTTGGAGTGGTGTTTAGCATGCTGCTTGCTCCGGTGGTCAGCGCTTCTGAAAAAAGTGAGTTTATAGTTGAAAATGATTCTNCGGTTGCCGGTTCCGATCAATACAGGTTCAATGCCCGGCAGCTGATTTTGCCCGGAGCGCTGATTGCTGTCGGGGCTTTTGGAGTGGAGAACGGCTGGATGAAACGTATAAATAGGGGAGTGAGGAAAGAGATGTTGCATCTTAGCGGCGGTCATCGTTTCAAAGCCGATAACGTGATTGAATATGTCCCGGCAGCCGGTTATCTCGCGTTGGGTGAATTTAACGGGATAAAGCATCGTCATAACTTTAGGGACCGAATCATAATAACCGCCACTTCATTTGCCGTGATGTGCGCTATCACGCAGCCGGTCAAGCATATCGTTAATGAAGTTAGACCTGACGGATCTTCTTTCGACTCATTCCCGTCGGGGCATACGGCGACTGTATTCATGGGCGCTGAATTGGTAAGAAGTGAATATTCCTCAGGTATTGGCATAGCGGCTTATGGGGTTGCGTGTGGTGTCGGTTTTTTCCGCCTTTACAATAATAGACATTGGCTTAATGATGTTATAGCCGGTGCCGGGATTGGAATTTTGAGCGCGCGTATTGGGATTTGGATGTTGCCGGTTTGGAAGCGTCTTTTCCATTTCGGTGAGGAATCAGGCGGGGCGCAGCTTGCGTTGATGCCCTCTTACGACAGTTATAGTCGAGCGATAACACTCGGAGGTGCTATTATATTTTGAAATTTTCCAAAATTTTTTAAACATTAAAAAATAAGGATTGTTATAATAGTATAATCAACTAAAATTAATATTTATGAATCTTACAAAATTAAACTTCTTGGGCTATTCAAAGAGCTGGTGGCTCGTTCTTATAGCCGGAATCGTGATGGTAGTGTGCGGGTTTGCATATTGGTTTTGGCCTGCTGCAGGTTTTGCAATTGCATCTCAAATCTTCGGATGGCTGTTGGTGCTCGTAGGAATCGTNCAGCTTATNGTAGCTGCNGGACCCCGTTATCCTAAAGGCTGGGGCTGGTGGATTGCAGGTGGTATGATCGACCTCTTCATCGGATTTATGCTCGTGCGCAGTGTGATGCTTTCTGAAGCTGTTTTCCCCTATTTCCTTGCGTTGATCTTCCTCTATTGGGGTATCACCATGATTATCAGTTCGGTTAACGGACATAAGGGTAAATACTGGTGGTTGTATTTGGTTAACGGTATTCTTTTGACCTTGATTGGTTTCTTCTTCATTGAAGCCGGTTATGTTCAGAACATGATGATGGTTAGCTTCCTTGTTTCACTTGCATTCATCTACTGGGGTTTNTCAATCTGCATGATTGCTTACGACATCAAGCCTTCAATAGAAAACGGTGGNATGGAGAAATAATCCATCCACAAAGATAGAAAGACTTTACACATCCATGCCTGTCAGATTTTATGGCAGACGTGGATGTTTTGTTAAATATTCTTAGATGAAAGATAAAAAGAGAGTTATATCCTTGGCGGGATGAGTGAAAAACGCTATCTTTAGCATGGATTAAACTATAAGGGCGATATTCGGTCTAATAGGAAAAATGAACAATCTGTTTTATTAATTTTAATTTAAAAGGAGAGTCAAGTCTTATGATTGCAAAAAAAGTTCTGTTATTGGCATGTATGCTTACCGGCAGCAGTATCGCTTCGTATGCACAATATGACGATGATATATATTATAATCCTGCCAAAGATAAGAAAACACAAACTGTTCCCGCGAAAAAAACAACTTCGCAGACTCAGTCATATACCGGCTATTATCCGGCGTCGCAATATAATCCCAANCTCGGTGGCGCTGATTATGCTGCTGCCGACACTTATCAGGTAGCCGGATCTTCGACCCGCAATGTTGATGAATATAATAGNCGGGGCGCGTATGCGGTGACTGACTCTTTAGCGTCGTCGACGGGACAAAGCGATGATTTCAAATATACGCGTCGCATTGAAAAATATTATAATGGCGATATTATCGCNGACATAAATGATCCTGAACTGGTTGAATATTATTATTCGAGTCAGCCTGATGTTACTATAAATATAGTTTCACCCGGCTACGGATGGTATTCGCCNTGGTATTGGAATAGCCCGTGGTATTGGAACGATCCATGGTACTGGAATTCATGGGGTCCGTCATGGTCATGGGGCTGGGGTCCGTCATGGGGTTACTACCCNGGTTGGGGACCCTCGTGGTCATGGTCATGGGGTTGGGGACCATCTTGGGGTTATCCGGGATGGGGACCTGCGTGGGGACCTGCATGGGGNGGCGGAATCGCTTCCCGTCCTGTANACTATGCGCCTAACGGACGTCGCCCTGGGCAAGGTGTGCGAAACGGNTATACCGGTATCACTCACAACTCACGTCCGGGAATGAGCAATGGCAATCGTGTCAACGGGCTGCCCNCAGGNTCAGTCGGCAATTATCGTCCTGGNTCNTCNAATNNTTCAGTNGGNGGTCGTCCCGTCAAATTCAGCCAATGGCTATAATCAGAACGGTTCTTATCGTCCTTCGGGNAATCAGGGAACTACCGGCAATCGCACTACCGGTAACCGTAATCAAAATAGCTATTACAATAACTCAAACAGCGGTCGTTCATACTCCACTCCGTCTCATAGTTCCGGATCATCTTCAAGAGGNGGTTTTTCAGGAGGAGGTGGCGGCGGTAGCCATCGTGGCGGTAGACGTTAATAGGATTGTTTAATTTAGAATTATTTTAACACAATGAAATTATTGAAATTTGGTTTCACAGCTGCGGCAACATTGCTTCTTCCTGCAATGTCTCATGCGCAGAGCGCGGTGGATTTATATAATATGTCACGCCCTGACTTGAGGGGTACTGCTCGATTTATGTCTATGGGCGGNGCGTTTACGGCGCTTGGCGGNGATTTGTCNTCNCTCAANCAGAATCCTGCCGGTATAGGTATATATCGAAGCAGCGAGATAGGGCTTACTTTGAACCTCGATTTCCAATCGGCGTCAGCGACAGCCCAGGGGAATAAAACCGAAGATAGTCAAACAAAGTTTAATTTCAATAACTTCGGCTATGTTGGTACAATGCCGTTGAACACTACCGGATTGCAGTCAATTTCATGGGGNGCTACTTATTCGCGAGTCGCTTCGTTTGATCGTATAAGCAGCGGTAGAATCGGCAATCTAAACGGATCGTCATTGAGTAATTATATTGCCGCAGTGTCAAATGCCGGAGGATATACCCCTGATGCCCTTCTTTATGGGAATAATTATAATCCCTATCTTGATGGTTCTGCGGGNTGGCTTGAAATCCTGGCATTTCAAAGCTATGTGACAAATGATGTTTATACTACCGANGGTCAGTTTGANGGTTTCCAGGGTTTGATGGGTGATAATACCACCGGAAGCGCATGGTTTAAGACTCGTGAAAAGGGTTATGTTGACGAGTATTCGTTCAATATCGGAGGAAATGTCAACGATGTTTTCTATTGGGGAGTTGGTGTCGGAGTTACTGACATGGATTATAAATCGTTTACCCAATATGGAGAAAATCTTGATAACGCCTATATNACNGCTAAGAGAATCGCNCCNGACCAGAATGGAGATGAGGTTTATGAGATTACTAACGGCAATGCCGATTACGCTTTGACCAATCATTTGCACTCGAGCGGTTCGGGATTCAATTTCAAATTTGGTGTGATATTGAAGCCTATAAATGAACTGCGTATCGGTTTGGCTGTACATACACCTACATGGTATCAGATGACCGATACTTATTGGGGNGCCATGGATTATAATTATATGCCGTCGGACAACAGNATCTATACTTCTTCTTTGAACGGCTATGTGATGACCGATGAAGGCTATACCGGCACATTTGATTATAATATGCGCACTCCTTGGAGAATGATGGTAGGTGTTGCCGGGGTCATTGGAAAACAGGGTATATTAAGCGCTGACTATGAGTATCGCGGAACAAATACGATGCAGGCTTCTGAAGTTGACGGATATGTATTTGAAGATGTTAAGTCCGACGTGAAAACCTATTATAAAGGCACTCATATCTTCCGTCTTGGCGGAGAACTCCGTGTCACTCCTCAGNTGAGCCTCCGCGTGGGTTANAGCTACGAAACNTCGCCCGTGAAGAAACAGGCGGAAAATAATGGTGAATTCATCTGGACAGCCGGAACNAATCCGAGTTACACATTTGATCAGCATACTCAATATGTAACTGCCGGACTTGGTTATCGTTTCAGCTCGTTCTATATCGACTGTGCTTATGTCAACAAGCAGCGTGAGGCTACCTATCATGCATTCACTCCGCTCATNGTGGGTGGTTCTACGTTACAAGGTTCACCCTCGGCAAAGATTAAAGACAACAATAATCAGGTAGTGTTGTCTTTCGGATATAAGTTCTAATTTAATTCTAATCAATAAAAGCCGGTTCGGATAGATGTCTGTTCGAACCGGTTTATATGTTAAATAATCTCATTTCATTTATGGCAGTCGACAGAGGGCTTGATCTTGACAATCCTGAATTNAAGTGCGCTTGGAATCTGATTAAAAATACCAATCAATCGTTATTCCTTACCGGAAAAGCCGGTACGGGAAAATCCACATTTCTTAAATATATATGCCGTAATACCGACAAAAAATATGTAGTGCTCGCTCCAACGGGTATTGCTGCTGTTAATGTGGGAGGTGTCACGCTGCATTCATTTTTTCGTCTGCCGTTTAAACCTCTGTTGCCTGATGACGCCGAGTTCAGTGAGCGTCATCTTAAGGAGCGCATGAAATACTCACGTTCCCAATTGAAGCTATTGAAAAATCTGGAGCTTATAATCATTGATGAAATCTCGATGGTGAGAGCCGACATAATTGACTTTATAGACAAGCTGCTTCGGGTGTTTTCAGGCAATAAGCGGGAACCGTTTGGGGGCAAGCAGCTGTTGCTTATCGGGGATATATTTCAGTTGGAGCCTGTCGTAACTCCCGATATGAAAGATATTCTGTCGCGTTACTATACTAATAATTATTTTTTCTCGGCTCATGCGTTTGATGAAATTAAGCTTGTGTCCATAGAACTGCGCAAAGTCTACAGGCAAAATGAACCTAAGTTTATAGAGATGCTTGACCGTATAAGAATGGGTAAGCCTCAGAAATCGGATATTGAGCTTCTGAATGCCAAATCAGGTTCAATCGCCGACCGGGATAAAATGACAATGACGCTTGCCACGACAAGAAGCACTGTTGACGCGATTAATGATGAGCGCCTGCGAGAACTTCCCTCTCCTGAAGAGGTGTGTTTGGGTAGTATCAGCGGCGATTTTCCTGAAAATTCATTGCCTACACTTATGGAGCTTACTCTTAAGGTGGGAGCTCAGATAGTGTTCATTAAAAATGACATGACTCGGCGTTGGGTCAATGGCACAATAGGTCGTATAGTGGCGATTGAAGAAGAGTTTTTGAGAATAGAGATCGAAACGGGCGAGATATTGAGTGTGAGCCGTGAAATATGGAGTAATATTAAGTATGAATATGACGAGAAAACCCGAAAGATTAATGAAATTGTTCTCGGCACATTCACTCAGTATCCGGTGAAACTTGCATGGGCGCTTACAATACATAAAAGTCAGGGGCTGACATTTAATGACGTTATAATAGATTTCGGTCACGGAACTTTTAGCGGCGGTCAAGCTTATGTGGCATTAAGCCGATGCCGAAGTCTCGACGGAATGTCATTAGTTTCAACCATCAATGAACGCGACGTTTTCGTAAATCCTAAAGTGGTTGCTTTCAGTAATTCGTTTAATGATCAATATCAGATTGATGACGCAATAAAGAAGGCGCGAATAAAATCGGGATTTAAACGGATTGTCTCGGAACTGGATGCCGGGAAATTGGCTGACGGTTTCGATGCATATCTCGACTTGCTTAAGGAAGATTCAACTGTGTCGGAATTAATCACGCCTTCAATAGCTCGTTTTATAAAAAAGAAACTGAATAGTGGAGAGAAGTATCGCATTGAGCTTGAAAAGCTTAATGAAGAGCTTGATGATAACCGGCGACAGTTCGAAAAGCTCGCATCGGAGTATGTGGCGATGGGAAATGAGTGCCTGAGCGAGGGGATGGAACCGACACCGATACTTGCCAATTATGATAAAGCGATTGATATTTTCCCTGATTGTGTTGACGCTTGGATTGGAAAAGGAAAAACATTTGCGGGTATTGGGGCGGTCGATGATGCCGAGAAGGCTTTTTTGAAAGCTCAGGATATTCTTAAAAAGCATTCCGATTCGGTAAAGAGCTATAATGTAGCTTTGAATCTGGGTAACCTATATCTGAAGAATGGCAGGTTGATTGACGCGCTTGACAATTTCTTGCGAGCGTCAGACTTGAATCCTGAAAGTTCAAATATACATACACTGATTGCTAAAGTCTACGAAGAATCGGGTGATGAAGATAATGCCGAATATCATCGTGAACTTGCAAAAAGAAAACGTCGCAAACGCAAATGACGCGCTTGCGACGTTTATTATATTGCTTCTTGCCTGTTGAAGAGGAAGCGTTATCGCTCCAACACGTTTACTTTAAGAGCGTCGTAGGCTCTTGACGCTTTAGCTTTTGCCGCTTCTACGGTATCGTCGGTAGCGAGTATGACTCCCATTCGGCGATGTCCTTTGACTTCAGGCTTTCCGAATATTCTTATCTGCACTCCCGGTTCCTCAAGAACTTTTTCAAGATTGTCAAACTCAATCTTATCGGTATCGCCTTCTACGACTATGGCGCGTGATGCTGACGGTCCATAAAATCTGATTGCCGGCACCGGCAGTCCGAGCAACGCTCTGGCATGAAGTCCGAATTCACTTAGATCCTGTGATATCATTGTCACCATGCCGGTGTCATGAGGACGGGGCGACACTTCGCTGAAGATCACGTCATCGCCCTTTATGAAGAGTTCTACGCCAAATATTCCATATCCTCCAAGCGCGTCAGTGATTTTTTTAGCTATCTCACGAGCTCTTTCAAGGGCAAGCGGAGACATGGGCTGCGGTTGCCATGAATAGCGGTAGTCGCCATCTACCTGAATATGTCCTACAGGTTCGCAATATGTTGTTCCTGAAATGCTTCTCACTGTGAGAAGAGTGATTTCATAATCAAAATCCACAAACCCCTCCACAATAACTTTTCCGGCTCCGGCACGTCCGCCTTCCTGTGATATTTTCCATGAATTTTCAATATCTTCAGTAGTTTTGGCGACACTTTGTCCGTGACCCGACGAGCTCATTACCGGTTTTACGACGCATGGCAGTCCCACAGCCTCGACGGCTTTCTTAAATTCGTCATAGGTTTCGGCGAAGCGGTAGGGGGATGTCGGCAGTCCAAGTTCCTCTGCTGCAAGACGGCGTATTCCTTCGCGGTTCATTGTAAGCCATGCCGCTCTTGCCGTTGGGGTGACGTTGTAACCCTCTTTTTCGAGTTCAAGCAACTCCGGAGTGGCGATAGCTTCAACTTCGGGGATAATGTGGTCGGGACGTTCAAGTTCAATGACCTCGCGCAATGCTTTAGGATCAAGCATATTTATCACATGACAGCGATGAGCCACCTGCATTGCCGGCGCATTAGGATATCGGTCACAGGCGATGACTTCAACCCCATGTCTCATTAGTTCGATGGCAACTTCCTTGCCTAACTCTCCACTCCCTAATAAAAGCGCCTTTCGCGCCACCGGAGTTAAAACTGAACCAATTTTGTTCATAAAGAAATATCTGAATTTGGATTACTATATTTTTCTCTGCAAAATTAATCAGAATTTTGCGATTTCTATGTAATTTTGTGTACTAAACGTCTATTTATGGCAGATACAATTACCCAATTTGATAACGCGCTTGCCATGTGTCGCGATATCTTTGTGAAAAAACTGACTGACTATGGAGCTTCTTGGCGCATTATGCGGCCGCAATCCGTGACTGATCAGATATTTATAAAGGCGACCCGCATCCGGTCATTGGAAACAAAAGGAATTTCTAAAGTAGGAGAGGGGATTCTTCCTGAGTTTATTGCGATAGTCAATTATGGTATAATCGGATTGATTCAGCTTAAGCTCGGATATAGCGACACTGACGATATGAGCGTTGAGGAAGTTACAATGCTTTATGATAAACTCATTGCCGAAACTCGCGAGCTGATGATTCGCAAAAACCATGACTATGACGAGGCATGGCGAGGCATGAGGGTTCATTCTTATACCGACATCATTCTCCAGAAATTGATGCGCACCAAGCAGATTGAGGACAATAATGGCATGACTATTATTTCTGAAGGTATTGATGCGAATTATCAGGACATGATAAATTATTCCGTATTCGCAATTATAAAACTTACGGAATGATGACCGATTCAAATCTTCGCTCCCTGCGTTCCGATAAGCTGACCGTGACATTAGTTTGGATTTTCCGCATCCTTGTTGGCTGTACATTCATAATGTCAGGGCTTACTAAAATGATTGACCTTTATGGGGTGGTCTATAAAATAGAGCAATATCTTGCCGTGTGGGGCATGATGCAGCCTCGGACTCTTGTGCTCGGGGTAGCCATCTGTTTGTCAGGGGTGGAGTTTATTCTTGGTTTTCTTTTGTTGCTGGGGTGTTACAAGCGTTCGGCGGTTTATTTGCTGACAATGATAATGGCTGGAATGCTTGCGTTGTCGGCATACATTGTGATTGCCGATCCGGTTGATGATTGCGGTTGTTTCGGCGATTTTCTGGTGATATCCAATTCCGCCACGTTCTTGAAAAATGTTGTGCTTGTCGCCATGCTGATTTATTTGTGTCTGAAAAACTCGCGCGTGTCAGGGCTTTTTACCGCCTACTCTCAGTGGTTGGTTGCGTTTTTTGCGATTCTGTATATGTGTGTCATCGGATATTTCGGCTACAATGTCCAGCCATTGATTGATTTTCGACCCTATCCAGTGGGTGAATCATTGATTTCGTCATCAAATGATGATGGGGATGAAATGATGTTTGTTTATGAAAAGGATGGGAAGCGGGAAACTTTTACTATTGAAAATCTCCCAGACAGTACATGGAATTTCGTTGAGCGAGTTGACCCCGCAAAGAGTACAGATAACAGAAATTTTGCCATATTTGACGAAGATGAGGATGTGACCGACGATGTTATTGCATCGGAAGGCAGACAGTTATTGCTGCTCATCCCGGAGTTGTCGAATATTGACGTCTCATCCACTTATCTCATTAATGAAATTGATCGCTATCTTGCAGATCTGGATGGTGAAATGATAGGAATAATCGGTGCCGGCACAGATGGCATAGAGCTGTGGAGAGATATATCGATGGCTTCTTACGACATATATAGCGCTGACGATACTTCTATAAAGGAGTTGGTGAGAGGAAATGTGGCGATGGTATATCTTGTTGATGGAGTGATTAAGTGGAAGCGAACTCTAACTTCGATTGACAGTGACTTGTTCGTATCGCCTGATGACATGACTCTTGACCGATTGTCTTATTCCGGATTAAATTATTTTTGGCTGTTCACTTTTGCGTTTTTGGGACTCGAACTTATCCTTTGGATTGTTGACAGGAGCGGACGTGCAGTTAAATTGCATTTTACTCGCAAAAATCGGAAATAATGCCTAAATTTGTATCGTTTTTATAAGCGCTACATTTGGAATAAGGATGAATATTCAGCGCGTTAAAGAATAGCGTATAATTCTAAGTGAAAATTTAAGTTTTAAGTTAATTAATAATGAGAAAGAAAATTGTTGCCGGAAACTGGAAGATGAACACTACACTCCAGGAAGGCGTGGCTCTTGCCAAGGCAGTTAATGAGGCTCTTAAGGATGCTACTCCAAAGTGTGATGTAATTATCGCGGTGCCTTTTACCCATCTTGCTTCAATCAATGCTGTAATTGATCAGAACAAGCTTGGACTTGGTGCTGAAAACTGTGCTGATCATAAGTCGGGAGCGTATACCGGTGAAGTGTCAGCTTCGATGGTATCATCGACCGGAGCAACCTACGTGATACTCGGTCACTCAGAGCGTCGTCAGTACTACGGAGAAACTTCCGAGACTCTTAAAGAAAAGGTTGCGCTTGCTTTTGAAAATCAACTCACTCCGATTTTCTGTATCGGTGAAGTGCTTGAAGAACGTGAAAACGGCACTTATCACGAAGTGGTTAAGAAGCAAATTGAAGATGCTTTGTTCCATCTTTCTGCTGATGATTTCAGCAAAATTATTCTTGCTTATGAGCCGGTTTGGGCTATCGGTACCGGAAAAACCGCAACTGATGACCAGGCAGAGGATATGCACGCTTATATCCGCAGCGTGATTGCCGATCGTTATGGAAAAGAGGTCGCTGAAAACACATCAATCCTTTACGGTGGTAGCTGCAAGCCTTCTAATGCGGCACAGCTCTTCGCTAAACCCGATGTTGATGGTGGTCTGATCGGTGGCGCGTCTCTTGATTCTGCGTCATTCATGGGCATTGTAAACGCATTCAATTGATTATAATTACACATCACAACAATAAGGGCGCATTCTTACGAGTGCGCCCTTTCTTATTATAGGAATATCACTATTTTAGAATTGATTAATCGCCATCCTTATATCAGTCAGATGGCTAAGCAAAGAGGGGAGAAGCGAGAGTTTGAGCATGTTAGCTCCATCGCTTTTTGCTATTGACGGGTCGGGATGAGTCTCGATGAAAAGTCCGTCGACACCCACGGCAATACCGGCGCGAGCCACTGTTTCGATCAGATCAGGACGACCGCCGGTGACTCCTGCCGATTGATTCGGTTGCTGAAGGGAGTGGGTTACATCGAGAATTACGGGAACGCCGAATTTTTGCATAGTGGGGAGTCCTCGATAATCTACTACCAGGTCCTGATAACCGAATGTCGTTCCCCTTTCGGTGATTGCGACTTGCGAATTGCCGGCATCAATTACCTTCTGAACGGCATGCTTCATCGCCTCGGGCGACAAGAACTGCCCCTTCTTTATATTTACCATTTTACCGGTATTGGCGGCTGCTATGAGAAGATCAGTCTGGCGGCAGAGAAACGCCGGAATCTGGAGGATGTCGACATATTCAGCTGCGATAGCCGCTTCTTGCTCGGTGTGAATGTCAGTAACGACAGGTATATTGAAAGTTTCATGAACTTTTCTCAATATTTTAAGCGCTTTTTCATCGCCGATACCGGTGAATGAATCGATCCTTGAGCGGTTTGCTTTACGATATGAGCCTTTAAACACATACGGAATATTATATTTTGCCGTATTTTCGCAAATGAATTCAGCTATATCAAGAGCCATTTTCTCTCCTTCAATCACACATGGACCTGCAAGGAGGAAAAAGTTATTTGTAGTAGATGATTTCAGATAGTTGAACATGGGTTTACGAGTATAATTGAGTCAATACGTGAATAGTGTCGCAGGCTGTCAAGGCGGCTGTTTCTGTCCTCAGTCGATTGTCGCCAAGAGTTATCGGTTTCATGCCACACTCCAACGCCATTTTAATTTCTTCGATATCGAAGTCGCCTTCAGGGCCTATTAGAATCGTGACACTCTTGCTGCTTTTATACTCTTTTGCAAGAAGCAGTCTTGGAATTGTAGAATCACAATATGCTATAAAACGCGCTTCGGAATTGTCGTTCTGCACAAAAGCATTGAAAGGTGTCATCGACTCAATGATTGGCAATGTAGCCTTTAATGATTGTTTCATCGCTGAGACCGCAATGCGTTGCAGGCGATCAATTTTCAGTTCCTTGCGCTCGGAATGGCGGCATAATAACGGGACGAAACGATTGATGCCTATTTCGGTCAGTTTTTCAACCAGCCATTCCATGCGATCCATATTTTTGGTGGGGGCGACAGCGATAGTGATAAAAGTCTCCCAGGATAGCGGCTCATCGACCGAATCAACAATCTCCACTGCCATTCTTCGGGGATTGTCGTCGGTTATGCGGCAATGATATCGTTTCCCTTTTCCATCAATCACCTCGATGACGTCACCGATTTTATGTCGTAGTACCCTCACGCAATGCTTTGCTTCATCTTCCGGGAGGGAAAATGTTTCAGCGATGTCAGGCGCATAAAATTGAATCATTATTTCTCGGGATTATGTTTATACTTGAACAGGATATTGAATAGAACGACAACGACTACCGCGTAGGCAGAGAATATAAGCCATGGGGCTGACCAGTTTCCGGTCATGTATACATTGCCGTTTACTTCGGTTGGTGTGACAAAATGATTTACCACGGCTCCGGCTACAATCATTCCGAATGATGCTCCGAGCCCATTGGTCATGAGCATGAACAACCCTTGGGCGGATGCCTTGATATTGTTATCGGTTTCTTGTTCTACAAAGAGAGCTCCTGAAACATTAAAGAAGTCAAAAGCGACGCCATAGACTATCATAGATAGGATTAGTAGCCACAATCCTGATCCGGGATTGCCGATTCCGAAAAATCCGAATCGCAACACCCATGCAATCATTGCTATGGTGATGACCCGTTTTATTCCGAATCTTTTGAGGAAGAATGGAATTAAGAGAATGCAAAGCGCCTCTGAAATTTGAGAAATGGATGTCAGCAACGTGGCATTGTTGGCTCCGAAAGTATCTGTAAATTCAGGATTAGCTTTAAAACTTGAGATGAACGGGGTGGCATAACCGTTGGTGATTTGCAGTGCCACACCCAGCAGCATTGAGAAAACGAAGAATATCAACATGCGTCGGTCTTTAAAGAGTTTGAATGCGTCAAGACCAAGAATTGCAGCGATTCCTTTTCCCTCGTCCTTTTTTCCGGCTGTCGGTATGTCAGGCAGCATGAAGCTGTATACTCCAAGGATAAATCCTAATATTGAGCTTACAAGCAGCTGCATGTCGGTATACTGGAACCTGAATCCTGCATTGGGATTAGTGTCGGAGATTGTAAATCCGAATGCTCCGTCATTGTAATAGCAGCAGTTGACAAACCACATGGCGATTATGAATCCCACCGTGCCAAGCACGCGTATCGGCGGGAACGCTTTTACCGTGTCATAATTCTTCTTTTTAAGAATGGAAAATGACACTGAATTGGAGAGCGCTATTGTAGGCATATAGAATGCCACGCTGCAAGTGAATATTGTGAAGAATGGACCGAATTCAAGGGTTGGGTGAGACTGGGCGTAAAACCAAGCCAATAGCATGAATGAGGCTGCGATAATATGGCAGGTGCCCAACAATCGCTGAGCGTGTATCCATCGGTCGGCGACTACCCCCATGATTGCGGGCATGAAAATAGAAACGAAGCCTCCCACGGCATAGAACCAAGAGATTTCAGTTCCAAGTCCGGCGGATCCGAGAAATTGTCCTAAACATATCAGATAGCTTCCCCATACGGCAAACTGCATGAAACTCAGAAATGAGAGTCTGATTTTTGTATTATCCATTTGAATTTCGGTATTATATTTTTATAGGTTCAGATATTGTCAAGCCCTTCAATCTCTTTTTTAAGACGGTCTATTTGGGCTGATATAGTTGCCGCTTCCTCATATCGCTCATCTGAAATGCATTCTTTCAGTTGAGCTTCAAGGTCATGAAGTCTTTTGGTCATGGTCTCGGCATTTTCTTCTTCTGTCTCAGAGTTATCATCCGGCCCAGGCTGGTAGGTCACTTCTTCCATAATGAATCCGGTGTCCTCCAGTATCTGTTTGGTGGTGAATATTGGCGCTTTGGCTCTGAGGGCGATACCTATTGCGTCAGATGTGCGTCCGTCAAGAACCACTGTACGTTCGCCGTCGGTAAATGTCAGTTCCGAATAAAATATCCCGTCCTCAAATTTATATATGAATATATTGTCAAGCTTCACTCCGAAAGCATGGGCGAAACTTACGAACAAATCATGAGTCATTGGGCGCGGCGGAATGATTTTCTCCAATCTTATGGCGATAGACTGAGCTTCGGCTCCGCCTATCACGATCGGAATCCTGTAAGGACCGTCTACTTCGCCTAAAATCAGGGCGTATGCGCCCGACTGTATCTGGCTGTAGGAGATTCCGACGACACTAAGCTGTATTTTTTTGTTGTCCGACATGAGATCAAATTATTATATTTCTTCCGGTTATGATTCCGCTGCCATAACATAGATGAGCTGACGGATCATAGATTACGGCAAATTGACCGGGAGCGATGCCTTGCACCTTGTTTTCCGATTCAATCACATACTCTGTTTCATTAAGCCGAGTGAGGGTGGCAGGAAGAAATTGGGGCATGTGACGGTTTTTGAAACATATTTTAGTCTTGGTGATATTGTCGCCCCATGGATTTCCTGAAATGAAGTGCATTTCATCAAGATGGATTGTGTTTCCATACTGTTTCTCCGTGTCATATCCCTGACTGACATAAATCACATTGTCATGAATGTTTTTCTTTACCACATACCACGGACCTCCGCTCAATCCGAGACCTTTGCGCTGTCCTATGGTGTGAAACCAGAATCCATTATGCTCCCCGAGTTTTTTACCTGTTTCAAGCTCGACAATCGCGCCTTTCTTTATGCCAAGATGGCGCTTTATGAAATCGTTATAGTTTATTTTTCCTAAAAAGCATATTCCTTGACTGTCTTTGCGGAATGCGTTGGGCATCTTTACATCGACAGCTATTTCCCTTACTTTCGCTTTCGGAAGTGAACCAATGGGGAACATCAGATGGGAGAGTTGATCATAGCTTATGCGTGCCAGAAAATCAGTCTGGTCTTTCACCGGATCTACAGCTGTGGCGAGATATATTTTGCCGTCGATAATGTCGGTAGATGCGTAGTGTCCGGTTGCGGTTTTTTCAAATTCATGCCCCCAACGTTGCTCAAAAAATCCGAACTTCACCATCTTATTACACATTATGTCAGGATTGGGTGTCAATCCGGCTCGAACTGTTCTGAGCGCATATTCCATGACATTTTCCCAATATTCTTCGTGAAGCGACACAACATCAAATGGGCAATTGTATTTTCGGGCTATGAACTGACACATTTCAATGTCTTCATCAGCCGAACAATCGCCCTCGTCAGTGTCGAGTCCTATGCGGATATAAAACAAATGAAGGTCATGTCCTTCTTCTTTGAGACGATGAACAACAACGGCGCTGTCTACGCCTCCTGATATAAGTACAGCTATTTTCATTAAAACAGATAGTGTTATATTTCCTCCATCTCTTCAGTCTCATCCTTGCCTCGACGGGAAATGATGAAAAGCGAGATAAAGTAGTCCAAGGATATTTTACCGGGTCCGGCTATAAGAATATAGATGAAAATCCCGATAAACATTATTGGTAGATATCCGGGCTGCATGCTTGAAATCAAGTAAGGCATTGTGCCCGGGTATATTATATTAAGTATATGGTGTTCTGCGTAAAGCATTGCTATAATCGCCGGGATGACTGCGAGACGCGTGAGAAATCCTACCATGATGAAGATTGAGCATATCATCTCCACGCATATCATCAACGTGAGCGAGGTGCTTCCGTCAAACCACATTACAGTCGGAAATACCGGTGCTAATGAGTTGAAGTTTATCAGATGTCTTATGCCGAATTGCAAGAACATTATGCCGACAAAAAGCCTTATGAACAGGCGAGCCAGATTGCTGTAAGTGTAGCCTGTGCACTTTAAGAAGAGATTTTCCAAAAATAGGTTCATTGCAATTGATTTTGATATAAAGTCTTGGCTATATTGAGAATGCTTTCTATTGACAAGTCGCGTGCAATTATCTTATTGTTCTGGTCAAGTAGATAAATTTCAGGCGCTATTCGCAAGTCGATATAATCTCCGGCTGAAGTAGTGGCTCCGGCTTCCCATTCGTAAGGGAAATCACTGACAGAATTTTTCCATTCCTCTGTCGGTTCTCCGATCAATATGTCGATTATCTTCATTCTGCCCGCTTTTGTGAGGGCTCCGACTGCAGCATCGGCTTTCAATCTAAGATGATTCATTGCAAGGTCTTCGTCGTCAGACTTATGGAAATATAACACCTTATACTCGCCGGGTTGCTCGTGTACTTCGTGAACGGCATTGTAGCGGGTGGTGTAACGGATTGGCTGGATAGATGATCCGACCTGTGAACTGTTGATCATTTTTACATGAGAAAGATATTTCTCTTTTTCTTTCTGATTGATCTTTTTATTTGTGAAGATGGCTTTGGTAAAAATCATGTAGGGCTCGTTGGCTATTATGGACGGATTAGGACCGTACATTTCTTTTTCTGCCATTTTCACAAGTTTTAACGTGGTTTTGGCATCATTTTTGTAAGGAGCTAATAGCTGGTTGATTGATTTTTTGACACTGTCAGGCGATGCGTAAGGCATGAAAGATGTGTAGTCGGCAAAAGCGCGGTTGAGCGCGGTTGTGTCATTGAGCACCTTTTTCATGTCAGCTCCTTTCCAGAAATTCATTATAAGGTAGTCAGTGCGCTGTTGAAGCGTAGACAATGAATCGGGTATTTCCGGATAGGGGAATGGTGTAGTCTCTTGAGCCCTCATGCCGGTGGCAAATGAGGAAAGTAATATAACTAAAGTTAAAATCTTTTTCATTGTTTAAACTGGTATGGTATTTGATAACAAAGTTAAGAAATGGCGGGCTTAGTTCAAAATATTTATTCAACATTATTGGCTTTACAAGTGTTAGTAAAGCAAAGGAATTATTAAAATTTATTCATCATGAATTTCAACAACTTTACAATTAAGTCGCAAGAAGCCATCCAGAAGGCTGTTGAGATTGCCAAAGGTTCCGGAAACCAGGCGATTGAGCCGGTCCATCTGTTGAAGGGCTTGATGACTGAGGGTGACTCGTTGATGCAGTTCATCTTTCAGAAGGTGGGCGCTAATGTGGGTAATGTTACGATGTCTATCGATCGGGCTATTTCGTCAGAACCGAAGGTGTCGGGCGGAGAACCCTATTTGAGCCGCACATCAAATGATGTCTTGCAGAAGTCACTGGATATTGCTAAAAAGCAAGGTGATCAGTATGTTACTCTTGAAGCCATCCTGTTGGCTATTTTTACAGTCAATAGCAGTGCTTCGCAGATTCTGAAAGATGCGGGGCTCAGTGAGCATGAGCTTAGCGCGGCTATAGAAGAATTGAGAAAAGGGAAAAAGGCTACTGATCAAAGTGCTGAGGACACATATAACGCATTGAGTAAATATGCGATAAATCTTAATGAACGCGCGAGATCAGGCAAACTCGACCCTGTTATCGGGCGAGATGATGAGATACGCCGAGTATTGCAGATTCTTAGCCGCAGAACAAAGAACAATCCTATGCTTATCGGTGAGCCGGGTACCGGTAAAACCGCTATAGCCGAGGGGTTGGCTCATAGAATTGTGAGAGGTGACGTTCCCGAGAATCTGAAGAATAAGCAGATTTATTCTCTTGACATGGGTGCTTTGGTTGCCGGAGCTAAATATAAAGGAGAATTTGAGGAACGACTTAAAGCTATTGTCAATGAAGTGACACAAGCTGATGGCGATATAATTCTGTTTATCGATGAAATACACACTTTGGTAGGAGCAGGAAAAGGTGAGGGAGCAATGGACGCTGCCAACATCTTGAAGCCGGCGCTTGCCCGAGGTGAGCTTCGCAGTATCGGCGCAACAACTCTTGACGAGTATCAGAAATATTTTGAAAAGGATAAGGCTCTTGAACGACGCTTCCAGAAAGTCATGGTTAACGAACCGGATGAAATGAGTGCCATTTCAATCCTTCGTGGACTTAAAGAGCGTTATGAGAACCATCATCAAGTGCGTATACGCGATGAGGCGATTATTGCCGCTGTTCAGCTTTCGGAGCGATACATCACTGATCGATTCCTTCCTGACAAGGCGATCGACCTTATCGATGAAGCCGCTTCTAAGTTGCGTTTGGAACGTGACAGCGTGCCGCAGGCTCTTGACGAGATAACCCGCAAAATATCTCAACTTGAGATTGAACGTGAAGCGATCAAGCGTGAAGGCGACACTGTGAAAATCAAGGATCTTGAAAAGGAACTTGCCGATCTTCGCGATGTAGAAAAGGACTTTAAGGCAAAATGGGAAGCTCAAAAGGATCTTATCAATCGCATACAGCAGAATAAGATTGACATTGAGCAATACAAGTTTGAGGCTGAAAAGGCTGAACGAGAAGGCGACTATGCCAGAGTGGCAGAAATCCGTTATTCCAAGATTCAGGAAAAGGAAAAGGATAATGAGCGCATTCAGGAGCAGCTTCACGAAATGCAGGGTGAAAAATCGCTGATTAAAGAGGAGGTTGATTCTGATGATATCGCTGACGTCGTGTCTCGTTGGACCGGCATACCTGTGAGCAAAATGGTTCAGAGTGAAAAAGAAAAACTTTTACATCTTGAGGCTGAGCTCCACAAACGTGTAGTCGGTCAGCAGGAGGCTATTGCGGCGATCGCTGATGCAGTTCGTCGAAGCCGTGCAGGGCTTAATGACCCGCGTCGTCCTATCGGTTCGTTTATATTCCTCGGCACAACCGGAGTCGGAAAAACAGAGCTTGCAAAAGCCCTTGCCGAATACCTGTTTGATGATGAGAATATGATGACACGTATCGATATGAGCGAATATCAGGAAAAGCACACCGTGAGCCGTCTTGTCGGCGCGCCTCCGGGATATGTCGGTTATGATGAAGGCGGTCAATTGACTGAAGCCGTGCGTCGTAAACCATATTCGGTAGTGTTGTTTGACGAGATTGAAAAAGCTCACCCCGATGTGTTCAATATCTTATTGCAGGTGCTTGACGATGGACGTCTTACCGATAACAAGGGTAGACTCGTCAATTTCAAGAACACTATCATAATCATGACTTCAAACATGGGTTCTTCGGTTATTCGTGACAATTTCGCCAATATGACTGACGATAACCATGCTGAAGTTGTCGAGAAGACCAAGGAGGAGGTTCTTAATATGTTGAAACAGACTATTCGTCCCGAATTCCTTAATCGAATCGATGAGATAATAATGTTTACGCCTCTTAACGAGCGTGAGATTGAAGAGATTGTCGGCATTCAGGTGGCTTCAATTAAGAAGATGCTTGCCAAGAATGGTGTCACACTCGAAGTTACACCTCAGGCATTGTCCTATCTTGCTAAGGAGGGTTACAATCCTGAGTTTGGAGCTCGTCCTGTCAAGAGAGTCATTCAGCGCATGGTGCTGAATCGCCTGTCAAAGGATATTCTCGCACAAAAAGTTGATCGCGAACGTCCCATCGTCATTGATGTTAAAGACGATGAGTTAATATTCAGAAATTGATAAAAACAATTTTTAAACCTACTTGTTATCAGTATATAAGCTAAATGCTTATATACTGATAACATAATTAAATCACTAATTAATTTACTATTATGAAAAAACTGTTTTACATGTTGTTGGCATTGCCGTTATTTTTCTTTGCGTCATGTAATGACGATGACAACGATTTGCCTGATTTCAAAGTTAAGGTTGATATTTCAGGTCAGAGTGAAGTTACTGAAGATGGCGTAATTGTTATCCCCTCAGGAAATCAATTTTCGATAGATGCGGTCTCAATTGTTGAGAGCGACGCTAAGGAGATTGCTATAGGCGGTGTAAGCTACTATTGGGATTATGTATTGCTGGATGCAAGCAACATTATTCCTCCTTATGGAATTACCTTGAATACGGCTGGCATTTCAGAAGGGGACCACATCCTTCAGATTTATATGCCTATTTTTGCTGTTGGTTATAGCCCGGCAGAAGCATTATTGACCTACAAGGTTAAGATTGTAGAACCTGTGGCTGATGAAACACCTGACGACTCTGGTACCGCTACTACCACAACAATCACGGCATCACCTAAAGTGACTCAGAAATAATCGAATAGTGATACTATAATGACGGAGAGGACATCGTTAAATGAAGTCCTCTCCGTTTTTTTACTGACAAAATGTCTTGCGGTGATTCATTGTCGAATCGACTTTAAGTGTCATTCTTCTTCCGCAACAATCATTATCTTCTTGTCATTGATGGATGACACCGCGAATAGTCTAAGGTCGCCGCCGTCCTTCACTTTTAGTTTTTTGCGTAGTTGATCGGCTGTTAATCCGAAATTTCGGGCAGTGACCATTATGGATGGAAATTCTCGAGCGAAACGTTTTATATTTCCCGAGGAATAGTCGAGTATACGTGCTATGCGAAATACGTTTCCTGGAAACCCCTCAATTCTATTCTTTGACCAATATAGATGGGTGTTTGAACCTATTTTGTCTAATTTGAATATTTGTGAAAGCAATTTGAACGGCGCCGTTTTCATTATCTCGGGGTTGGGTTCATAAAGGAATCCGGTTCCATGAGGTTCGGAGAACGATGCATTAGCCGCCGCTTCATCTGACTTCGTGAATGCAAAATCAGAGGATGATGACAGGGCGTGAATGGTAGGTTCTGCTGAATCATTCTGTTCAAAATCGACAACGGTTACAATCTCCTTACACTCGGTGTCATTTCCTGTCGCATATACACTCCTTGTCAAAGGGAGGTCTCTAATGACTTGAGTTATGTCGAGCATCGGTGACGCTTTTATTATCAGGCGGCGGCAATGTTTTCTGATTGACGGCAGCATTGTGATGACATCAGGAGAACAGTCATGAAGTCCATACACTCGCTCTCCTTCCGCTCCCCTCCGCGCAGGGTCAATAAATGCTACATCATATATTTCGTCGGTATTTGCCAGAAATTCGATGCAGTCGGCATTGACAACAGTTATGTTGGAAAACCCGAGTACGGATGCGTTGTGTTCAAGCGCTTCACACAATTCAGGGTTTTGCTCTATCGCTGTCACTGATTTCGCTATTTCTGCAAAATGAAGCGTGTCAATTCCAAGCCCGCAAGTAAGGTCGAGGACAGTATCGCCGGTATTAATCAGCGATGCGTGAAAGCTTGCGAGTTGATCGCCTGTGCATTGTTCGGCTGAAAGCGTGGATGGAAAATAGAACTGAGGATTGGTTAATTCCTTTTCAAGTTTCTTTTTTGTTTTACGTCGACACTGTACCTGCATTATAGCGTCTTCGAACCATGGCGTTTTACCGCGAAATTTTAAGCTCAGTTCTGCTGGATTTTCATTGAGGTGGTCTTGTATCCAAGTCCAGAATTCATCGTTATGATTGCGCATAGGGGAGTCATTTGGCAAAAAAGAGGGGAGACGGATTTAGGTCCCTCTCCCCATGTAGATATTAATTGCAATACTGAATTAGCCTTTTATTGCAGCTACTCCGGGAAGAACTTTTCCTTCGATAGCTTCAAGAAGAGCGCCACCACCGGTAGATACGTATGACACTTCATCGGCAAGACCGAATTTGTTAATACAAGCAACAGAATCACCACCGCCTACGAGTGAGAATGCTCCATTTTCAGTAGCTTTTACAATGGCATCGGCGATTGCGCGTGAACCTGCAGTGAAGTTGTCAAATTCAAATACTCCGGCAGGACCGTTCCAAAGGATTGTCTTTGACGGCTCGATAGCCTTAGCAAAAGATTTGCGAGTTTCGGGACCTGCATCAAGACCTTCCCATCCTTCAGGAATATCCATTACCGAGCATACCATTGTTTTTGCATCGTTGCTGAATGCGTCAGCGGCAATACAATCGGTTCCGAGAATCAGGTTAACGCCTTTTTCTTTTGCTTTCTTGATGATGTCAAGGGCAAGATCAAGCTTGTCATCTTCAACGATTGAATTTCCAACTTTGCCGCCTTGAGCTTTAGCAAAAGTATAGGTCATACCACCGCAAAGGATAAGATTGTCAACCTTGTCCATGAGGTTTTCGATAATGCCGATTTTGGTTGAAACTTTAGAGCCTCCCATGATTGCGGTGAAGGGGCGCTTGATGTCGCTAAGGATGTTGTCGACAGCCTGCACTTCTTTATCCATCAAGAATCCGAGCATCTTGTCGTCAGCTCCGAAATAGTCGGCGATTACTGCGGTAGAAGCGTGTTTGCGGTGAGCGGTACCGAATGCGTCGTTCACGTATACGTCAGCATAGGATGCAAGAGTTTTTGCAAATTCTTTTTGCTTTTCTTTCATCTCTTTCTTTGCTGCCTCATAAGCGGGATCCTCTTTGTCAATACCTACGGGCTTGCCCTCTTCTTCGGGGTGGAATCGGAGGTTCTCAAGTAGGAGCACTTCGCCGGGTTTGAGATTTGCAGCTGCTTCGGCTGCTTCCGGACCAACACAGTCTGATACAAACTTAACGTCGCGTCCCAAAGCCTTGGCAACGTCATCCTTGATTTGACCCAGTGAATATTTTGCGTTTACTTTGCCTTTGGGTTTACCCATGTGCGACATGATGATAAGGCTGCCTCCGTCATCAAGGATTTTCTTCAATGTGGGGAGGGCGCCGCGAATACGAGTATCGTCGGTGATTTTGCCGTTCTCATCCAAGGGGACATTGAAGTCAACTCTTACAATCGCCTTCTTTCCGGCAAAGTTAAAATTGTCGATCTTTTGCATTTTGGTTATAGATTAAATAAACGATGTTGCAAATGTAACGAATATTTGGAAAATAAGTTTATTAAAAATCACTAAATGATATGTTTGGCTTTCAATAATTCTGCCATTTGGTTGCGAAGCTTTTCAGCTTCACGACCTGCGGCTACGTCGAAATCCTCACCGTTTGAAGCATAAATAATGCCTCGCGAAGAATTGACAAGCAGCCCGCATTCTTCGGTCATTCCGTAGCGTGCCACTTCCTCGAGGCTTCCTCCTTGGGCACCTACACCCGGTACTAAAAGGAAGTTGTCAGGAGCGACTTTACGGATATCTTCAAACATTTTTCCTTGAGTTGCTCCGACCACATACATGATTTCTTCAGGAGATGCCCATTTTGATGACGTTTCAATGACATGCTCGAAAAGCCGTTTGCCATCATTGTCGGTTATAAACTGGAAATCATGGCTTCCTTTATTACTGGTCAATGCAAGAAGGATAACCCATTTGCCATTGTAGCCGAGGAACGGCGTCACGCTGTCTTCTCCCATATAAGGCGCAACAGTGACTGCGTCGACATCCATTTGTTCGAAAAAGCAGCGGGCATACATCTGTGACGTGTTGCCGATATCTCCACGTTTCGCGTCGGCTATAATAAACTGATCGGGATAGTTAGCTTTAAGATATTTAACTGTTTCTTCAAGCGCTATCCAGCCCTCAAGCCCCATGCTCTCATAAAATGCGAGATTGGGTTTATAGGCTACGGTATATTTGGCTGTGGCATCAATTATAGCCTTATTGAATGCCAAAATCGGATTTTCTTTTCTCAGCACACATTCGGGGAGTTTCTTTATGTCGGGATCAAGACCTACGCAGAGAAAACTTCCTTTGCGGCGAATATTTTCGACTAATGCTTTTCTTTCCATGATTATTGTCTTTACAGTTCTGACTCTTTTAGTTTTTCCGCATTTTCAGCCACTATCAGATGGTCGATGCAATCTTGTATGTCGCCATCCATGAAAGCTGATAGGTTATAAATAGTATAATTGATTCTATGATCGGTTATACGTCCTTGCGGATAATTATAGGTGCGTATTTTAGCCGAGCGGTCGCCGGTAGAAACCATTGTCTTGCGGCGGGAAGCTATATCGTCAAGATATTTCTGGTGCTCCTTGTCATAGATGAATGTACGTAGACGACTTAACGCTCTCTCTTTATTTTTTGGTTGATCTCGCGTTTCAGTACATTCAATAAGTATTTCTTCGGTTTCGCCGGTATTGGGGTTTTTCCACATGTAGCGTAGTCTCACTCCCGATTCCACCTTGTTTACGTTCTGACCTCCGGCACCTCCGCTTCGGAATGTGTCCCATTTTATCTCACCTTCGTTGATCTCAACATCAAATTCTTCGGCTTCGGGGAGAACGGCGACGGTTGCCGCTGACGTGTGTACACGTCCCTGTGTTTCGGTTGCCGGAACGCGTTGCACTCGATGCACGCCGCTTTCATACTTAAGAATGCCATATACTCCTTCGCCGGAGACTGAGAATACAACCTCTTTAAAGCCGCCAGCAGTTCCCTCGTTGAAGCTGGTGACAGCGACATTCCATCCTTTGGATTCGCAATATTTGGTGTACATTTTGAACAGATCGCCGGCAAATATAGCCGCCTCATCGCCTCCGGTGCCGCCGCGTATTTCAACAATGGCGTTTTTCCCGTCCTCTGGATCGGCGGGAATGAGAAGAAGTTTTATCTCTTCCTCCATTTCGGGGATTTTTGATGCCGAAGAGTCCAATTCCTCTTTAGCAAGAGCCCTCATCTCTTCGTCTGACTCGTTTTCAAGCACTTCACGAGCTTCTTTCACATTATCAAGCAATGTGCGGTAAGCCCTCGTTGCCGCAGTGAGCTTTTCCAAGTCTTTGTATTCTTTAGTGAGCCTCACGTATCGCTTCATGTCGGAAATTACGCTGGGGTCGGTAATCAGCGTGCTTACCTCTTCAAAGCGCGATTCGATTCCGTCAAGGCGTGAGAGTAGGGAGTTTTCTGCCATTTCTGTATTCTAAATTTTTTGCGAAGTTACGAAAAATCCTCAAATATCTTGAAAATGCGTCTCACTGAATGAATATAATTCCGTACTTTTGTGCAAAATTTTTAATAGCATAAATTTTCGATAATAAAACCGGGTTATTATGTCAAGGAAAAGAAAAGATTTGCCAGTGTTGGAAAATGTGACAATTACGGATGTCGCTGCCGAGGGAAACGCGCTTGCTCGTGTCGATGAGATGGTGGTGTTTGTGCCCTATGGCGCTCCTGGGGATGTCGTTGACATAAAATTGACCAAGAAAAAGAAAAATTATGCCGATGGACGCATATTTAACATGATTAAGCCGGGGGATGTGAGAATTTCTCCTAAATGCGAGCATTTTACTCTATGCGGCGGATGCCGATGGCAACATTTGCCTTACAGTTTTCAGCTTGAATGTAAGCAAAAACAGGTGGCTGACTGCATTCAGCGCATAGCAAAGGTGGAAGCGCCTGAAGTATCTCCTATTATTGGGTCGGATTCTATATGGGAATATCGTAACAAAATGGAATACACTTTTTCTAATAAAAAGTGGCTTACATTTGAACAGCTCAATTCCGGCGAAGAATTTCCCGACCGCGATGCGGCAGGATTCCATATTCCCGGAGCATTTGATAAAGTGCTTGACATCAACAAGTGCCACCTTCAGGACGATTTAGGCAATCGGATTCGTCTGTTCATAAAGAATTATGGCAAGGAACACGGTCTTTCATTTTATGATTTAAAAGCGCAGGCAGGTTTCCTCCGCACCTTGATGATAAGAATCGCATCAACCGGCGAAGTGATGGTCGTGATGGTTTTTGGCGAAAATGACAAACGGGCAATTGAGGCGTTGCTTCATGCCGTTAAAGAGCAATTTCCCGAAATAACATCGCTGATGTATGTTGTGAATCTCAAAGTAAACGACACGATAGGAGACCAAGACATTGTATTGTACAGTGGACGCGATTATATTGAGGAGGAGATGGAAGGGCTCAAATTCAGAATAGGTCCGAAATCGTTCTATCAAACAAATTCATTGCAGGCATATAAACTCTACAGTGTAGCGCGTGATTTTGCCGGGTTGACAGGGGAGGAGCTTGTATATGACCTATATACCGGTACCGGCACAATCGCAAATTTTGTGGCGCGTAAAGCCTCGAAAGTTATAGGTATTGAATATGTTCCGGAAGCAATCGAAGACGCAAAAGTCAATGCGAAGGTCAATGGACTTGATAATACTGAGTTTTATGCCGGCGACATGAAAGACATACTCACTGACCGCTTTATCGAAGAGCATGGACGCCCCGACGTGATGATTGTCGATCCTCCACGAGCCGGAATGCACGAAGATGTCGTAAAAGTTATTCTAAATGCGGCACCTAAGCGAATTGTGTATGTGAGTTGCAATCCTGCCACGCAGGCGAGGGACATAGCGATGCTTGATGAGAAGTATCGGTTAACTGCAATTCAGCCGGTGGATATGTTTCCTCACACAGCTCACGTGGAAAATGTGGTGAAACTGGAGTTAAGGTAATTTTCCGGAGGCGATTGACGAATTGTAATATGCGGGGTTTCCTGTCACTTCCTTTCCAATGAATGGCGGTTGTTTGAATGTAGTGTCGGTGGTAGGCAATTCTATTTCAGCAACTGTCAATCCATCCAGCGGAGAGTGAAATTCGTCAATCTCCCATTTGAAACCTTCAAAGTCTACCAAATAGCGGGTTTTGGATATGACGGTGCCTATGGCTATGCGTTCAAGCATATCTTTTGCGTCAGCTGCAGGTATCGGATATTCCCACTCATCCCTCACTATTCCGTGATTCTCTCCTTTTATTGTCAGGAAAGCTTCTTCGTCGCTCAGTCTCACTCTGACAACGGCGCGTTTGTCAGTGGAGATATATCCTTGCATGATATTTATGGTTTTATAAGTCAGGCTTTTATAAGAGTCGTTAACGACTAAAAACTTACGTTCAATTTCTTTTGCCATTGAATGAGTGAATTTTTATTATCTTTGCAAAGATAAATTGTTATGTTGGAATAAAAGAATATTACTCAATCAATTTTGAAAAAAGGGTCATTTCATAGGTTTTATCATATACTCTGGTTGTCGATACTCCTGATTGTCTTGCCGATCAGTGCGTCGGCACGTGAGATTCTTGTTTCCGGGACAATTATCGACTCTATCTCGCGGGAGCCTATTCCTTATGTAGCGGTGTATGTAACCGCAAGCAAAGAAGGCAAGCTTGCCGATGAGCAAGGACATTTTTCTCTATGGAAAAAGAATGCTAATGACAGTTTGCGGTTTTCCGTTATGGGATATTCAGAAAAGACGGTACCCATGTCGTTTGCTCCGGGAAAAGATATTATAGTTGAACTTGTTCCTACAGGAGTTCAGCTTTCTGAGGTTGTAGTCAAGCCGCGTAAAGAAAAATACAGTAAAAAGAATAATCCGGCGGTAGACTTTGTGAATCGTATCAGGAATTCCAAGGAAAAGAATGATCCGAGGCGGCATGATTTTTATAGCTATAGAAAGTATGAACGAATATCAACCGCCATCAATGATTTCAATGCGTCAGGCAACTATTCCTGGCTCGGAGAAAAGTTCAAGTTCATGAATGAATACGTCGACACGTCCGCTGTATCAGGAACGCCGATTCTTAATTTCATGGTCAAAGAGAAAGTTGCGGATGTAGCTTATGCCCAAAATGGAAATCGGAAAAAAGAAACGGTTATCGGCTTGCGCCAAGAAGGAATAGATGATATCGCTCATGATAAGGACGCGTCGCGTCAAGTCCTTGAAGATGTATTTAGGGAGGTTGACATTTACGATAATGATGTGACTCTGCTTCAGAATAGATTCGTCAGCCCACTTGCTAAAATAGGTCCCGATTTCTATAAATATTATCTTTCCGACACGGTTGTGGTTGACGGGGATTCATGTGTTGTGTTGAGTTTTGTGCCACACACGCCTGAAACATGGGGCTTTATCGGTAAACTCTATGTCCCCAAGGGAGATTCCACGATGTTTATAAAGAGGGTTGAGATGTTCCTCCCTCATACTATTAATGTCAACTTTCTTGATGCTTTTACATTGGTTCAGGAATTTGAAAAGGCTCCGGATAACTCCAGGTTGAAGAAGTCTGACGACATGATTGTAGAGCTTTCTGTTATCCCGGGACTGCCCAAGATATATGCGCGTAGAAATAATGCCTACTCCGATTTTTCTTTTGACGAGCCGGTCGATAAATCTATATTCAACGTGGCTCCTTCAGAAATTATAGTTGCCGATGCGCGAGTGAAAGATTCTGACTTTTGGAATCAAGAACGTCTTATTCCGCTCGAAAAAGGAGAAAAGGGTATTGATGAAATGGTGAGACGCATGCGTGCCGTTCCGATTTATTATTGGACCGAGAAGACTGTGCGCCTTTTAGTGAGCGGATATGTACACACCGGCAATCCGAGTAAATTTGATTACGGACCTGTAAATACAAGCATATCTTATAATACTGCTGAAGGAGTGCGTCTGCGAGCCGGAGGTATGACTACTGCAAATTTGTCTAAAAGATGGTTTGCGAGAGGATACGTGGCTTACGGTATCAGAGACCATAAATGGAAATATAGGGGTGAGCTTGAGTATTCTTTCAAAGATAAAGACTATCATTCGAGAGAATTTCCGGTGCATTCACTGCGACTTACTTCGCTTTATGATTTGGATCAGTTAGGGCAGAAATATTCGTCGACTAATAAGGATAATCTCTTCTTGTCGCTGAAACGAATGGAGGATACCCGCGTGACATATAAGCGAGCTACTACTCTTGAATATACTCTCGAGTTGTTGAATAATTTCTCAGTGGTTGCCGGCGCTTCATTTGAGCGTCAGGAAGCCACCCGGTGGATTCCGTTTATTGACGGATGGGGTCGTAATTTCAACCACTATGACGAAGCTTCATTTAAGCTTTCGTTGCGATATGCTCCGGGAGAGAAGTTCGTTCAGGGGAAAACTGTGCGTCTCCCGATTAATCTCGACGCTCCTGTTTTTGAGTTGTCGCATACCTATGCGCCAAAGGGGCTTTTGGGAAGTATGTTTACTATAAACCGCACCGAGTTTAAATTCTCAAAGCGTTTTTGGCTGTCGGCATTCGGATATGTGGATGCGATTGTCAAGGCGGGACATTCGTGGTCGCCGTCGCCCTACATGGATCTGTGCCTTCCTGATGCAAACCTTTCTTATACTATTCAACCGGAAAGTTACGCATTGATGAATCCGTTGGAGTTTATCAATGATTCCTATGCTTCGCTCGACTTTACATATTGGATGAACGGAATGATATTTAATCGCATTCCTCTCATAAAGAAGTTGAAATTGCGTGAAGTGATGACATTCAAATGTCTATGGGGGCATCTGAGCGACCGTAATAATCCTGCATATAATAAGGACTTGTTCGTATTTCCGGCAAATGTTTACACAACAGCCATGACATCTGAACCATACATGGAAATTAGTGCCGGTATCGATAATATATTCCGCGTGTTGCGTCTTGATTCTGTTTGGCGATTAAGTTATCGCAACACTCCGGAAGCTCCTGACTGGGGGCTTAGAATCAGTTTCCATCTTGCATTCTGACATTGTCAGGTGAACATTGCAGCTTATGTAGTGTTATAAAGATATAAAAACTACATAACAATGAAAAAGATTGGTATTTTTTACGGTTCAAATACAGGCATGACAGCTGAAGTGGCTGAAGAAATTGCAGCATCGTTCGGCATTTCAAAGGAAGATGTTCATAACGTCTCAAAGTCGGCCCCGTCGGAAGTAGCCCCTTACGATGTGCTTTTGTTGGGAACATCAACATGGGGTAACGGTGAATTGCAGGATGACTGGTATGATTTCATCGATGGTCTTGAAGCTCTCGATCTTAAAGGGAAGAAAATCGCTCTATTCGGTTGTGGAGATGAAACGATGAGGGATACTTTCTGTGGCGCAATCGGCGAATTGTACAATAGATTGCAAAAGACCGGAGCGACATTTGTTGGCGCATTTGATGCAAATGTTTATGATTTTGACAACTCGCCGGCATTTATTGACGGAGTGTATGTTGGACTTTGCCTGGATCAGGTGAATAAGGAAGAACTTACTGCGCCGCGAATCAAGGAATGGGTGGCAAAAGTAAAAACTGAAATTTAAACAATTCCGATATTCGGGTTCATATGGTTGAAAGACGGAGAAAAGTTAAGTGACCCGAATTAATCTCTCATATATATTTGCGGGAATATTCGTGTGATTACACGGATGTTCCCGTTTAGGTTTTTAGCGGAATGGCAAAAAACGATAAAGGATGCAGTTTTCTGCATCCTTTATCGTTTTTTATTGGATTGTTGTAGTTTAGTCGATGAGGGCGTGGCCTGTCATTTCTGCCGGCTGGGGGAGGCCCATTATTTTAAGCATTGTGGGCGCTACGTCGGCGAGCTTGCCGTTTTCAACCTTGGCATCCTTCCTTTCAGTCACATAGATGCAGGGAACGGGGTTTAGCGAGTGAGCGGTGTTGGGAGTGCCGTCGCCGTTTATAGCATTATCGGCATTTCCGTGATCGGCAATGATGATGACTTCATAGTCAGCTTCTTTTGCCGCTTCAACGGTGTCTTTAACACATTCGTCAACAGCCTTCACTGCCTTTTCTATTGCTTCATAGACACCGGTGTGTCCCACCATATCGCCGTTGGCGTAGTTTACAACGATGAAATCATATTCCTTGCTCTTGATTGCTTCAACCAGTTTGTCTTTTACTTCATAAGCGCTCATCTCGGGCTTGAGGTCGTAAGTGGCAACTTTTGGGGAGGCAACCAGGATTCTTTCTTCGCTCTTATAAGGTTCTTCGCGTCCGCCGTTAAAGAAGAAAGTCACATGGGCATACTTTTCGGTTTCGGCAATGTGAAGTTGCTTCTTGTCGAGCGATGAAAGGTATTCTCCAAGAGTGTTGCTTACGTTTTCCTTGTCAAACAGGATGTGGACTCCGGTGAATGATGCGTCATAAGGAGTCATGCAATAATATTGGAGATTGGGGATGGTGTGCATTCCTTCTTCGGGCATATCGTGCTGAGTGAGAACCATTGTAAGCTCTTTTGCGCGGTCATTGCGATAATTGAAGAAGATGACAGCGTCGCCATCTTTGATTGTTCCATCTACATTAGCGTTGACGATAGGCTTGATAAACTCGTCGGTCACATCTTCATTATATGATTCCTGAACGGCTTCAGCCATGTCAGTCGCTTTTTTCCCTTCGCCGTTTACGAGCAAATCATAGGCGATTTTCACGCGTTCCCAACGCTTGTCGCGGTCCATGGCATAATATCGTCCGATGATTGAGGCAATCTTTCCGGCTGATTTTTCGCAATGGTCTGTAAGTTCTTCGATGAAGCCTTTTCCGCTCTTCGGGTCAGTGTCACGACCGTCCATGAAGCAATGGATGTATACTTTTTCCAGTCCATATTCCTTTGCGATGTCGCAGAGGGCATATAGGTGGTCAAGAGAAGAATGTACGCCGCCATTGGATGTGAGACCCATGAAATGAATGGCTTTGCCATGATCACGGGCATAGGAGAATGCGTTTATGATTTCGGGATTTTTCAGGATTGAGCCATCTTTACATGCTTTGTTGATTTTCACGAGGTCTTGATAAACCACGCGTCCTGCTCCGATGTTGAGGTGTCCTACTTCTGAGTTTCCCATTTGTCCGTCAGGCAATCCGACATTTTCTCCGCTCGCCTGAAGCTGTGAGTGAGGATAATTATTTAGAAGATAATCCCAATAGGGAGTGGGAGTTTGAAATATTACGTCACCTTTTCCGTGGTTTCCGATTCCCCATCCGTCGAGAATCATCAAAAGAGCTTTCTTAGCCATAGTACAGAATATTTTAATTTTGGTGCAAAGTTACAATTTTCTACAAAAAAATGCAATTCGGTTGACTGACGATGATTTAATTATATGTAGGGATTGGTTTGTTTTTCATTCCCGACTGTTGTCGGCGATCCGTGTCCCGGAAAGAGAATTGTAGAGTCGGGAAGTGAAAGAATCTTTTCACGTATGCCTGAAATGAGCTGGGTGTGATTTCCTGCAACAAGATCAGTCCTGCCGATGCTTCCTTTGAAAATAACATCGCCTGTAAACGCTATGCCTGATTCAGGCATATATATCACGATGCTTCCAGGAGAATGTCCCGGAACAAGAAGGATATGGGCTTTTTCCCCGCAGAGATCAAGCGTGTCGCCATCTTTTAGCTCCACGTCGATTTCAACACCGGGAATCTCTGAGGGCAAACCAAACATTCTACACTGCATCGGAGCTTTTTCCCCAAGAAATGCGTCTAATGGAGAGGCGCACACTTTCAGTCCGTACTTCTCTTTTATATAATTGTCACCGAATATATGATCCACATGCATGTGGGTATTGATCATCTGGGTCAGTTGCAAATTATTATCAGCTATGAATCGGTCTATTGCTGACTGTTCGGCGGGGCTGTACATTCCCGGGTCTATTATTGCTGCATCTTTTGATTCGGAATCCCATATAATATATGTGTTTATTCCGAACATGTTGAATTGAAATGGTTGTACCTGTAACATGGAATTTAGATTACATTTGTACGTATATAAGTTTTTTTGTCTCGAAATAGGGCTCGGAAAAATATTTGTCGAGCGGTTCTTCGATTATAGGATACTTCACTTTTGTCATTTCTGAGGCAAGATCGCCACCCTTTAAGCATATCAGTCCATTGGGATAGGCATTCATTGATTTGGGCGATATATTTTTTTTGATAAGCGGAACCAACTCGTCAAGACGCATGACTGCGCGGCTGACAACGAAATCATATTTTTCCCTACATTCGCCTATGTCACCATGTTGGAATGTGACGTTGGTCAGTCCGATGGAGCGGGCTATGTTTTCAGCCACTCGAATCTTTTTGCCAATTCGGTCAATAAGATGGAAGTTGCAGTTCTGCCACATTATAGCAAGCGGAATTCCGGGAAATCCACCTCCGGTTCCCATGTCGAGGAATCGTGTTCCTTCAATTGGATTGATAAATCGCGCTATAGCCAGCGAGTGAAGGATGTGGTTCACATATAGATTTTCAATGTCTTTTCGGGAAATGACATTAATCTTGCTGTTCCACTCAGGATAAAGTTCTCCTAACTGGTCAAACTGCTGAATTTGTAGCTCAGTGAGTTTGAAATATTTGCTAATAATCTCTGTATCGTTATTCATAATAGACAAAGGTAAAACAATTTTTAGAGAAAAAATAACTGAGAGTTGCAAAAATGAAATGTTTTATTTAATTTTGCACTCGCTTTAGCAGTTGATAATAAATAACAACATTATAAGAAGATGAAAAGAACATTTCAGCCCTCTAACAGAAAAAGAGTAAATAAGCATGGTTTCCGTGAACGTATGTCTACCCCTGATGGTCGCAAAGTTCTTGCTCGCCGTCGCGCTAAGGGTCGTGCTCGTCTTACTGTAAGCGACAGCATCGCACGTAAATAAGGAACCTAACAGAGACTTATCAATGCGCATCGGTATATGCTATGCCGGTGCGTTATTCGTTTTTATAAAAACAGAACAGGATCATGACATTAATTGACGGAAAAAAGGTTGCCGATACAATTAAAGAGGAGATTGCCGCTGAAGTAGAGAAAATGGTTGCGGAAGGCAAAAAACGTCCTCATCTTGCCGCCGTTCTCGTGGGGCATGATGGCGGAAGCGAGACCTATGTGGCAAATAAAGTTCGTTCATGTGAGCAATGCGGTTTCACTTCAACTTTGATTCGCTTTGAAGATGATGTTACTGAAGAGAAACTTCTTGAAGTTATCAAACAGCTTAATGAGGATAGTGATGTGGACGGATTTATCGTGCAACTTCCTTTGCCCAAGCACATTTCTGAACAAAAAATTATAGAGGCGATTGATTATCGCAAAGATGTTGACGGATTCCATCCGGTCAATGTTGGGCGTATGTCTATCGGATTGCCGTGTTTTGTTTCGGCTACGCCTGCCGGTATCCTTGAGTTGCTTGCAAGATACGCTATCGACACCAAAGGAAGGCGTTGTGTTGTTCTTGGACGAAGTAATATTGTCGGTAAGCCCGTTGCGACTCTCATGATGCAGAAGCACACTCCAGGTGACGCCACTGTTACGGTTTGTCACAGCGCCACTCAAAATATTAAGGAAATATGTCGAGAGGCTGATATTATTATTGCTGCGCTTGGACGCCCCGGATTTGTAACTGCCGATATGGTAAAGCAGGGAGCGGTAATAATTGACGTTGGCACCACGCGAGTGCCCGACGCATCGCGTAAGAGTGGTTTCCGTTTGTGTGGTGATGTCGATTTCGCAAACGTGGCTCCGTTGTGTTCATTCATCACGCCTGTACCTGGTGGAGTAGGTCCGATGACTATATGTTCATTGATGAAAAACACTCTTCTTGCAGGTCAGCATGCCATATATTAATTGAGTAAAATTTAAAAACATCGCCGTTCACCTATGCACGGATTGATGATATTGCTGTTTACCCTTGGTTCTCTAATCAAGGGTAATAACGAGGTGAAAATCTTATTTGCCGGAGACGCTATGCAGCATTCAGCTCAGATTGAAGCTGCAAAAACGCCCGACGGCAAATATGATTACACTGAGTGTTTTGAAACGATAGCTCCACTAATCGAGGATGCTGACTATGCGGTTGTGAATCTTGAGACGCCTCTTGGCGGAAAGCCTTACACCGGTTATCCTTGTTTCAGCGCCCCCGATGAATATCTTGACGCTCTTGCTTATGCCGGATTCGACATGATGCTGACCGCAAATAATCACACGCTCGACAAGCGGTCACGCGGTGTAGTGAGAACTATTGACCAACTTGATAATCGTTATCTCGACCATCTCGGTACTTACCGGAATAAACATGAGCGTGATTCGGTGCTTCCGATGATAAAAGTTATAGGAGGCTTCAAGGTGGGGTTTCTAAACTATACATATGGGACTAACGGAATTGAAGTGACTCCACCGGTGGTGGTCGACTATATTGACCGTCAGCAAATATCTACCGACATTGCCCGTTTAAGAAGTGCGGGAGCGGAACTGATAGCTGTGTGCATTCATTGGGGCGATGAATACAAGTTGTTGCCTAACGAAACTCAGCGCTCTCTTGCCGATTTTTTGGAGAAAAGCGGCGTTGATATGATAATAGGATCACATCCTCATGTCATTCAGCCGATGGAAATGAGAAAGCATAGCGATGGGAGTAATTGTTTTTTAGTGTATTCTTTGGGAAATTTCATTTCTAACATGAAGACTGTCGACACGCGCGGCGGCGCTATAGTCACGGTGACTTTAGCCAGAGATAAGTCAGGAAAAGCGATGGTAAAAGACGCTTCTTACAGGTTGCTATTTACCGTTCCGGGTGATAAGGCTCGGAATTTTAGACTTGTGCCGGCTGAAGGAANTATGGCNGGGGAGTGGGAGAAAAATTGNCGGAGCTTTGAAAATTCGGCAGAAAGNATTTTTNGAAAGTATAATAAGGATGTGCCTCGCGACACTTCTCTAATTAAACGCCGTCAGCTTCCACCGCTGAACAGTGTGTTGCGTCGTTATGTCAAGCCATGATTACGAATGTATAAGAGCGTCTCAAGGGTCTGGGTATTTGTTGCNGGATGTTTCCTCACGTTTATTGCGTTTGACTTATTGTGGTGTATGGAAACNACGTTTAGATGCATGAGTAATCCTGCGCTATATGTCAACTCGCTTTTATGGTCACTTTTGCTGACTGTCCCATATTCGATATTCCGTAAAATGTGGATTCAGGGTGTGATCATGGTTTTGCTTGATTTAGTGCTTGAAGCAAATTTCATGTATTGCAGAACTTACTTCTCGGCNATACCTTTGGAAAGTTATTTTCTTGCCGGAAATTTAAAAGATTTTCAAGCAAGCGTTTGGGATTCTATNAGATGTAGTGATGTTATATTGCCGTTAGTGACGATTTTGACGTTTTGGACCGCTTGTAAAGTCAGAAATAGATACAATTCCGGTATTTTTTGGAAATATTTGATCTTAACGATTGTATCAGGACTCTTGTCTTGGATTCTTGCGGCTATCGGTGGGGGATATAAAGCACAGATAAGCAAGATGGAGGAATCGTGTTANTATTCAACTTGCGTAGTGCCTGTTTATACGATATTCGGCAATATTATTTATCAGGCGACTCAAAATTCGTNCTCAGAATTGACCGCTGACGATGTGCTTGAAATCGAAACTTGGCTTAAGAATAAGNCNGAACTGCGTTCTTATACGGCTTTACCTGATTCAGTTTCTGACAGAACGAATCTNGTTATTATACTTTGTGAATCGCTTGAAAGCTGGGTGCTTCAAAAGGATGTTGAAGGAAAGCCTATAACTCCATATCTGAATTCGCTTATCGAGGATAGCTCTACGTTATATGCTCCCAATGTCCTTACTCAAGTTGCNGCAGGGCGTTCGATAGACTGTCAGTTGCTGATAAATGCAGGGATGTTGCCGATGTTGCAGAGTGTGTATAGCATGAAATATCCTCGCTCAACATATAAGACTATTGTGAAGGCAATGAAAGAGCGTGATGGCGCGCGGGCTTATATCCTTACCTGCGACAANCCGATAGTGTGGAATCAGGAGGCGATAGGAAAAGCTTTTGGCATTGATACTCTTTTGCACCGCAGCTCATGGCACAATGATGAAATGGTGGGCAACCCTGCCAAATTGAGCGATGGCTCGTTTCTTAGACAGAGCGTGGATAAACTCAAAGCAGGGGAGATATGGAAAGAAGGTGANCCCGCATTCCTTCAATGGGTAACATATTCCGGACACAATCCATTCCGATTGCCTGATAAACTGAAAGATTCTGATTTTTCAGTACCCGACACTTGGAAAGAAAAGGCTGCGGATTATGTGACAATGGCTCATTATACCGATGCTTCTCTGAAACCGCTAATAGAATATTTAAAGTCTCGTTCAGATTATGACCGAACGATGATTGTGATAACGGGCGATCATGAAGGGCTTGCCGCTCATAGATCNACTTTGTTAAAGGATAAGAATATGCATGGAATTATCAATGAGAATCAGTTTACGCCATTGATAATCCTTAATTCGCCGATTTCCGGGAGATATGATGATGTTATGGGACAGATCGACATATATCCGACCCTGCTTCAGCTTATGGGGCTTGACGATTATGAATGGAAAGGCATGGGACAAAGCATATTTGAAAAAGGGAAACCGGCTTATGCCATATCTTCAATGACTAATTCGGTTACCGGAGACTCTTCTGATATAGATTTTAGAGTAAAGNATAATATAGAGGCGGCACNTAAAATAAGTGATAAAATTATTTCAAAAGATTATTTCGGACATNAAGATTGATTTGTTAATATGAACNTTTGGCTCACAATAGGACTGCTCGTTATATCTAACATATTTATGACGTTTGCATGGTATGGACATTTGAAACTGCAGGACGTGAAAATCATCACGCCGGCAACTCCACTGATTGTCGTAATCCTTATTTCATGGGGGATAGCCCTTCTTGAATATTGTTGCCAAGTTCCGGCAAATAGGATTGGCTTTAACGGTAACGGTGGACCATTCTCTTTAATGCAATTAAAGGTGATGCAGGAAGTCATCACCCTTATTGTGTTTACGCTGTTTACTGTTGTTTTCTTTAAAGGAGAACCGCTGCATTGGAATCATCTTGCTGCGTTTGTTTGCCTCATTCTGGCGGTCTATTTCGTGTTCATGAAATGACATTCTATTCAAGAATGGCGGCTACTCGTTTAAGCGATTCTATGAAGCGGTCACATTCCTCCTTGGTGTTATATAGCCCAAACGATGCTCTCACCACGCCTTCGACGCCTAAACGATGCATAAGCGGTTCTGCGCAATGGTGACCTGTGCGCACTTCTATCCCAAGTTTATCAAGCAACACGCCAGTATCGAAATGATGGCTTTTCCCGATAAGGAATGAGATGATNGCATCTTTATTTGGCGCAGTACCGAAAATCCTCATTCCGGGTATCTCAAGCATACGCTTGGTNGTATAATCNAGAAGTTCTTTTTCGTGGGCTGCGATCGATTCTATTCCAATCGAATCGATATAGTTTATTGCNGAGTAAAGTGCGGCTATCCCTACGAAATCGGGTGTTCCGGCTTCAAATTTGAATGGAAGATCGGCAAATGTTGTTCCTTCAAAACTTACCGTTCCAATCATCTCCCCTCCGCCTTGATAGGGNGGCATCTTTTCAAGCCATTTTCTTTTNCCATATAAANCGCCGATTCCCGTAGGACCGTACATCTTATGAGAGGAGAATGCATAAAAATCGCAGTCAATGTCANTTACGTCCACACGCTGATGGGCGATTGCCTGAGCTCCGTCGATCATGACCGGCACTCCATGGCGATGAGCCTCGGCGACAATCTCTTTCACCGGATTAACCGTGCCGAGAACATTGCTGACATGAGCGCANGANACAAATGCGGTCCTTTCNTTGAAAAGATTGCGNTATGCCTCCATGTCAAGCACNCCTTCNTCNNTCATAGGGATGACTTTCAGAGTAATATTTTTTTTAGTCCCTAATAATTGCCATGGAACAATATTGGAATGATGCTCCATGACACTGACAATAATCTCGTCGCCATCATGAAGCAACTCTCCAAATGACGATGCGACGAGATTGATTGATTCGGTTGTGCCTCTTGTGAAGATAATCTCTTCAATAGACTCGGCGTTGATATATTCCTTTACGCGACGGCGTGTGCGCTCCTGCAGGTCGGTCATCTCCTGCGATAAGGTNTGTACGCCTCGATGAACGTTAGCCTTGGAATTATAGTATATNTGTTCGATTTCGTCGACCACGCATTTAGGTGTCTGAGAGGTTGCCGTATTGTCAAGATAGACAATAGGCTTGTTATAAATCTCTCGTTTAAGAGCGGGAAAATCCTCTCGCAACTTTTCAACCTCGTAAATTTTGTCCATAGATTTGAATTGTCAGTCTACGCCTCTTTGCAATTTATGTTGCATGAGCCGCATGATAAATCTTTATTTTCAAAACGTTTTTCAACAAGGAGATGAAGCCGTTCTTTCAGTCCGGGCATACTAACNGTGTCGATGACATCAGCCATGAAAGCCTGCATGAGCATTGTNCGGGCGAGTTTTTCATCAATACCGCGCGATCTCATATAGAACAAAGCGTTAGTGTCAAGTTGACCGGTTGANGCTCCGTGGCTGCACTTNACGTCGTCGCAATATATGAGGAGCTGTGGCTTGCAGTGCATTTTAGCNGAGCCTGATGCGAGGAGGTTCTTGTCATTCTGATATGCTTCGGTGAATTTTGCTTTTTCATCCACGAAAATTGTGCCTTCAAATGCTCCTGAAGCCTCCTCGTCGATAACGTATTTGAACAANTGCNTTGANTGGCAATGNGTNCCCAGATGCGTTACGAGAGTATTGTTGTCTATATGCTGTTTTTTAGAGGCGATAGCCATTCCCGAAATCAGTGTATCGCATTCGTGTCCCTCCACTTTTACATTAAACTCATTGCGAGTGGTGCCACACAGGAGTGTGGTGCCGTTGACAGAGAGTCGAGAGCGTTGATGTTGCACCGCATATAGTTGCGAATAGCGCGATGTTTTNTCGGANGACTCNTCGATGTCACATAAATCAAGGCTTGCATTTTCTCCGAGAGCGATTTCAATCACTTGAGATGACTGGTAATTATTGTGGGTTTCCTGGGTATGGTCACAGAGTAATACCTGTGCCGAGGCGTCTTCATCNAGAACTATCAGCACACGGCGGAAAGCCATCGTAGGGACAGGNGAATTGAATATATTGACCAACTGAAGCGGTTTCTCCAATTTTGTTCCCTTCGGTAGATATATGAGAACGCCGTTTTGAGCNAGCAATGTGTTTAAGGCAACACCCGGTGAATTTATATCNGCAATTTTGCCATAATACTTGTCTAAAACACCTGGACACAATTTCTGAGCATCTTTTAGGGATGTGAATATGCACCCCTCGGGAAGTCGCTTTGTAAGTGANTCGATCTGATGAAACTCGTCATTCACAACAACGCCGAGCAACGTGCTTAAATTAGGAACGCCGCAATGGAATGAACTGGCTACGTCAGCAGGGATATCTATTCGCTGTATGTTTATGCCGTAGTCAGGTGACATCATTTCGTCTATGGATGTCTTTTCGAAACCTTCTATGCTTTTATCAGGGAGTTCTTTCCCTTCGAGCGCATGGAAGGCTGCATCTCGCATCGAGTTGATTGACTCAACTGAATTGGAGTCAATAACAGACTTTTGACCNACATAAAGATCGAGATATTGTTTTATCGCGCCCATTTCTATTCCTCCGAATCAATAGTTTGTTTAATCCAGTCNTAACCTTTTTCCTCAAGTTCAAGTGCCAGTTCCGGACCGCCGGTTTTGACGATGCGTCCTTTGTAAAGCACATGCACGAAATCAGGTTTTATGTAGTCAAGCAGTCTCTGATAATGGGTAATGACTATTGTCGCGTTTTTATCGGTTTTTAGCTTGTTCACACCTCCGGCAACGATTCTAAGCGCGTCGATGTCAAGACCCGAATCGGTTTCGTCCAGAATGGACAGACGNGGTTCCAGCACAGCCATCTGGAATATTTCGTTTCGTTTCTTTTCACCGCCGGAAAAACCTTCGTTGACCGATCGGGAAGCGAGCTTNTTATCGAGCTCGACAACTGCGCGTTTCTGCCGCATCATTTTCAGAAAGTCGCTTGCCGAAAGCGGGGGCTCTTCAAAATATTTGCGTTTTTCATTTATGGCGGCGCGCATGAAATTGACCATTGACACCCCCGGTATTTCTACTGGATATTGAAATGAAAGAAACAATCCTTCGTGGCTACGGTTTTCAGGAGAAAGCTCAAGGAGTTCTTTGCCATGGAAATCAACCGATCCTTTTGTCACCTCATAATTGGGCGCTCCGGCGAGCACCATTGACAAGGTGGATTTGCCTGACCCGTTGGGACCCATGATGGCGTGTACTTCTCCTTCTCTNATTTGGAGATTAATTCCTTTNAGAATCTCTTTGCCCTCTACGTTGGCATGTAAATCTTTTATATCTAACAGTATATTGTTCATAAGGATGTTATTTTCAAATTTTAGTGTTTAAGTTTATCCTACCGATCCCTCAAGCGTGATCTGAAGCAAGCGTTGAGCCTCAACGGCAAATTCCATCGGNAGCTTGTTCATGACTTCTTTTGCATAGCCGTTCACGATTAATCCTACCGCTTCTTCAGTGGGAATTCCGCGCTGATTGCAATAGAATAGTTGATCCTCGCTTATCTTAGATGTTGTAGCTTCATGTTCCACGATTGCCGAATCATTCATTATGTCAATATAAGGGAATGTGTGAGCNCCNCANGTNGAGCTCAACAGAAGGCTGTCACACTGAGTGTAGTTTCGGCAACCATCGGCTTGAGGNAGCACTTTTACCATTCCGCGATANGAATTNTCGCTNNNNCCCGAAGAGATNCCCTTGCTTACGATGGTTGAACGGGAATTTTTACCAATGTGTATCATTTTTGTTCCGGTATCGGCCTGCTGGCGGTTGCGAGTGACAGCTACCGAATAAAATTCGCCNACCGAGTTNTTTCCTTGAAGCACGCAACTGGGATACTTCCATGTTATGGCTGATCCTGTTTCGACCTGTGTCCATGACAACTTTGAATAGTCGCCACGACATAATCCGCGCTTGGTGACAAAATTATATACACCACCTTTGCCATCTTTATCTCCGGCATACCAGTTCTGTACTGTTGAATACTTGACTTCGGCNCGTTCTTCNACCACGATTTCAACGATNGCGGCGTGAAGTTGGTTTTCATCTCTCATAGGAGCCGTGCAGCCTTCAAGATAGCTCACATAAGCGTCATCGTCGGCGACAATCAATGTGCGTTCAAATTGTCCGGTTCCTGATGCGTTGATACGGAAGTAGGTGGATAGCTCCATAGGGCATCTCACTCCCTTTGGGATATATACGAATGATCCGTCAGAGAATACTGCNGAATTGAGCGCTGCGAAAAAATTGTCTCTATAATTCACTACCGAACCGAGATACTTTTTGACAAGATCGGGATAGTCTTTGACTGCCTCTGAGATTGAACAGAATATAATTCCCAGTTCGGCAAGTTTCTCCTTATGGGTCGTTTTAACCGATACGGAGTCAAAAACCGCATCGACAGCCATTCCTGCGAGAGCTTTTTGCTCTTGCAGNGGAATGCCGAGCTTATCAAAAGTCTCAAGCAATTCCGGGTCTACTTCATCGAGNCTTTTCGGTCCATCTGACTTCTTTGGCGCCGCATAGTAGCTGATTGCCTGGTAGTCGATAGGNGGNATGTCTAAATGCGCCCACTCNGGCATTTTCTGAGTGAGCCAATAACGATATGCCTTTAAACGAAAATCAAGAAGCCATTCAGGCTCGTTTTTCTTCTTGGAAATGAGTCTTATGACATCTTCATTCAATCCCACGGGGATAATTTCAGTATCGATATCGGTTGTGAAGCCATATTTGTAGCTGTCGCCGGTTATATCGTTGACGATTTTCCCTGTTNCCTTTTTGGGATCTTTGTCGTTATCTTCGATTCTATCTGTATCCATATTTTGTAATTATTCAATTGATTAACAATCTGGCACTGTAATTTGCTCACTTATGATTCCGAAAATTTTCGGAGCAAGTTCCGTCACAGCCTTGAACGGTCTGCCGTCCATTACATGCGCCGATGTAAAGACCGGACTTTCAGGAGCGATGAAATACCAGATGTTTATGATTATGCTGCTTAGTAACATCCATTTAAAAACGCTTGCAACTCCACCCAACAAACGGTCAGCCCATCCGATGCAAAGNGCATGCGTAAGGCGTTTGAGNAGACGAGCGAATGCTGCGATAAAAAAGTACACGACGATAAATAGCAACAGNCTGCCAGTGATGACAGCTGTGGTTTCTGAGGTAAAGGCGGTGGGGAAGAGTGACATCATTAGATTGCCGGCGTNCTGATGGAATAGTCGGCATGCGACAATTCCTAATATCAATCCGCCGATAGATGCGAGTTGGGCTATAAAACCTTTATATAGTCCATATATTAAAGCTCCTCCGGCAATGACACCAAGTATGATATCCACGTCCATTCTAACTCTTTTTTATAATGCAAATTTAACAAATATAAAATAAAAATCGGCAGTTATAAAAATAAAAGTGCGTCACTTGCGCGACGCACTTTTAAGTAAGTTGGATTTGGATCAGGAATCCTGATCTTCATTGTCTCGAATCTTGCTTTTTGACTTGTTTTTCGATGATGATGAACTGAGATCTTTTTCCTCAGCAAGATCAATTTCGTTTTTATTACTGTCAATGACGCGATATTGAAGGTAGGCAAGCGATTGGTCAGGTACAATTTTGAATTTACCGCCGAGTTCCATCTTCCATTTCCTATAGAGTGACAGTATTCCCTTTTTCAAGTATGCATCAACAAAAGGATGGACATACATTATGAATCCTGTTTCTTTAAGGTCATTNATCAGATATTCCAGTTTTTCTTTAAGTTTGTCNGTAAAAAGAAGAGAGGGCTGCACTTCGCCTTTTCCGTAGCATGAAGGACACTTTTCGGAAGTNATTATGTCCAGAGCCGGTCTAACGCGTTGACGCGTTATCTGCATAAGTCCGAATTTGCTCAGCGGCAAAATATTATGTCGGGCGCGATCGTTAGCCATCACTTCTTTCATGTGGTCATAAAGAGTCTGGCGATGTTCGGCCTTATTCATGTCAATAAAATCGATAACGATTATTCCGCCCATGTCGCGGAGTCTCAATTGACGCGCAATTTCATCTGCGGCTCGCAGATTTACTTCAAGAGCGTTNCTCTCCTGGTCGGAAGCAGCTTTAGACCGGTTGCCTGAGTTCACGTCGATTACGTGCAGTGCTTCGGTATGCTCTATGATGATATAGGCTCCCGAGCGGAACGACACGGTTTTGCCNAAGGACGATTTGATCTGCTTGGTGATGCTGAAATGGTCAAAAATCGGTTCGTCTTTGGAGTAAAGCTTTACGATGTCGNTACTCTCGGGNGAGATTAGCGAAACATATTTGGAAATCTGATTGAATGTTTCAGCATCATTGACATATATGCTCTCATATGACGGGCTAAAGACGTCGCGCAACATGCTCACTATGCGGCTCTCTTCCTCAAAGATAAGAGAGGGGACCGTTGCTGTCTGTGCTTTTGCTACAGTGTCCTCCCAGCATTTTAGGAGCGTTTTTAACTCATGGTTGAGCTCTGCGACTCTTTTCCCTTCAGCTGAAGTCCTGACTATAATTCCGAAATTTTTTGGGCGGATGCTGTCAACGAGTTGTCTTAAACGCAATTTTTCTTCGGTTGTCTTGATTTTCTGGGAAATTGAAATTTTGTCAGAAAATGGAATCAACACGAGATAACGCCCGGTGAATGTTATTTCAGTAGTCAGTCGCGGACCTTTGGACGATATCGGTTCTTTTGCGATTTGAACCATCAGAACCATGTCTTTCTCAAGAACGTCGGTCACGGAGCCATGCTTGTTTATATCAGGCAAGAGCTTCATTTTTGACAGTGACGGAACCTTCTTGGGGTCGGCAAGCGCTTGTTTGACAAACTGGTAATAGGATGAGAATTGGGAACCAAGATCGAGATAATGAAGAAAAGCGTCCTTGTCATAGCCTACGTCCATGAATGCGGCATTAAGTCCCGGCATCAATTTCTTGATTTTAGCCAGATAGATGTCGCCAACTGCGTAGGAAATGTTTCTCGACTCTTTCTGAAGGGATACGAGCCGGGAATCTTCCGTCAAGGCGATTGACACCTCTGAGGGTTGTACGTCTACGATTAATTCACTTTTCATTATATGCTATCTCGTCAAATATACGCAGAGAACAAACTTGACCATACCGATGTTCGTGGCACCATATTTGTCTCGTTTGTTCTCATGTATATCAAAATTTACATTCGTACAAGAAATTATTATTTCTTCTTGTGACGATTCTTTCTCAGGCGTTTTTTACGCTTGTGAGTTGCCATCTTGTGGCCTTTTCTTTTCTTTCCGCTTGGCATAGTTGCGCAAATTAAGGAGGTTAATAATTTAGTTTAAAACTATCACAATGGAGCGTGATTTTTATTTAACGTCTTCCATGAACACTTTAGCCGGCTTGAAAGCAGGGATTTTATGTTCAGGAATTATGATAGTGGTGTTCTTTGAAATGTTGCGGGCAGTTTTCTGAGAACGGGTCTTTACGATGAAGCTGCCAAATCCACGAAGATAGACATTCTCATCGTGAGCAAGAGAGTCCTTTACAATCTCCATGAACTTCTCAATAGTCTCGAGAACTGCGGTTTTTTCAATGCCGGTAGTCTTAGAGATTTCGTTTACAATGTCGGCTTTAGTCATTTTGTTGTTTAGTTTTTAATTGATACTAATATAATTTCTCCTACTGGAATTTCGATTTTTGCTGTAGGCTTTGTTTTTGCAAGTGCAAATATCGGACTTTTTTTTCAATTAGCGAAGATATTTGTGCTGTTTTTACAATAAAAATCTATAATCCACATTATTATGAATGAGAATGGGAAAAGTTATCAACATTTTCATAGTGTAACCTCTCCGCAAAGGGAGCATTCGAAATATTTGCGAACGTCGGCAGGCTCAAGTCCAAGNCCGAAAAGATACATGAGTTTTGTCAACGCGGCTTCGGAGGTCATGTCATGTCCTGACACCACTCCGGTGGCGGCGAGGCGGTCGCCCGACACATATCTTTTNGTATGGACTCCGCCGTTGACGCATTGCGTTACATTCACAATGACGATGCCTCGTTGCACTGCGTCGCGTATCGCATCGGTAAACCATGTGTCGGTAGGTCCGTTGCCGGCTCCGTAGGTCTTAAGAACGATACCTTTGATTCCGGGAGTATTAAGCTGATATCGCAATATTTCTTCCGACATGCCCGGGTTCAAATCCAGAAACATTACGTTGGGATCCATTGCGTATCTCACCTGGAGGGGACGTTTCATTATGGGGCGCATGAGCGCCTCTTCATTGAAGTGTATTCCAAGCCCTATTTTGGCGAGTGACGGATAATTGTTGCTTTTGAAGGCGTTAAAGTTATCCGCGCTCATCTTGGTAGAACGATTTCCTCGCCACAGGTAGTTCTCAAACAAAATAGCTACCTCTCTGACCATCGGCTCGCCGTTTATGTCGGTGGCTGCCGCAATCTGGAGGGCTGTTATAAGATTTTCTTCGCCGTCAGTTCTCACTTCTCCGATGGGAAGCTGAGATCCGGTGATAATTACCGGTTTATGCAGATTTTCAAGCATGAAAGAGAGTGCCGATGCCGTATATGCCATNGTGTCNGTGCCATGCAGCACTACGAAACCGTCAAATTTGCTGAAATTCTCATCAATAGCCTTTGCTATTTCCACCCAATAGCGCGGATGCATNTCNGAGGAGTCAAGGGGAGGATTGAACTGAATGTTGTCAATTTCATAATCCAGCATCTTGACTTTTGGCACATTGTCTATCAGATGGGTGAAGTCAAAAGGCTGTAACGAATGGGTTTCGGGATTTTCAATCATTCCTATGGTTCCACCCGTNTAAATGATTAGAATTCGAGGTTTTCGGCAACTCTTCATAGACTTGAACTTTTGTTACATTACTTGCGCTCCGGGTCTTACTTCTCCTGTGGGTCCGATTACAACGAGGCTTCCGTCGGGATTTTCAGCTGAAAGAATCATTCCCTCCGACATAATGCCGCGCAATTTTCTCGGCTCGAAATTAGCTATAAAGCATATCTGTTTGCCAATCAAATCTTCGGGATTATAGTATTTGGCGATTCCGGAAACGATTGTGCGCTTGTTCATGCCGTCGTCAATCAGGAACTGAAGCAGCTTGTCGGCTTTAGGAACTTTTTTGCACTCAAGCACGGTGCCTACGCGTATGTCACATTTTTTGAATGTTTCAAAGTCTACTGCCGGAGCTTGAGGAGTCACTTTCCAGTTGTTGANCTTGTTTTGGAGTTTGCTGTCTTCAAGACGTTTTATCTGAGCTTCAATAGCCGGATCTTCAATCTTCTCAAAAAGCAGTTCAACTGAATTCAATTTGCGGTCAGCAGGGATCAAATCGTTTTTGCCGATCATGTCCCAGTTGATATTCTCAAGACCCANTATCGCGCATAGCTTTTTGCTCGCAAAAGGAGTGAACGGTTCAAATGCTACAGCGATTGAGCCGCAAAGTTGCAGTGCGACATTTAATATGGTTGCCGTGCGCTCCATGTCGGTTTTCGACACCTTCCACGGCTCGGTTTCTTGAAGATACTTGTTTCCAAGTCGGGCAATATTCATTGCGTCCTTGAGCCCGTCGCGGAATCTGAAATGGTCAAGGTTGTCTGACAAGGATGCTTTTATCTCAGAAAGTTCGGCGAATGTCTCGTTGTCGATTGGNTCTAATGTTCCGGCTTTTGGAACGATGCCGTTGAAATATTTTTCGGTCAATACCAATGCTCGGTTCACGAAATTGCCGAGTATCGCCACAAGTTCGCTGTTGTTGCGAGTCTGGAAATCACGCCATGTGAAATCATTATCCTTTGTTTCAGGAGCATTTGCGGTCAGTACATATCGGAGAACATCCTGTTTTCCGGGAAAATCGCGCAGATACTCATGAAGCCACACTGCCCAGTTTCTTGAAGTAGAAATTTTATCACCCTCAAGATTTAAAAATTCATTTGCTGGTACATTGTCGGGCAATTGGAAGTTATCGCCATAAGCCATCAACATCGCAGGGAAAACAATGCANTGGAAAACGATATTGTCTTTGCCGATAAAATGTATCAGTCGTGTCTCAGGGTCTTTCCANTAAGTCTGCCACGAATCAGGCAAAAGTTCTTTTGTGTTCGATATATAACCAATTGGCGCGTCAAACCACACATATAATACTTTGCCCTCGGCGCCTTCTACAGGCACGGGTATTCCCCAGTCAAGGTCGCGGCTCACGGCTCGGGGGAGAAGCCCTAAATCGAGCCATGATTTACATTGTCCATATACGTTTGGACGCCATTCCTTGTGATCTTCAAGAATCCATTTTCTNAGAGCCGGTTCCCACTTGTCGAGAGGCAAATACCAATGCTTCGTCTCTCTCATCACGGGTTTGCTGCCGGTAATGGCGCTTTTNGGGTCAATNAGCTCCTCGGGGCTGAGCGACGTTCCACACACCTCGCATTGATCGCCATAAGCATTCTCATTGCCGCAATGAGGGCATTTGCCGGTTACATAGCGGTCAGCGAGAAACTGNTTAGCCTCCTCGTCATAGAGCTGCATTGCTGTTTTTTCAATAAATTCCCCCTTGTCATAGAGGCGTCTGAAAAATTCACTCGCAGTAGCGTCGTGGGTAGACGATGTAGTTCTTGAGTATATATCAAACGAGATGCCAAATTCCTCAAATGAATCTTTGATTATCTTGTGATATCTGTCTACAATATCTTGGGGAGTAACTCCCTCTTTGCGAGCCTTGATTGTGATGGGCACACCATGTTCATCACTGCCTCCAATCATTANGGCGTCTTCGCCTTTAAGACGCAGATATCTNACATAAATGTCTGCGGGAACATAGACCCCGGCGAGATGACCGATGTGGACCGGACCATTAGCATAAGGCAATGCGGTCGTTATAAGAGTTCTTTTATATTGCTTTTCCATCAGGAAGTCATGTATAATTTATTAATGTTACAAAGTTACTGCTATTTTATAAAATATGAAAATATATTCAAATCATTTTCACCATTTTAAAGTTACAGCGGCAGAGTTTATCTCATCGCTCACCGGAGGATGTAATTTTTCGATTTTAACATATCCTCCNGTTATATTCTCCCAGCGGTTTACAATAGCGTGATGAATACGCGAGGCGACCTGCTCAATCAATTTTGAGGGTATCGCCATTTCTGCTTTTATCAAATCGATTATTTCNGCATAGTTTACCGTGTCGTTTAGTTCGTCAGACAAGTATTTGTATGGGAACTCGACTCCGGCTGATACCAGAAAAATATTCCCGACTNGAGTTTCTTGGGGCAAGACTCCATGAAAAGCTCGCACTCTGAGCCTGTCTATTTCGATTATAGTTATCATTGCGCAAAATTACTAACCGTGGGGGAGAGCACAAAAAAAAATCGTGATTCAATCACGATTTTTTGGGGTTAATAACTTCTTTCCTTTTTATCGGNAAAGATTAATTTCTTTACTTGTACATCTCTGATGCAGCTTCAAAATACCATGTAAATACCTTTTTCAACATCTTTTTCATAACGTTCAATTTTTAAATTCTACCTAAAACAAATTTTTTCAATAATGTTACCCTAAATAATTGTCTTGCTTTTTTTACGTCTTTAAGACAGAGAAAATTTAAACTTCAATTTTGGTCAGGTGTGCAATCACCGGTTACTCTGAATGAATGATACTCGCATGCATTATTAATGCAAAAATCAACACTTTTTCTAAAAAACTTAAACATCTTGTTCATGACTTTAAAGTTTTTAATTTGTAAATANTCAACTCATCGATTTTCGATGTTTTCACTAATATATACACTTGAAAGTGCTGCAAAGTTAGTNATAAANTTTAAAAACCTGCAATAAAATTATGTTTTATAACATATNAAATTCTGNAAAAGNCTATAAATAAGGCTCTTATCATTANTTTGATAAGAGCCTGTAATTGTGTTAAAATTTTGAATAATTGAATATTATTTTGCATAAATTCATTTTTTACCGCGTTTTGTTTTCCGCGGGAAACTGAATTTGGTTNTCTTTTTTCGCCTGTTTGACGACAGNGCTTCTTTTGCTCCGATGTCATTGCCGGCTATATCCTGTTTTGGACGGCCTTTGTCGTCAAGCAGAGCGAAGTCTACCATCTTTTTCTCGATATTGGCTCTTGCTACCTGNACCTTCACTCGGTCGCCCAGCGAATAACGGGTGTGAGTTTTGCGTCCCACGAGGCAATAATTGCGTTCGTCAAAATCGTAATAGTCGTCGGCAAGATCTCTTATTGGAACAAGACCTTCGCATTTGTTTTCATTGAGTTCCACATAAAGTCCCCACTCGGTTACGCCCGAAATAATGCCGTCGTAAATTTCGCCNAGACGGTCGGCGAGAAATTCCACTTGCTTGTACTTGATTGACGCTCTTTCGGCGTTTGCGGCAAGCTGTTCTTGTGAACTGGAGTGCTTGCATTGGTCTTCAAGNTTTTCGTGGTTCACGCTTCTTCCGCCGTCAAGATAGCGGGCAAGTAGTCTGTGCACCATCATGTCGGGGAAGCGTCTGATGGGAGAGGTGAAATGGGTGTAATAATCAAAACCTAACCCATAGTGCCCAATGTTGTCGGTCGAGTAAATCGCCTTTGCCATGGAGCGTATGGCGAGAATAGACAATAGATTTTCTTCCGGCTTGTCCTTTATCTCGGCAAGCATTTTATTGATGGACTTGTTGATGTCTTTAGCTGAGCCGGTTGTTTTGATNCGATATCCAAAATTGCGGGCAAGGTTTGCGAGATCCTGCAAGCGGGTTGCTTCTGGCTGGTCATGGATTCGATAGACAAAAGCTTTNGGTTTCTTCTTGCCTTTAGGCTTGCCTATAAATTCAGCGACAGTGCGGTTGGCGAGAAGCATGAATTCTTCAATAAGTTTATTGGAATCCTTGGAAACCTTGAAATANACTGACACCGGGTGTCCCTCCTTGTCGATATCAAATCTGACTTCTTCGCGGTCAAATTCAACAGATCCAAGCTCAAATCTGCGTTTTCGCAATATTTTTGCGAAACGATCAAGAGTTAGGATTTCCTCAGCATAATCACCTGTGCCGCTTTCAATCACGTCCTGCGCTTCTTCGTAAGTGAAGCGACGGTTAGATTTAATTACTGTTCGGCATATTTTTGAGTTGATGACATTGGCGTCTTTGTCCATTTCAAACAGGCAGGAGAACGTCAATTTTTCTTCATCGGGTCTCAGNGANCAGATGCCGTTGCTGAGATGTTCCGGAAGCATCGGCACTACTCGATCCACGAGATACACTGATGTGGCGCGCCGCTGGGCTTCCTTGTCTATTATAGAGTCAGGAAGCACGTAGTGTGTCACATCTGCAATATGGACGCCTGCTTCCCAATTGCCGTTGGGGAGTTTGCGTAGTGACAGNGCNTCGTCAAAGTCTTTTGCGTCGCGCGGNTCTATGGTGAATGTTATGACGTCGCGCATATCAACGCGATTGGCGACCTCCTCGGGAGTTATNCCGGCGCCTATCTTATCGGCAGCTTTCTCCACAGCCTCGGGATAGCGGTAGGGGAGTCCGAATTCCGCGAGGATGGCATGCATCTCGGTCGTGTTTTCTCCGTCCTTGCCGAGGATATCAACGACTTCTCCGGTGGGATTCCTGTCGTCATCATGCCAGTCGGTAATGATTGCCACAACTTTATCGCCGGTTTTTCCGCCATGCAATTTATTTTTAGGAATAAATATGTCGGTGGCAAGAAACTTTGAGTCGGTCGAAAGCATGGCATAAGATTTCTCGACTTTAAGAGTGCCGACAAATACCTGCTCATTGGGTTCGAGGATTTCGAGCACCTTGCACTCTGGCTCAGCCCCNTTTCTATGNGCTGCGACAAGAACTTTTACCTTGTCGCCGTTCAAAGCATGGAGAGAATTCTTTTCAGCGACAAAAATCGCTTCGTCGTCACCTTCAAGAATGACCGAATTCTTTCCATTGCTGCGGCGGCTGAATGTCCCAATCGCCACTGTGCCGCGATTGGGCGCTCGATATTTTCCNGGGGCGATTTCTATAATCTCTCCGTCAAACTCCAGTTCTGCGAGTCTCATGGCTACCGCTTTGCTTGCCGCCGGAGTGTTTACTCCGATAGCGTGGGACACTTGTTTGTAATTGAATGTCTTGTTGCCTTGGTTGTTGATATACTCGTCAATGGCGGCATACAATTGCTTTGCTTGGGTACGCTGCCCTTTCTTATTATTAGTAGCCATGTTCTCAAATTTTAGTTGATTATGCTTTTATAACAACATTTTATGCGTCAATGTTGGCATAATTGGCATTCTCTTCAATAAAATCACGTCTTGGACCCACTTCTTCGCCCATTAGCATTGAGAAGATGCGGTCGGCTTCTGCGGCATCGTTTATAGTGACCTGTTTCAATAGGCGGTGCTCGCGCGACATGGTNGTGTCGCGAAGTTCCTGGGCGCTCATTTCGCCAAGACCTTTATATCGCATCACCTTTGTCTTTTCTCCATATTTTGCNATAAATGCCTGCACATCTCCNTCGGTCCAGCAATATTCCTCATTCTTGCCGCGGGTACATTTATACAATGGGGGAGTTGCAAGATACAGGTAGCCGTTTTCGATAATTGGACGCATACGGCGGAAGAAGAATGTCATGAGNAGCGTTGCGATGTGCGATCCGTCGACATCGGCATCGGTCATGATTATAATCTTGTGATAAGCGAGCTTGTCAAGATTAATGGCTTTTGAGTCTTCTTCTGTGCCGATAGTGACGCGCATTGCTCGGAACAGGTTTGTGATTTCCTCGTTTCCGAAAATCTTGTGATCCATCGCCTTTTCAACATTCAGAATTTTACCGCGCAAGGGTAAGATAGCCTGATAAGTACGGTCGCGGCCCTGNTTTGCGGTTCCGCCCGCNGAGTCTCCCTCGACAATGAAGAGCTCGCAATCTTCAGCTGTGCGCGATGAGCAGTCGGCAAGTTTTCCGGGCAATCCGCCTCCGCAGAGGGGAGACTTGCGCTGCACGTTCTTGCGTGCGTTATATGCGGCATGACGNGCGGTTGCGGCAAGCACAACTTTGTCTACAATAAGTTTCGCCTGACGGGGATGNTCTTCCAGATATGTGCGTAGAGCGTCGCTCACGGCAGTTTGTACGGCGCCGATAACTTCATTATTTCCAAGTTTGGTTTTGGTCTGTCCCTCAAATTGAGGTTCCATCACTTTGACAGAAACAACTGCTGTCAATCCTTCGCGGAAGTCGTCGCTGGCAATGTCGATTTTCAGCTTTTCAAGCATCTTGCTGTCTTCAGCATACTTTTTTAGCGTAGATGTTAGTCCGCGACGGAAACCGGTGAGGTGAGTACCGCCCTCGATGGTATTGATGTTGTTTACGAATGAATAGACATTTTCATTGTAGCTTCCGTTGTAGGTCAACGCCACTTCGACAGGGATGCCCTGCTTCTCGGTCACCAAATGGATTACATCTTCAATCAGAGATTCTTTGTTCGAGTCTATGTATCTCACGAATTCTTCAAGNCCGGTCTCGCTATAGAAAACTTCATGTTTGAATTCGCCGTTTTCGTCCACATGGCGCTTGTCAGTAAGAGTCAGGGTAATTCCTGCATTAAGGAAAGCGAGGTCGCGCAGACGGTTCGCAAGTGTTGCATAGTCATAAACTGTCACGGTGAATATGGAGTCGTCGGGCTTAAATGTGATCATTGTTCCGGTGTTCTCGCTTTCTCCGGCAACGATAAGCTCAGTTGTGGGCTTGCCGCAAGAGTATTCCTGAACATAAGCTTTGCCGTTACGATGCACCTCGGCGCGAAGGTAGGTTGAGAGCGCGTTTACGCAACTTACGCCCACTCCATGGAGACCTCCTGAAACTTTATATGATCCTTTGTCAAATTTACCTCCGGCGTGCAGCACTGTCAATACTACTTCAAGGGCGCTTTTATGCTCCTTTTCATGCATATCCACCGGGATGCCTCGTCCATTATCGATAACCGTGATNGAATTGTCTTCGTTAATGATTACGTCGATGTGGTTGGCGTATCCTGCGAGGGCTTCGTCAATTGAGTTGTCGACCACTTCATACACGAGATGATGCAAACCTTTGACGCTGATATCCCCGATGTACATCGCCGGACGTTTACGCACTGCTTCCAAACCTTCAAGCACCTGGATACTATTGGCGCTGTAGTTTTCGTTCTGTTCTGACATAGATATAATTACAGTTGTTTTTTGCTTATTCAAACTGACGGCATTCCGAATGTTGAAAGCCGAACTAAGTTAATGTTCTAAAATCAAACAAAATTACAAAAAAAATCCGTCATTTCCAATTATTAAGAGTGCATAAATTTATCTGAATTTATAGCTGCGTGCATAATAAAAAAAGCACGGAACCCAAAAGGGTCCCATGCTTTTTTACTATCGGGCAAATATGTGTTATCTTACAAGCGCGTTGATATTGAATTTCGAAAATTCCAGGTCGTTGCTTGCGAGTTTCGCCATATTCTTGTCCATCTTGATTGATTCNCGCAGGTTGTTGTAGACCATATCGCTGTTGTTGGTTCTTGCGCCAAGAACGGCAGCGATGTAATAGGTCGTAGCGTCGGGATAGTCAATACCTCCGAGAGTCTGCTTTGCTTTGTTGTAGTCTTTATTGAGAATCTGCGCGAGAGCTGCATTGTTTGTTTTTGCGTCACCGAAGGCGCGGATAGCCGATGTGTAATCGCCCTGCTTCAGATAATAGACTCCCAGTGCCTCGCCAAGAGCGGGAACACCTGCGGCATTACCGAATCGAGAGGTGGCGTCTTTGTAGTTGTTGTTTAAGAGAGAGATGAGACCAAGGTTGAGNTGGGCNTCACCGCTTTCAGGAGCCAATTTGGCAGCCTGCTGGAAACAAGCGGCGGCGGCGTCATAGTCTTCATCAAGGAATTGGCACATTCCGAGGTTGTTTATCGGNCGATAATCTTCGGGATAGAGGCTTGCTGCAGTGTCATAAATCTGAATGCGTTTCTCGTTGTCGTCGGTAAGAGTNGCGGCATACAGAAGTTCGTCAACCGACAGGGCGCGAGGGTTCATTTTGTAGATGTTGTTTATCTCCTCGTCACTCTTTCCGATAACGTCGATCGATGCGGTGATGCGTGAGTAGCGGAGCTTGGGGAGAATGTCTTCAGCAAGCTGATCGAATACTGACGATAGATTGCGGATTTCACGTTCGCGTTGTTCCGGATCCTTGTACATTGAGAGCACNCTTAGGATCAGCTCTTTGTCCTGAATGTTTGATGCAGCGACAAGTTTCTTGAATCCTTCCCAGTCCTGAGGNGTGAAATCGGCGGTAAGGCGNCCGAAGTCTGAAATGTTTTCTTTCTTAAGTTGACCTTCCACATAGTTNACCGTGTTCTTTTCGCGATTTTCAGCAAGACGTGTGTTGAGCTTGACACCACCATCGGGCGACGCGTAAGAAGTCACGTTTATTTCCTTTATTTCGCGGCGTCCGTCATTGTTTGCCTCCTGAAGCTCGTTGTGAAGATTCTTCATCGCCTGAGTGCGAAGCTCNCCGTCGCGGATATTCGCCTGGTTGATAAGGAACTTTATATCAGCGTCAAATTTTTCATTGATCACACGCTGAAACTTGTCGGCNGCGATGGCTGGNTGAGTTGAGCCTACATTTGCGAGAGCTGCAGTGGCAACGATTCCTTCAGCGACTTTTACGCGGGGAAGGGCATATTGCTTGCCGCCNTGCTTGACGGTAAATGCAAGAGAAAGATTGCTTTTCTGCATTTCAGGATTGTAGACATATTGAACCGGAATAGTCACGGTTCCGCCGTTTTCATAATTCACCACGGGGTTGTTGCCTCTCACTTTCTCTCCTTGGAATGTGTAGGGAGCCGATGCGAGCTCCATTCCATTGTATTCCAAATAGGGAGTTACTGTAACTTCAGCATTTTTTTGAAAGAATTTTCCGGGAATGTTTCCGGTAACGGTGGCAGGAACTTTGTCGCCGACTACTTCCAGGGGATTCGGGTTGACTTTGAAATAATCAGCCTGGAACTGATTCATTTTTTTACCGCAACCGGTCAGTAACAGCGCGGTACCCAACAGTGCGGAATAGCACAATTTGTTGTTCATGATTCAATTAAATATTTTGTATAAACGATTGTACAATTATCATACAAAGATATATGAAAAATATGAGATTCTAAAATAATGTGTTGGTTNGTATNGGCTAAAGCTGAAAAATAACGCGATTGATTGCAAAAATCGACNAAANGCGCTAACTTTGTAATCCGTTATGGAATATGGTTTTGATAACGAGAAATATCTCAAGATTCAGTCCGANCATATAAAAGAGCGCATCTCTAAGTTCGGAAACAAACTTTATCTCGAACTTGGCGGCAAACTTTTTGACGATCATCATGCGAGCCGTGTACTGCCTGGCTTCCAACCCGACAGTAAGCTCAGAATGTTGAGTCAATTAAGCGACCAAGCTGAGATTGTGATTGTGATTAGTGCGGTGGACATTGAAAAAAACAAGGTGAGACAAGATTTGGGTATCACCTATGANATGGATGTCCTTAGATTGCGTACTGAGTTCCAAAATCGAGGTTTTATGGTAGGGTCGGTCGTTATAACGCATTATAACGGGCAAAGCAGCGCCGATAACTTCCGTAAACGTCTTGAACGTCTTGGCATAGTGACTTATGTCCATTATCTGATTGACGGCTATCCCACAAATGTCGATTTGATTGCATCAGATGAAGGTTTCGGAAGAAACGACTATGTCGAGACCTCACGCCCGTTGGTAATCGTTACCGCTCCGGGNCCGGGTAGTGGAAAAATGGCGGTATGCCTTAGCCAGCTTTATAATGAGAACAAGCGCGGCATTGAGGCTGGATATGCTAAGTTTGAAACATTCCCCGTGTGGAGCTTGCCCTTAAAGCATCCGGTGAATATCGCATATGAGGCNGCGACTGCCGATCTCAACGATGTGAACATGATTGATCCGTTCCATCTTGAAGCATATGGAAAAACTGCCATCAATTACAACCGCGACATTGAAATTTTCCCTGTGCTCAACGCATTGTTTGAGGGAATTTATGGCGAAAATCCTTATAAGTCGCCGACCGACATGGGGGTAAATATGGTGGGATTCTGCATCGATAACGACGAAGTGTGTTGTAACGCGTCGAAGGACGAAATAATTCGGCGATATTACACCGCTCTGAACCAATTGGCGCAAGGAGCTTGCAATGACAGCGAGGTGAATAAAATCGCGCTGTTGATGAAGCAGGCAAAAATCACGCCGGCATATCGTAAACCTGTTACTGCGGCAAAGGAGAGAGCGGAACGAAGCGGATTGCCATGTTCTGCAATCGAGCTCTCCGATGGCACGATCATCACGGCTGAAACAAGCGAATTGCTTGGTCCAAGCGCCGCGCTGATATTGAACGCAATCAAGCATCTTGCCAATATAGATCATGCTGAGAAATTGATACCTCAGCACATGATAGAGCCTATTCAGTTCACTAAAATAAATTATCTTCGCGGACATAATCCGCGTCTGCACACCGACGAAGTCCTCGTGGCGCTTTCTGTATTAAGCCCTCACAATGAAAATTGTCGCAAGGCGTTAGAGAAATTGCCTGAGCTTGCCGGATGTCAGGTTCACTCCACTGTGATGCTCGGAGAGGTTGACCGCAAAATTTTTAATAAACTTGGGGTTGGATTGACTTGTGATCCAAATAAGAAACCCTAAAATTCAGCAAAAAAAAATAGCAGCGAAACAAAAAAACGCTGCTATTTTTTTCGCTATATAAATTCAAATATCATAGAAAGCTGTAAATGCTTTTATTGTATAGAGATGATCTTTCACCGATGCGGTTTCCCTCACCGAATGCATCGCCCATAAAGCCGCTCCCATATCGACTCCGCGCAAATCTATCTGAGCGGTGAGTATGTTGCCCAGAGTTGAACCTCCGGCAACGTCTGAATGATTGACGAAATACTGACAAGGCACTCCAACCTTTTCGCAAATAGTTTTGAATACGGCTGCGGAATCAGCGTCGGTCATATACTTGCAATTGGCATTTATCTTGATTACCGGACCTCCGCCCAAAACCGGGTGATTTGTCGGATCCTGTTTCTCTGCATAGTTTGGATGCACTCCATGAGCATTGTCTGCCGAAATCATGAATGAGTTGTCAATGGCTCGAAGATAATCTTCTTCGTCGCCGCCAAGCTGGGAGTTTATTCTTTTCAGCAGATTCATAAGCACGGGAGATGCTGCTCCTTGCTTTGTTCCTGATCCGGTTTCCTCATTGTCAAAAATCGCCATCACCTTGGTCATTTTCTGCCCTTCTTCAGAAGCAAGAAGCGCATTGACCGCTGCATGAACCATCGAGAGGTCGTCAAGCCTCCCTGAAGTGATGAAATCGTTGTTAAGCCCTACGATGGTCGCCTTAGTGGTGTCATATAGCGACAGGTCATAGTCGAGAATCTCCTCTTCATCCACTTCGAGTTTTTCGGCAACCATGTTGAGTACCAAATTCTTCACCATGCTTTTATCCTCGATTTTTCCAAGCACGGGCAGCATGTCCTTTTGTTTTGAAAGAGGATTGCCCTCATTGACCGCGCGGTTGAAGTGAATGGCAAGATGGGGGATTGTGAGCAGGGGCTGTTCCCATTTCACAAGACGGGTTTCAGGAGCCAGCGGATTATTTCCTCTGACAATGACTCTACCGGCTATTGACAACGGACGGTCAAACCAAGTATATAATATAGGACCTCCATAAACTTCAGTGTTAAGTTTCACTATATTCCCATCGCAAAGTATTTCGCAATTAGGCTTTATTCGGAAACCCGGGGAATCGCTGTGGGCTGAGATTATCTTATATCCGTCGGCAGCGGTTCCTTCTCCTACTATAAATGCGAAAAGAGCCGAGTCGTTCTTCGTAATGAAATACTTTCCTCCGGGAACGAGCTCCCAACGCTTTTTGGGGTCTAAATAGATGAATCCTTCTTCAACCAAAATTTGACAAAGAGTGTCTACCGCAAAAAAATTGCACACGCTTGAATCCAGAAAATTCATTAACCCGCTGATTGACGCATCGTATTGTTCCATAATTATCTTTTAGTTATGCGTTTTAATTAATGAGCCCCGAGCGATTTATTTCACTCGGGGCTGCTTATTTTCGATCTACCGAGATTTATTAAGCCTTCTTATAGTACTTGATAGATTCGGTGTCAAATTTGTCGATGAAAGATGCGTGTTTCAAAACTTCAGCCTGAGCCATGTTGAAATATACGCGTGCCGATGCATCAAAACTTTCATTGCGTGTTGCATCCAGGATAAGGAGATAGCTCATGATTATGTTTCCGGCAATCTCGACAAGGCGGCGAGCCATCATGTCAAGATATTCTGAATCTTTTGCTGAAGTCACCTTTTCTACAGCTGCTGAGTAAACTGCGGTCAGCTCAACCAACTTGTCGCGAAGCGGCTTATAGGCTTCGGCAATTTCCATTTGAGCATATTCGTTCATGCGGCTGAGATAAGTGCCTGTGGTGACGTGGCGTATTGCTGCGACAACCTGAAGCTGAGTGGTTCCTTCATAGATTGATGTGATACGCGCGTCACGATATATACGCTCGCAGGCATAATCCTTCATGAAACCTGAACCTCCGTGAACCTGCACTGCGTCATAAGCATTCTGGTTGCAATATTCGCTGCCCATTCCTTTAGCGAGCGGAGTGAAAGCGTCGGCAAGTTTTGAATAATATTTCATTTCCGCCTTCTCTTCTTTTTCAAGCTTGCGCTCGCGCTCGATATCTTCCCATGTCTTATACATGTCTACAAAACGAGTAGTCTCATAGAGAAGCGAACGTGATGCGTCGAGTTTCGCTTTCATTATTGAAAGCATTTCGAACACAGCCGGGAATTCAATGATTGCTTTACCGAATTGCTTACGGTCGCGGGCATAAGACAACGCCTCGCGATAGGCTGCTTCCGACACGCCGACTGACTGTGCGGCGATACCAAGACGCGCGCCGTTCATAAGAGCCATCACATACTTGATCAGACCGAGCTTGCGGGAACCGCAAAGTTCTGCTTTGGCATTTTTGAATACAAGCTCACAGGTAGGNGAGCCCTTGATACCCATCTTATTTTCGATGCGGCGCACAGTAACGCCTCCGTCATTTTTGTCATAGATGAACATCGACAATCCGCGGCCGTCATGAGTGCCGTCTTCGCTTCGTGCGAGCACGAGAGCGATATGACCGTCACCGTTGGTGATGAAACGCTTGACACCGTTAAGGCGCCAGCATCCATTTTCTTCGTCGGGAGTCGCTTTGAGCATCACCGCCTGCAAGTCGCTACCTGCGTCGGGCTCTGTCAAGTCCATAGCCATAGTCTCGCCGGCACACACGCGAGGCAAGAATCGGCTGCGCTGATCTTCGTCGGCAAATTCATAGATAGTCTCGGCACAGTCCTGAAGACCCCAGATATTTACGAATCCGGCATCGGCGCGGCTCACCATGTCGGCAGCCATGATATAAGGAACCAAAGAGAAGTTGAGTCCGTTATATCGACGGGGGAGAGAAATACCCATGAGACCGGCTTTAACGAGAGCGTCAAGATTTTTCTTAGTGCCCTCCGCATATTCTACATGTCCGTCTACCACATGAGGACCCTCATGGTCTACGCTTTCTGCATTAGGCGCTACGATATCGCCGCTGATTTCACCTGCAATTTCAAGAACCTTTTCGTATGAATCCATTGCATCCTCAAAATTCAACGGAGCGTAGTCATATTTTTCGGCATCAGAGTAATTGCGCTCTTTCAATTCGATAATCCGTTGCATCAATGGATGGGTGAGATGATGCTTCAGATCGGGGTTATCATTATAAAAATTAGCCATTTTGTAATCTTTTTATTTCTAATTAAAAATCGTCAAACAAGTATCGTCAAGGTTATTTTGAATTTTTCTTGTAATACTTGATCAACTTAGGCACAATATCTTCAACATTGCCGGTAATTACATAATCGGCTATAGTGTTGATAGGAGCGTTGGGATCATTGTTTATCGAAATGATAATAGCGCTTTCCTGCATACCTGCGATGTGCTGGATTTGTCCCGAGATACCGCAAGCAATGTAAAGTTTCGGACGTACGGTGACTCCGGTTTGACCAATCTGGCGGTCATGTTCAGCAAATCCTGCGTCGACAGCGGCACGCGAAGCGCCAACTTCTCCTCCAAGAGTATTGGCGAGATCAAAGAGCATGTCGAAACCTTCTTTGCTTCCCATTCCATATCCGCCGGCAACGATNATCGGAGAATTCTTGATATTGACTTTCGACTTCTCGATATGGCGGTCAATGATTTCAACGANAAAATCCTCAGGTTTAACATAGTCGTCAGCCTTAAGATTTATCACCTCGCCTTTATAAGCCGNATCTTTAACTTCTTTCTTCATCACACCCTCGCGCACTGTAGCCATCTGAGGACGGCATTCCGGATTGACGATGGTTGCCACGATATTACCTCCGAATGCGGGGCGAATCTGGTATAACAGGTCAGTGTATTCTTTTCCNGTTTTAGGATCCTTATGGTCGCCAATCTCAAGNGCGGTNCAGTCGGCGGTAAGACCGCTATGCAGGCATGAAGACACTCGAGGACCGAGNTCGCGTCCTATGCAGGTCGCGCCCATCAGGCAAATCTGAGGCTCAATCTCCTTAAAGAGGTTGATAAGCACTGAAGAGTGGGGGTTGGAAGTGTANGGATAAAGACGTTTGTCTTCTACCTTGTAAACTACATCAACGCCATAGGGAAAAATCTGTTCTTCGATTTTGTCGAGATTGTCACCGATAACAACTGCTTCGAGTTTTACTCCGAGTTTATCAGCGAGCACGCGCCCTTTAGTGAGAAGTTCGAGGCTCACGTCGGCTACTTTGCCATCCTCGTACTCACAATATACGATAAGATTATTTTTGTCAGTCATGATTTTCTTATTTGGATGATTAGCCGATAGTGTGGTTGGCGATTAGTTCTTTGATCAAGTCTTCGAGTTGTTCGTCGCTATTTTCGATAGTGCGGCTCTCTTTTGCTGTGAACACCACATTTTCAATAGCCTTAACCTTGGTAGGCGAGCCGGGAAGTCCGATTTGTTCGGGNTCAGCGTCTACGTATGATGCGCTCCACTCCTGAAGATTGAGATAAGGACGCTTTTCAACGATAGCCTTCATCTCGTCAGAAAGTTTTTCTTTCTCACTCGGAGAAACCGCATATTTGTATTTTTGAATGCGGCGTGCGTTGCGAGGACGGCATTCTGCTGCCGAACCGTTGACGGTGACTACGCAAGGTAGCGGAGCCACTACAGTTTCAACACCATTTTCAAGGCGGCGTTTAACAGTGACCTTGCCATCTTTCAAATCAAGTATTTCCTCGGCATAAGTTACCTGAGGAATGCCAAGTTTTTCCGCAATCTGAGGACCTACCTGTGCTGTGTCTCCNTCAATTGCCTGACGGCCGCCAAGGATGATGTCAAATTTGCCGAATTTTTTCACAGCCTGTGCCAAAGAATATGATGTAGCAAGGGTGTCTGCTCCACCGAGAACACGGTCGGTAAGGACGATTCCNGTATCAGCTCCGCGGTAGATTGCCTCGCGAATAATTTCTGAAGCGCGGGGGAGTCCCATTGTAAGCAAAGTGATGGTTGATCCGGGATTGGCATCCTTAAGTCTCAACGCCTGTTCAAGGGCATTCAAATCCTCAGGATTGAAAATCGCCGGCAGAGCGGCACGGTTTATTGTGCCATCCTCTTTCATTGCATCTTTACCCACATTACGAGTGTCAGGCACTTGTTTTGCAAGAACGATGATGTTTAAACTCATGATTAAAGATATTAGATGTTTGTTTATGATTAAGTCTATTAAAAAATTAAGTCACACAAAGATAAACTTTTATTTGAATTTTGACAAATTATAGTTAATCAAAACTCGTTCCGTCAAAACAATGTGTGCAAACTTTATCCTTTGGCAACCCTATCGCTTCAATTATAGTCTCGATTGAGTTGAATTTTAACGAAGTGAGTCCAAGTTTCTCTCTGATCTTCTCCACCATGGCGCAATATTTAGGTGAGTCGGTGGTAGAATATTCGGCAAGATCCTTGTTTGGGTCCCCTTCAAGCTCTTTTATCACACGGCGGGTGATTAATTCCATTTCGCTTTTTGATGCGGTGAAATTAATGTAGTGACATGGATAAATGAGGGGAGGACAGCTTATGCGTATATGCGCTTCCTTTACACCACAGTCAAACAAGCCTTTCACATTGTCGCGAAGCTGAGTGCCTCTCACAATGGAGTCGTCACAGAAAATGACGCGCTTACCGTTGAGAAGTGCCTTGTTGGGAATCAGCTTCATTTTCGCTACGAGCTCACGGCGTTCCTGAGAGCTTGGAGTGAAACTTCTCGGCCAGGTGGGGGTATACTTGACCAGACCGCGCTGATAGGGTATCTTTTTGCCTTGTGAATAGCCGAGAGCCATTCCGATACCTGAATCGGGAACGCCGCTCACGAAATCCACTTCCGTTTCATCGGNTTCTCCCATTTTCAATCCTGCGTCATAACGCATTTTGTCAACATTTCTGTTTTCGTATTCACAAACGGGATAACCGTAGTACACCCACAAAAATGAGCAAATCTGCATTTTCTCTCCAGGAGCCTTCAGCTGCTCGATCGAGTCGGCTGTGACTTTCACGATTTCGGCAGGACCGACGTTATAGCAAATATCGTAGTCAAGATTTGGAAACGCGCAGGTTTCGCTTGTTATCGCATGAGCTCCATCCTTCTTTCCTATTATTATAGGTGTGCGTCCGAGTTTGTCGCGTGCCGCTATTATGCAGTCTTCTGTGAGAAGCAGCATCGAACAGGAGCCTTTCACTCTGTTGTAGACATTGTTGATGCCGGTGACATAGTCTGCGCCCTCGCATATAAGCGCGGCGATCATCTCGGTGGGGTTTATTATATCATAGCTGTGTTCACAAAAATGATGTCCCTTCGCAAGCAGTTCCTTTTCAAGTTCGCCGATATTGTTGATTCTGCCCACGGTCACAATAGCGAATTTGCCGAGGTGGCAGTTGACGATTATCGGTTGAGCATCGGTGTCGCTTATGACACCGATGCCTTTTGTTCCGGAAAAGTCTTTCAGATCGTTTTCAAATTTTGATCTGAAATAAGAGTTCTCGATATTGTGTATAGATCTTGTGAATACTCCGTTGTTGCACGTAGCGATTCCGGCTCTTTTTGTTCCCATGTGGGAATTGTAGTCAACCCCATAAAAGAGCTCGTTAATGCACTCATCGTGCTTAGCAACTCCAAAAAATCCTCCCATACCGAATATATTTATCCAATATTATTATTTGTTGTTAGTTTTGTTTTCAATCCATTTGCGGGCATTGACAAATGCGTCAATCCATGGAGTCACATCCTCCTGACGGCGTGTTTCGGGATAATATCCGCACTGCCACGGGAAGATTGCTCGTTCCAAGTGGGGCATCATGGCAAGATGACGTCCGTCGGCAGATGCTATACCGGCTACAGATGCGCGGGAGCCGTTGGGATTGCCCGGATAGGCGGCATAATTATATTTTGCCACCACATTATAGCTGTCAAGCGACATCGGCAAATTGAATCTGCCTTCTCCGTGGGCTACCCATATTCCGAGTTTGCTTCCCGACAAAGAGCCAAACATTACGGAGTCGTTTTTAGGAATGGTCACTCCGAGGAACTGAGACTCAAATTTGTGTGACACGTTGTGCTCCATTGTAGTCTTCTTGGGATGCTCAGGATTAATGAGGTTAAGCTCGATCATCAACTGGCAACCGTTGCAGATACCGAGGCTCAATGTGTCGTTTCTCTTATAGAAGCGTTCAAGCGTGTTCTTTGCGTTGTCATTCCAAAGGAAGCCGCTCGCCCATCCTTTTGCCGATCCAAGCACGTCGGAATTTGAGAATCCGCCGCAGAATACTATCATGTTCACATCGTCAAGCGTTTCTCTGCCGCTCATCAAGTCGGTCATGTGAACATCCTTCACGTCAAATCCTGCAAGATAGAGCGAATATGCCATCTCTCGGTCGCCGTTCACGCCTTTTTCACGAATGATAGCCGCGCGTACGCCTGACTTGCCGTCACGACGCAATGATAGGCATCGAGACTTCAATGAACCCTTGAAATTTGACGGGAAACGATAACGGATGGGCTGCTTCTTGTAGTTTTCAAAACGCAGCGCGGCGCATTTCTCTCCGCTTTGCACCGCATCAAGAAGATAAGATGAGCGGAACCACACATCACGGAGATAATCGATGAATAGCATCTTTTCACCGTCATTGTGCTTGATAAGAAGAGTGCGTTCATCTGACACTGTTCCTATTTTGCAGAAACGGGCGCCGGCAGTGGTGAGCGCATCCTCCACTTTCTCGCATTTTGAAGTTGAAACTTGGATGACAAGCGCGGGATTTTCGGCAAACAAGATTTTGACAAGATCCTTCTCGCCGAGAGCGGCAAAAGAATCTGCGTCAAATTCAATACCTCCGTTAGTATTGGCAAATGCCATCTCAAGAAGAGTGGTCACGAGACCTCCTGCCGACACGTCGTGTGCCGCAAGCAGCGATCTGTTCTTGACGAGTTTCTGAACTGCGTTGAAGGTTTTTGCGAATTGTTCGGGGGAGGTTACCGTTGGCGCGTCATTGCCGAGTCGGTTGAGTGACTGTGCCAATGCCGAGCCTCCAAGTTTAAGCGCGTCGCCGCTGAAATCTATATAATATAGGTTAGATTCTTTGTTTTGAAGAACCGGTGACACGGTGTGGCGCACGTTGCTCACTTCTCCTGCGGCAGAAATAATGACAGTGCCGGGAGCGAAAACCTTATCGTCGCCATATTTTTGAGTCATCGAAAGGCTGTCTTTTCCGGTGGGAATGTTGATTCCTAACGCGCAGGCGAAATCGCTGCACGCTTCCACTGCTCTGTAGAGAGCGGCATCTTCACCGGCATTTTTGCAAGGCCACATCCAGTTAGCGCTTAGCGAAACGCTCTTAAGACCTTCGGCAAGCGGAGCCATTACGATATTGGTCAATGATTCTGCCACGGCAATTACCGAGCCTTTAGCTGAATCCACAAGCGCCACCTGAGGTGCATGGCCTATTGAGGTCGCAATACCTGCTTTACCTTTGTAGTCAAGCGAAACAACTCCACAGTCGCTCAATGGAAGCTGAATTTCACCCTGGCACTGCTGACGGGCTATTTTGCCGGTCACTGAACGGTCCACTTTGTTAGTGAGCCAGTCCTTACAAGCAACGGCTTCAAGGCTCAACACGTCTCTTAGATAATCCTCGATTTTTGATGCGTCATATTCTACATCTTTATATGTGAGGGTTACAGTGCTGTCGGTCATGACAGTTTTGGGCGAGTTGCCAAACATGTCAGCCATTGCAAGGTCTATAGGTTTGATGCCGTCGGGTTGCTCGAACACGAATCGGTCATCGCCGGTAGTTTCTCCAACCACATAGAACGGAGCGCGTTCACGGTCAGCGATGCGTTTAACATATTCAATATCCTTTTCATCGATCACCATTCCCATTCGCTCCTGGCTTTCATTACCTACGATTTCTTTAGCCGATAGAGTCTTGTCGCCGATAGGCAGCGCGCCGATTTCGATTTTTCCGCCGGTCGCTTCGACCAACTCTGAAAGCGCGTTGAGATGACCTCCGGCTCCGTGGTCGTGGATTGAAACGATGGGGTTGGAATCGCTTTCTGCGAGAGCGCGAATCACGTTGCTCACGCGCTTCTGCATTTCGGGATTGGCTCGCTGAACAGCGTTCAATTCAATCGAATTGTCATACTGACCTGTTTCTACTGATGACACTGCGCCGCCTCCCATTCCGATTCGGTAGTTGTCACCACCCATCACAACAACTTTTTCACCGGCTTCAGGAACACCCTTTATGGCGTCCTTCTTAGCTGCAAAACCAACACCTCCGGCAAGCATTATAACCTTGTCGTAGGCATATTTCTTGTTGTTTTCCTCATGCTCGAATGTGAGAAGAGAGCCGCAGATAAGCGGTTGTCCGAATTTGTTACCGAAGTCCGAAGCTCCGTTTGATGCCTTGATAAGAATGTCACAAGGAGTCTGGTAGAGCCATGCGCGCGGATCCATCATAAGTTCCCAGCGATGTTCCGGCGACATGCGCGGATAAGATGTCATGTAGACGGCTGTACCGGCGATGGGTAGGCTTGCCTTGCCTCCGCCAAGGCGGTCGCGGATTTCTCCGCCCGTTCCGGTTGCCGCGCCGTTAAACGGTTCCACCGTGGTCGGGAAATTATGAGTTTCCGCTTTCAGTGAAATTACCGTATTCACATCTTTAACCTCGAAGTAGTCAGGCTTGTCAGGATTTATGGGATAAAATTGGTCAACCTTCGGGCCTTTGACGAACGCTACATTATCTTTGTAGGCTGATACGAGGCTGTTGGGGTTGACCTGCGATGTTTTCTTGATAAGCTTGAATAGCGAAAGAGGCTTTTCCTCTCCGTCGATTATGAAAGTTCCGTTGAATATTTTGTGACGGCAATGCTCTGAATTAACCTGTGAGAAACCGAAAACCTCGCTGTCGGTCAACGGGCGTCCGAGCTTTTTGCTCAAATCGCGCAGGTATTGCTCCTCTTCTGCGCTTAGAGCAAGTCCCTCTTTCTTGTTATACTCGGAGATATCATCTATATATACGATGGGATCCGGAGTTTTGTCGACAGTGAACACTCGGCTGTTCAGCCCTTCATAAACACGCTGCAACATTTTGTCGAATACTGGCGACTCCTCTGTTGCGCGATGAAATTCCTCGATTCGGGAAATGCCTTGCAGCCCCATGTTCTGGGTGATTTCCACTGCATTTGTACTCCAAGGAGTGATCATTTCACGGCGAGGTCCAACAAAACGTCCTTTTAAAGACGTGGATGACAATTGAGTTGCTCCACCGAAAAGCCATGTCAATTTCTGGCTTTCTTCTTCTGAGAAACGATGGTCAGTCTCCACCGCGATGATAAGATTAGCTCCTTTCTTGAAGTAAACTACCATATATTGTAAATTTGATGATTTATTATAGGATGCAAAAATACTAAAAAAATATCATTCTTTTGTTCTGTTTGACCCAAAATGTGGTTTGCGTTGTTGTAAAGAGGAAAAATTGGCGCGGATTTTGCTTATTTTGCAATGTTTAGATTGAAAAATAGTTGGTAAATGAATTTTAAACGCTAATTTTGTAGTCCGATTTTAGAAAATTTAGTAAAAATCATAGCATCATGAATGTAACATTAGACAAGAAAGACAATGTGAGCGCTGTTCTCACAGTCAACATCCAGGAGCAGGATTATAAGGATAAAGTGGCTAAAGAGCTTAAAGAAATAGGTAAGAAGCATTCTATTCCCGGATTCCGCCCCGGACACGTTCCCGCTGGCGAGCTCAATCGCCGTTTTGGAAAGCAGGTGACCAGCGATGTGATCAACCAGGAGGTATATGAGGCGGTTATCAACTATATCCGCGAAAATAAACTTGGTGTGCTTGGTGAGCCTATTCCTGTTGAAGTTAAAGAACTTGACCTGAAGAACGAAAAGGACTTCACCTTCCAGTATGAACTGGCTTTGACTCCGGAAATCAACGTGACTCTCGACAAGGAGGTTAAACTTCCTTATTATACAATCGAGGTGACTGAAGACATGGTAACCGAGCAAGATGGCAAGTTCCGCGAACGTTTCGGCGCTCAGGTTCCTGGTGAGGAAGTGGAACCCAACGCTTTGGTTAAGGGTACCATCATGGAGCTTAACGAAGACGGAACCGTCAACACTTCAGAAGACGCTATTCAGATGTTGAACGGCATTGTCGCTCCTATGTACTTCAAGGATAAGGCTGAAGCTGAAAAATTTGCCGGAAAGAAAATCAACGATAAGGTGGTGTTCAACCCCTGGAAGACTTGCGAAGGCAACCCCACCGAGTTGTCATCAATGCTTGGCATCGACAAGGAGAAAGCCGCAAATGTGAAAGGCGATTTCGAATTTGCTATCTCTGAAATTATCGTATTGCGTCCAGCCGAGCTTGGACAGGAACTTTATGACAATGTTCTTGGAAAAGACAAGGTTACCGATGAAGCCGGATATCGCGCGGGCATTAAGGACATGATTGCTAATGAGCTTTTGCGTAACAGCGAGATGATGTTCCGTGCCGACACTGAAAAAGCTATGCTTGAAAAGTATGGCGAAATGGAACTTCCCGCCGAAGTTCTTAAGAAGTGGCTCGTGCGTCGTCATGACGAGCTTAACGGCGAAAACATCAACGAAGAATACGAGAAGATGGTTCCGGGTCTGAAATGGCAGCTCATCAAGGAGCGTATCGGAGACATCTGCCAGATTAAGATTGAAGAGCAGGATCTGATCAACCACGCTAAGATGATTGCCGCTATGCAGTTCGCCCAGTATGGCATGACCAACATGGATGACGCTACTCTCGAAGACTATGCTAAGCGCATTCTCGCCGACAAGAACTATCGTCCGCGTATCATCGAGGAAGTTGGAGATGCTAAACTCTTTGACGCAATCAAAGAGCGCGTCACTCTCGACAATAAAGAAGTGTCTCTTGACGAGTTCAAGGAACTCGCTTCAAAGATGTAAATTTCCTTCTTGACAAATAAGCGAAGAGAGCGGCGTTTCCACGTCGCTCTCTTCGCTTATATAAAAATTGATAAAAAATTTCGCAATTACAATTTTATTTTTGTATCTTTGAAATAGTAAATTAGACATTATATATTGGAAAATATGAATAATAACGATTTTAGAAATTATGCAGTAAAGCATTTGGGCATGAACGGGCTCGCGCTTGACCAGTACATCGCGGCTGCCGGAATCCCCAATATTACTTCAAGCTACATCTCTCCGACAATTATAGAGGAGCGTCAGATGAATGTCGCTCAGATGGATGTTTTCTCTCGTCTTATGATGGATCGCATCATTTTCCTTGGAACTGAGGTCAATGATTACACCGCCAATGTGATTCAGGCTCAGTTGTTGTATCTTGACACGTCAGATCCCGGCAAAGATGTTTCGATCTACATCAATTCGCCCGGCGGATCTGTTTATGCCGGACTTGGAATATATGACACCATGCAATATATTTCAAGCGATGTTGCCACTATCTGCACCGGTATGGCGGCTTCGATGGCGGCTGTTCTGCTCGTTTCGGGAGAAAAAGGCAAGCGTTTCGCGCTTAAGCATTCGCGTGTCATGATCCACCAGCCCATGGGCGGCGCTCAGGGACAGGCTTCCGACATTGAGATTACAGCAAGAGAGATTCAGAAATTGAAAAAAGAATTGTACACGATCATTGCCAATCATTCAGGCATGAGCTATGAGAAGGTGGAACGCGATTCTGACCGCGACTACTGGATGACAGCTGAAGAGGCTAAAGAATATGGAATGATTGACAATGTTTTGGTAAAAGCTGCTCATTAATTAAAATAATATGGCAAAAAAAACAGAAAGCGCTAAATGCTCATTCTGCGGACGTCCTGCCGAAATGTCTGAGATTCTTGTGCCTTCAGCCGACAAGCCCAACACCTACATTTGTTCCTATTGCGTGGAATCAATCAGTGAGATTCTGAATGAATACAAGACAAATGCGTCGGGAAAGGGTGTCTCTGCAAAGGCGGAGTCTCTTGGCGAGATTCCAAAGCCTAAGGAGATTTGTGAATTTCTTGACCAGTATGTCATTGGACAGACTGAGGCTAAGAAATATCTCTCGGTAGCGGTATACAACCACTACAAGCGTCTGTCTCAGACTGACGACGACGATGTCGATATCGAAAAAAGCAATGTGATTCTTGTCGGACCCACCGGTACCGGCAAGACATTGCTTGCTAAAACCATCGCAAAACTGCTCGACGTCCCCTTCACCATTGTCGACGCTACCGTCCTGACTCAAGCGGGATACGTAGGGGAGGATATTGAAAGTTTGCTCACCCGTCTTCTGCAAGTCGCTGACTATGACGTGGCTAAAGCCGAGCGGGGAATTGTGTTTATCGACGAAATCGATAAAATTGCTCGAAAAGGAGACAACCCCTCCATCACTCGAGATGTAAGCGGCGAAGGGGTGCAGCAAGGACTTTTGAAATTGCTTGAAGGCTCGGTGGTGAATGTTCCGCCCCAAGGTGGCCGCAAGCATCCTGAGCAACGCATGATTCCTGTCAATACCAAGAATATCCTCTTTATATGCGGCGGCGCGTTTGACGGCATCGAAACGAAAATAGCCCATCGCCTCAACACTCATGTCGTGGGCTATTCGACAAGTCCGGCTAAACAGCGCTACAAGCGAGACAATTTCTTGAAATACGTGGCGCCCCAGGATTTGAAATCATTCGGGCTCATCCCTGAAATAATTGGACGTCTGCCCATATTGACCAGCCTCGAACCCCTCGATCGAGAAGCGTTAAAACGAGTATTGACTGAGCCTAAAAATGCCATTGTGCGTCAATATGTCAAGCTGTTTAAAATGGACGGCATTGATCTTGAATTTGAAGACGCCACTTTGGACTTGATTGTGGATAAAGCTATTGAATATAAACTTGGAGCGCGTGGACTCCGTTCAATCGTGGAGACGATAATGATTGATTCAATGTTTGACAGCCCGTCATCCAATGAAAAGAAACTCGTCATCACTCCTGATTACGCGCTTAAAAAACTGCAAAAATCAGAATTTGAATCATTGGAAAAATAAATATTAACCTGAACCGCACTGCACCATGACACAGAAAACGGCATTGACTGAAGAGCTGAAAAAGCATTTCGGATTTGATACCTTCAAAGGCAATCAAGAGGCGATTATTTCAAGCCTGTTGGCGGGAAATGACATCTTTGTCCTGATGCCTACCGGGGGAGGAAAATCATTGTGCTATCAACTCCCGGCTCTAATGATGGAGGGAACTGCTATCGTGATTTCTCCATTGATAGCCTTGATGAAAAATCAAGTCGATGCGATGCGCAATTTCAGTGAGCATGATGACGTGGCGCACTTCCTTAATTCTTCATTGAATAAGGCGGCTGTCGATCAGGTGAAAAGTGATGTGATTGCAAAAAAGACAAAGTTGCTCTACGTAGCGCCCGAGTCTTTAACAAAAGAAGAAAATATTGAATTCCTAAAAACAATTCCTATATCATTCTACGCTGTAGACGAAGCCCATTGCATATCGGAGTGGGGACACGATTTTCGTCCGGAGTATCGAAGAATAAGACCTATCATCAATGAAATATGCCGCCGCCCGGTGATTGCGTTGACTGCCACTGCAACCCCTAAAGTGCAGCATGACATTCAAAAAAATCTCGGAATGCAGGATGCGATGGTGTTCAAATCATCATTCAATCGCAAAAACCTCTTTTATGAGGTAAGGTCTAAGACTGCTAATATTGATAGAGATATCATCAAGTTCATTAAAGCCCACAGCGGTAAAAGCGGAATCATCTACTGCTTGAGCCGCAAAAAGGTTGAAGAACTCGCTGAAACGCTTAAAATCAATAATATCAGAGTCCTTCCTTATCACGCCGGGATGGATGCTGCCACCCGTTCGGCAAATCAGGACGCGTTTCTCCAGGAAGATGTCGATGTCATTGTGGCGACAATCGCGTTTGGCATGGGCATTGACAAGCCCGATGTGAGGTTTGTGATTCATTACGATATTCCGAAATCTCTTGAAGGTTACTATCAGGAAACCGGACGTGCCGGACGCGATGAAGGCGAAGGTCATTGCCTTGCCTTCTATTCCAATAAGGACTTGATAAAGATGGAAAAATTCATGCAGGGTAAACCGGTTGCCGAACAAGAAATCGGCAAGCAGCTCCTGCTTGAGACTACAGCCTATGCTGAGTCATCGATATGCCGCAGAAAATCCCTTCTGCACTATTTCGGCGAAGAATACAACGAAGATAATTGCGGGAATTGTGACAATTGTTTAAATCCTAAAAAACAAGTGGAAGCAAAAGATGAACTTTGTGCTGTCATTGAAACTGTTACAGCACTCAAGGAAAAATTTAAAGCTGAGCAGGTCATTGATGTCCTGCTGGGCAAGAATACTGCGACCGTAAAGTCATATAATCAAGATGAACTGGAAGTGTTCGGATGTCTGCAAGGAAGTGATGCGAAAACCTTGAATACGGTGATTCGCCAGGCGATAATTGCAGGATATTTGGACCGTGACATTGAAAATTTCGGACTTTTGAAGGTCACCCAAAAGGGCAAAGGTTTTGAGAAAAAGCCCGTTTCGTTCAAAATCGTGGAGGATAATGATTTTAACGAAGAAGAGGAAGAATTAGTGCTGAAGAGCGGGGCCTCATGCGCGGTCGATCCTGAACTTTATAACATCCTGAAGGATTTGCGAAAGAAGATAGCGAAACGTCTGGAATTACCGACCTATGTTATTTTCCAGGATTCTTCGCTTGAAGCTATGGCTACCACCTATCCGATTACGATAGAAGAGCTTCAGAACATTCCCGGTGTAGGAGCCGGCAAAGCGAAACGCTATGGCGATGACTTCATTAAGGTTATCAAAACTCATGTCGAAGAGAACGAGATTGAACGTCCCGAAGATTTGAGGGTGAGAAGCGTGGCAAACAAGAGCAAGCTGAAAATATCTATCATTCAGGGCATTGACCGTAAAATTCCGCTTGATTCTCTTGCCGAAAGCAAGGGCTTGGAATTCAATGAACTCTTGGACGAGATAGAAGCTATCGTCTATTCAGGCACGAAAATCAGCATCAATTACTTCCTTGACGAGATAATGGACGATGAGCGTCAGGACGACATTTTCGAGTATTTCAAAGAGAGCGAGAGCGACGACCTCAAGTCCGCTTTTGAAGAACTTGGAAATGAATACAGCGAGGAAGAAATAAGGCTCATGCGCATAAAATTCCTCTCTGAAATGGGTAATTGATCCATAAACATATTAAGCTTGTTGAATGATGTCTATAACTGAACAGAAAAAAAAGAACACTGCGATTCTGCTGATGCACTGTCCTGATCAGCCGGGTATTATAGCGGTTATCACTGAATTTATCAACGTGAATGGAGGAAACATCGTTTACCTTGACCAGTATGTGGACAAGGTGAACGGTGTGTTTTATATGAGAGTGGAGTGGGATTTGGACAACTTCATCATCCCCAAGGATAAAATAGGCGAATATTTCCGCATCCTTTATGGCGGAAAATATAACCTTACCTATTCGCTTAAATTTTCCGATGTGCCTCAGCGCATGGCTATCTTTGTCAGCAAAATGTCCCACTGCCTCTATGACATGCTCGCAAGGTATGTTTCCGGAGAATGGGATGTCGAAATTCCGGTGATAATAAGCAATCACCCTGACCTCGCCGATGCCGCTGAAAAGTTCAATATTCCGTTTGAAGTGGTTCCCGTCACCCGCGACAATAGGGCGGAAATGGAAAAAAAAGAGTTTGAGATTCTCGACTCCTACAAAATCGATTTCATTGTCCTCGCGCGTTATATGCAGGTTCTTTCCGAAGAGTTCATAAAGCGTTATCCGTGCCACATTATTAATATACATCATTCTTTTCTCCCGGCATTTGTTGGCGCCAAGCCTTATCATGCCGCCTATGAGCGCGGAGTGAAACTCATCGGAGCGACAAGCCATTATGTGACACCCGATCTTGACGCCGGTCCCATTATCGAGCAGGATATTGTCAGAGTCACCCACAAGGACACCATTCAGGATCTTGTCCACAAAGGGCGCGATTTGGAAAAAATCGTCCTTTCTCGTGCGGTAGAAAAGCATATCCAGCGCAAGATTCTGACTTTCGACAACAAGACTATAGTTTTCAGTTAATACGATGGGAGTTGCAATCATTAAATACAATGCCGGAAATAACTATTCCGTACTGTCGGCTTTGAATCGGCTTGGAACTGAGGCTGAAATAACTGACGATCCGTTGAAACTGCGTGCCGCCGATAAAGTTATATTCCCCGGAGTGGGAGAAGCCCGCGCGGCTATGGACTACCTTCGTTCACGTCATCTTGACGAAGTCATTCTGTCGCTCAAATGCCCCGTGCTTGGCATCTGTATCGGGCAGCAGCTCCTGTGCCGCCACTCGATGGAGGGCGACACTGATTGCCTTGGCGTTTTTGACGCCGATGTCCTGCGCTTCCGGTCTGACAATCCCGAATTTAAGGTGCCCCACATGGGTTGGAACACCGTTAAAATAACCTCCGGTTCAGGAGTCATTCCTTTAAAATGTGACGGTGACTACGTCTACTATGTCCACAGTTACTATGTGCCCGTCAATCCTTACACCACGGCGGTGACTGAATACGTCACTCCTTTCAGCGCCTCGCTGAAAAAAGACAATTTTTATGCCACCCAGTTCCATCCCGAGAAAAGCGGGGATGTCGGCGAGTCGATAATTAAAAACTTTCTGGAGATATGACCGAGATTATTCCTGCGATCGACATTATAGACGGCAAGTGCGTCAGGCTCACCAAAGGCGATTATTCAAGCGCGAAAGTCTATTCGGGCAATCCTGTCGACATAGCGAAAGCTTATGAGGACGCCGGATGTTCGAAACTCCATGTCGTTGATCTTGACGGCGCCAAGTCAAGCCATATAGTCAATCATCTCACTCTTGAAAAAATAGCCGTGGCAACCTCGCTGACGATTGATTTCGGCGGGGGCATTAAACATGACCGGGACATACGTCAGGCATTGGACTACGGAGCCGCAAAAGTGACTCTCGGAAGTATTGCCGTGAAAGATCCGGCACTTTCCCTTGAATGGTTGAAGAGCTATGGCAACGAAGTTGTCATCATCGGCGCCGATGCCCGAAATGGAAAAATATCCACCTCCGGATGGATGCATGATTCCGATTGGGACATCATGGACTTCATTTCCGAATACGTGGATAACGGCGCCACCCAGATAATATCGACCGATATCAATGTCGATGGCACCCTTGGCGGTCCGTCGATAGAACTCTATAAAAAGATTTTGGCTAAATTTCCCGCTCTATATCTGATTGCCAGCGGGGGAGTGGGCAACATTGACGATGTCATTGCCCTTGACGATGCCGGCATTCCCGCCGTTATCGTGGGAAAAGCTATCTACGAGGGGAGAATAACGCTTAAGCAGATGGAAAATTTTAATATGCAGAAATAACATGCTTGCCAAACGTATTATACCATGTCTTGATGTCAAAGACGGCACGACTGTCAAGGGTGTCAATTTTGTGAATTTCCGTGAGGCTGGCGACCCGGTGGAGCTTGGACGCAAATATAGCCGCGACGGAGCCGACGAGCTCGTATATCTCGACATAACAGCTTCCCATGACGGGCGAAAGACATTCATTGATCTTGTAAGACGCGTTGCCGCAAACATAAGCATTCCGTTTACTGTCGGCGGCGGCATCAACCAGGTCGAAGATGTCGAAAAATTACTGAATGCCGGAGCCGACAAAATCTCGATTAATTCCGCCGCGATAAAAAATCCGGGACTGATCGATGAAATTGCCGCGCGTTTTGGCTCCCAGGTATGCGTCGTGGCTATCGATGCCAAGTTGGAAAATGGCGAGTGGACCTGCTTCCTAAATGGCGGCAGAATCCCCACTGGGCGCCATCTCCTTGAATGGGCGCATGAAGCTCAGGAGCGCGGTGCCGGCGAAATTCTCTTCACAAGCATGAATCACGACGGCGTTAAAACCGGGTTTGCTTGCGAATCCCTGTTGCGCCTTCATGAAACTCTGTCTATACCCGTTATTGCTTCGGGAGGAGCGGGGGAGTTGTCCCATTTTTATGACGTGTTTTCCGCCGGCAAGGCTGATGCGGCTCTTGCGGCAAGCATTTTCCATTTCAATGAAATCGGAATTAAGGAATTAAAATCTTATCTTCGTGAAAAAAATATTAATGTAAGAATATAATTATGGCAAATTTGGACTACACTAAGCTGAACGGACTTGTTCCGGCAGTCATTCAGGACCCGCGCACCAAAAATGTGCTCATGGTGGGATTCATGAATGAGGAAGCTTATAAAAAAACGGTAGAAACCGGCAAAGTTACTTTTTTCAGTCGCACTAA